>NZ_CP020946.1:628256-942384 GCF_002208115.1 Bdellovibrio bacteriovorus | reverse complement strand
TCCTCTTCACGACGAACCTGGCAGAACTCCTGATTTTCTTTGGCAATGATAGGTTCACCACCGACGTCAACTACACGGACGTCAAAGCATGATCTGATAAACTTGTACTGACGCAGTAGACTGGCCGTGGCCCTGCCCTGCTTAAAATCTCCCAAGACGTGGGAGTTATTGATACTGCAATTTCTTGCCGCATGATCACCAAAGATACTGGTATTAATGCCCGTGTTGGTTGTATCCCAAAACGCCGAGCCCAAGGAGATCATTAAAAAGCGACCCGCATCCTTTTCGCACTTGTCCACCAGGGTGGACGGAATCAACTGTCGGCCGGTGTAATCTCCCCAGCTTTGGTTCGCCGGGGAGATTTGAATCTCGATCTTTTCATCCGTATCGGCCACGCATCCACCGGATGCGTGAACGGATTCTGCCATAGTCAAAGATACAATCAGAAGGAGCAGACGTCCCAAGATCCGTAACTCATTTTTCATAGAACCACCAATTTTAGTCATATCTGTTCCTTCTGATATCAATTAGCTATTTGCAGTTAGGGCAGTTTCCATCAAGATCTGCCATTTCGATTTTCGTGTGAGTGCAGATGTTTGCACCGTGTTTTTGCCATTTGCGCAGTTTAGGATAGTGACCCAGACCGTCTTTTTCCTTGAAGATGTAGCGAACTTTACAGAATTTCGCTGCTGCACCTTTGTTGTACTTATCAAGATAGATCGGAGTGTTCTTATCGATCGTCTGCACGAAGTTCGCGCCGCTGATCAAATCCTTGATATCACCAGCAAGATACTTAGTGTGATTGCTTACTGGATCGTCAATGTCAGTGATGTCATTGTCGAACTGAGGAGTGTTGCTTCCGTTTGGATGCTCATCAGTGTCGCTGCAGTTGCCGTTTTCACAGTTTTGAGTCTGAGAAGTACAGATCAAGTGTGCTTGAACTTCAAGGTCCGCGAAGTCGCTGTAACCTTTACCGTTGTACTTGTGACCGATGTCTGTCAAAGAAGCTTCAGCGATGACTTTGTAAGCCGCTTTGTAGTGGCTGTAGTCAATCTGAGAACCGCGGTAGCAGATATCCACGAAGTATGCCGCATTGTATGTTTCACTGCCCAGGTTGAAGGACAATTTATCCAATACTCTGTCGAACGCATCAACTTCACCGAATAGAGTCGCGAAGTAAGGGCTGATGCCGGAAACTTTGTCAGTGTGAGGATCTTGACGGTCTTCCCACTTAGTCCAGCTTGCATGAACGTAGTTACCGAACTTACGACCTTCTTGAGTGGAGCATACGCAAGTGTTGCCGTTGCCACCATTGTTGCCGCCACCTGGGTTGGAACAAGTTCTGTCCTGAGAGTTGAACGTGTGACCAGATGTTTTACAAGTGATGTCGCAGTATACGAATTTACCTGGACCGGCCTGGTCTTTTTCAGAACCAAGAACACCCGGAGGTACGTTGCTTGCGTGAGTCGGCGTGCTAATCCAGTTACGGCCTGCAGCTTCACACGCAGACTTGGTATTCAACGGTGTGTTGGACCAGGTAGCCAGGTTCTGGATGAATTGCGGTGTTGGCTTAGAGCCGCCTTCGCAATCCAAGCCATCACACTTAGGCGTACACGCCGTGTTTGTGCCTTCGTAGTAACAGATCTTTTTATCGCCGTAGGTGTCGCCTTTTGTCAGCAAACCCGCGTTACAGGGATAGATGCTTGGACCCGAGCTGTTCACTCGGAAACTATAGTTGACCTGGATGGCGTTTGCCTGCATCGCCACCAAGGTGACGGCTGTCGTAGCCATCGCTTTTAACAAACGTTTCATGTTGTCTCCTTCCCATTTAAGGGTGTTGTTGTAGTAAACTGATAAATCAGTTCATTTTAAAAATAAGTGGTGCACTCAAAGGACGCTGACCAAATCCTGGCTGTCGAGGCTGCACCTCAAAGGCAGAGGTCTGGCCCACATTGTTGCGACAAAGCACGTAGCTCAGTGCAACCGGCTGATGAACTTCATCCAGCTTTACGGCAAGCAGGGTGTTTTCTCCGGTCTCTCCACAGAAAAAGCGAAGTTCCTTGGTAAAGGCGTCCCCGCCGACCGGGCTGTAGTAGTTAAAGACACTTTTTAAATCCAGCATTACGTACTTCTCAGTCCCCAGGAACCGAACCAGATCCTTGCGGTCGTTCACTTCCCGCGAAATGGCATACACTCGGGAAATTTCCGTGAAGAGCTGACGCAGTAACGGCGATGTTGTGCCCGCACAGTTACGACAGTACGGCTCCGGCCGTTGGCAAGCCGTCGCATTCTGGCAAAGACTTTGGCAGTCCCCCGAAGATGCCGTGTCGCAAGTGACTTTGGTCATCTTGGCATATTGGCCTCCGGGTTGTTTTATATAGGTGCTTTCCACCAAAAATGCTTGAGCGAAAATTGGCTGAAGCAGAATCAATGTCGTGATGGTTCCAATCCACTTTTTCACTAGAAGCCCCAGAAGTTGTGACCGATGGTCTGACGACAGTCTTTGCTCATGCCGTACATGCCACCGAATTTTTCATATGTTTTGAATTTCTTCCCGTCCTCTGAACAACTGTATTTGACGCGCACTTTGCCGTTACAATAGTCAGACTGGATGATCACCGCAGAAGATGGTGTGGTATTGCCGTTGGCATCCGTCAGCTCTTCCAGCTCGAGATGCTTCACTTTCTTACCTGTGTATCTTTCGAAGTAATCAGCAGCTTTTGCGGCGCAGACGTTCTGATAGCAGCCGACTCCGGCGGCCAACTGATCCACGCAGTGATCCGGGATGGTGCCGTACTTTTTATAGGTCTCCACGACCCGGTTTACGTCCACTTCCTGCAGACGAGGAATATTAACCTTGTCTTTCTTGGCAGTGATATAGCGATGAATACTGCGGAACAGGTATACGCCCAGTTTGATCGGATTCAGAGGCAGACCACCCGTGGAAACGGCCGCCCCCCCCGCAACACCTACGAAGTTAATGGAGCAACCACCGCAATAAGACTTGCTGACGGTCGGACTGGTCTGCAGCCCTCCGTTGGATTCACCTATCGTGGTCCCATTGTCGCGAATTTTACAATAATTTACGGAAATTCCGTTGAAGGCATAGAAACTGAAATCTTTGGCACTGTTGGGTGCAATTGACACCGCACACGGCGCCCCCATCAAGGGACCGAAGTCCGCCAGTAAGGCCATTTCCATTTTTTCTTTCTGGATTTTTGGATCAAACTTCACCGCTCCATTTTTGATCATCGCATTGAGGCTTGTGACTTTCGGTGGTTTGAAGTCCACATCCAAATAAAGTGGCAAAGCATTCCAGCCAAACAGGGCCGTGCTAGCCAAATCAGCCATCAGGCGTTTGTTTGCACGACGGGTCTGATACCATGGATCATAAACTTTACATGCTTTCAAATCGGCATAAGGATTAAAGACGTCCGGAGTGGAAACTGTCGAATTCACCGGAAGGAATGCATCCGCATATTTCGCCACAGCATAAAGATCCACCATGGACTTGATAAGACGACGGGTGCAGTCGATCGCCGAAGCACAAATAGAGTTCCCGGGATCACTGGCGCGAGTGGCATCCCACACCAGCAACGGGGCCCCAAACTTCATCGGCTGAATATCGGCCGCAATCGTCGCCGGAGGAGCCACACCCAAAAGTTCACGTGCCCAGGCGTGGAAACCACTTCTGTTCACGGTGTAACCAGCCACATTCCAGATTTTCTCTCGCTCTAGGGAGTCGCAGAACGCAACCACTGTTTCGCTGACTTTATCAAAATATCGAGTCGCATCTGCCAACTGAACCTGAGAGCCGTGGAAAGAACGCTGCATGACATCCAGTTGCTGAACCTTATCAATGCCGGTTTTCATAAAGTCCAGGCGCTGATCCCCGGCCAGACGGGCTTCCGTGCAGAGGTAGTAAAGTTCGTCGCGGTGCTGGTTGGAATAACTCTTGGCAAAAGCCAGTGGTTTTACGAACTCGCCCAGCTCTGCCGGAGTCATCGCCCCCGCCACGATGCTCAGAAACTGAATCGCACTTTGCACACGGTTTTTCATGGATCCGCGCGCCGTCACATAGTTCTTACGGAAGTTTTCAACCCAGTCAGAAGCATCTTCATAGCTGCGTGTCCCCAGGAAGTCGTCATTAACATCACGAGGGCCGCGGTTGACGACATCGTCTTCAGGGCCTTTGGGAACTTCTTTGCGATGCTCAGTTTCATTGCCGTCGGGACGGGCCAGCTCGCGAATGCTGTTCATTGACAAAGTGGCGGCGTCACATTCGGGCTTCTCAATGCTTTTACAGCCGTTGGGAATCATCATAATGGACTCTTCAAGGGCGATGGAACGGAACATCTGACCGTACTCCGGTGCCACTTGAAGTGGAATATTGGAATATCTCCAGGCAAAAGAAAGATAGATTTTTACACTATTCCAGAAATCGAATCCGACCGAGGCGAAGTCCACCGCCCGGGGAATTTTCAAATCAAGCTGGATAATTGAGTTACGCGAATCCAGGGTCGCATCAGCACTTTCACAGTCTGTGATATACTTTTCTCTGGCCAGTGCAGCTTGAGCCACTGACAAAAGGACTGACTTGTCCACTTCAACGGAATTCAACTGCTCCTGAAGAGCCGAGAATCTTTTTACATAGAAGCAGGCAACCCGGTCGGTCTTTTTCATCGACATAAAGTGGGTGCCGTTGAATTTATCAAGACTTTCCCAGCGCAATCCCGCCCCTTCAGAATTATCCCACAACTTGGAAAGATAACCATTCAGCTCGGGGCAGTAGGTCTTGTTCTGACATTTTTCAGCGATGGCGTTATAGCCAGTCAAAGATGACGTTTTAAGGTTGGTCGGAAGAAGCGGAAGCTGTCCGGCCATCAGCTTGTTCATGATCACTTTAGTAAGACGGGTCACCGCAATCCGAAACTGCTGCATACCCTCGGCACTCATCGCCTCGGCATTGGAGCCGATATTTTTACCAAGGGAATATACCATCTTTCCGGCATTGTACCCGTCCACCACAATAAAAGCGGACTCGGTCGGAATCTCAGAGTCTACGGCGCATTGCGCGCGATTCGTAATTCTCAACTTATTCAACTGTGCCTGGGAGGTGGCCGTCGTTTGTGCCTCAGCACCCATCGCCATCATCCAGATCACTGCCATCAACACGGTTTTGCCCATAGACCCTGCATTATTCATTTAAGACCTCTAGTTAAGACCGCTGCCACATGAGCTGACTTTGTTCAGCATGGTTGTATAGAACAAAACCACCGTCTGATCCGCTGGAGAGAAGTTTCTCTTCACAGAACCATCGGAGTTCACCATGTTGTACAGGTAGGTATTTACAAAACGATATACCGCCGGCGTAACCAGCAGATTGGAACGGCACTTGTAGTTCTTGTATGTCACAGTGATGTTTGCGTAGCCGTTACTGTTGTTATTGCCGTTGTCATAGTCGCCGATGTAGATGGTATCCCCGTCGCCCCCATTGGCGCGTCCGTAACCGACCTGAAACTGCACGGTCCATCCGGAACCACTGCTGTCCTGGCCGACGATCTTACAAAGATTGCCTGAACAGGCGATCGCCATCTCATTCTCAATTTTCTTCTGCAGCTCTGCTTCAGAATATTGAGGAAGCGGGCGTGGATCGAATTCTCCAGTGCCATCATCGAATTCATTCGCAGTCGCCTGCATTGTTGTCGCCAACAAAACTCCCGCAAGAAGCGCCTTGAGTTTCATAACTTCCCTTTCCCATTCCTTGATTGGAATTTGTTTTTTTGGTGCGAAATATTTTTTACCAACCTGGCAAAAGGAAATTCAAACTACAGATCCGCAATTAAAGAGAATGTAATTATCAATCAGAAATGTTCGACGAAAAAAAAGGAAAGGCCGCTGGTGTTCACCAACGGCCTTTTGCGAGAACACTTCTCTAACCCGGGGTTAGAAAGTGACTGGCATCATGTGCGGAATTTTTCCTGCATCGGAATTTCCGATGATCATACCGCGCACTTTCGAGTGACGAGTTGCCGGCTGGAATGGAAGACCTTTGTAGTTCGGAGATTGAACTGCAGGCACCCAGCGTCCGGAACCATCCACCATCCATTCACGGAAGTACATATTGATGTGAGTACCTTCAACCAGATAGTCGATTGTGGTGCCCGCACCCGCAATGGACATCGCCGCACGGAATGTGAACAGATTCTCTGCCATACCTTCACCGAATGCGCCGTAAGCGGCGGCAAACGCCTTAGGATCGGAGTTCATCGTTTTATACATGGTCTTCAAAGCATAGTACATTTTGCTTGCGGCCTCGGCCGTTTTCTTGGTCGTGACGTTCACGCAAGAACCCGGAAGACGTGCTCCACTATCCATCATGCACAGATCGTAAGGATCATTGCGCTCGTTGAAGTAGGAATAGATCTGATCCGTGGACTTGTCGATGAAGGCATCCTGACTCATGCTCTGAGCCGCTCTCATCAGTCTCATGGTGTTTTCGTCACTGAAGTTCACGTTGAACTCAATGCCGGTGTAACCCAAATCTGCATCAGGCACGCCCACCATCAGGGAATCCAAGCCGGTTTTCTTAACCAAAGCATAGATACCGGATCTTAGACGTTTGCCGTTGGAGCTTTCGTGCTTGAAGGCATAAGAATAAGTACCAAACATGCTTTCCATGCGCGCTTTGCTATCCCAGTTTTCAACAGAATACTTGGCACCATAGAACATGAAGTCTTTTTCTTTATGCTTGAACCAGAAGCGGCTGTCTTCAGAATCAGAGTAGATTCCGTAGTGAACAACGGCAGTGTTGCGATCCAAATGCATTTCAGATGTGGTGTAAGAGTTGATCTTACCCTTGCTGTACGTTTTGTCCCAAATGATTGGCAAAGCCAAAGACTTGCTGACAACACGGCCCGTCGCCACAGATCTGAATGTTTCAACCTTAACAACTGGAGCACGCTCAACCAAGTTTCGTGGTTTGTCGGCTGACAGAGTTTCTGAAGCCAAAACGTTTCCGCGGATCACGTCTTCGTATGCTTTGCGGCCAGTATCGGTCGTCAAATCGAACAAGAAGGAGAATCCGTCATCGGAAGATCTGAACTCACTCAAGCTCAACGTCAGGATGGACACATTCGTGAACATCGAGAAGCTGTTCAGCTTACCTTTGGACATTTTTACGTAGGCACGGTCCGAACCGACTTTTTCCACGTAAGTTTCCCACGTACCGTTCGCCAGTTTTGCAACCCCTGCACCCACCGGACCGAAGCCCGCGCCTGCAGAGAAGATGATTCCACCGTGACCGATGTAAGTGATGCTGTCACCTGGATCCCACGTGTCCAGATCCGCGGCGTCTTTTGGAACAGACCAGCGACCACCCATATTACGGGCTTTGTCCAGAGTGCTCACATAGCGAACAGACTCTGTCTCTTTACCCATGATTGGCAGAACGCCGACATAGCCCCAGAAGTGCTGACGCAAACCTGTCGCATTGTCGAACCAGAAACGCACCTGCGCACCCAGACCCACTTCGATAGCACCGTAAACAGTTTTTTGGAAACCGTCACGATAATCGCCGTAAATCAGCGTATCGGAAGTTGGACGGTAGTCATACTTTACGATGGACGCCGGTTGCACATTTCTGAAGTGCGGAGTCAGATTCACGATGTACTGACCGTAATCGAAGCTCAGGTGGAACAGAGGCTTCAATTTCGCCCGCAGTTTATTTTTCTCTTCTTCTTTGAATCCAGTCGAACTGGAGGATGTCGCCGTGGACTCTCCGGTCGTGGAAGTAGAAGTTGAAGACGTGGAAGAACTGGACGAGCTGGAAGACGTCGTCACTTCACCTGTCGTGGATGTAGTCACAGAAGTAGACGTTGCCGTCGTTACTGTGGTTGCCGTGTCAGGATTGTAAGTGGTGGCAGTCGTTACACTGGTCGTCGGACCGTAAGTCGTCGCCGTTGTGTACCCAGTGGAGTAGCCTGTAGACGTATAACCAGTTGACGTATAACCGGTGGTATAGCCCGTGGTGTAACCCGTCGTATAACCCGTTGTATAGCCGGTGCTATATCCCGTGGTGGTACCTTTGTGCCCGTTGTGACCGTTATGGCCATTGTTTCCGTTGTTTCCGTTGTTTCCGTTGTTGCCGTTATTGCCGTTATTGCCGTTATTGCCGCCGTTATTGCCGTTGTTGCCGTTGTTGCCGTTGTTACCAACAATACCGTTGTTCCCGATAACTCCGTTATTACCGTTGTTACCGTTATTACCGTTACTTCCGTTGTTCCCGCTACTTCCAAGAACCCCGTTGTTTCCTAGGACGGCATTGTTACCGTTATTTCCGTTATTTCCGTTATTGCCGTTGTTGCCACTGCTACCGACAATACCGTTATTCCCGACAATTCCGTTATTACCATTATTGCCGTTGTTACCGCTGCTGCCAACGATACCGTTATTTCCGGCAAGTCCATTATTGCCATTGTTACCGTTGTTGCCGCTGCTGCCAACAATACCGTTATTTCCGACAACTCCACTGTTGCCATTGTTACCGTTGTTCCCAACAGCCTGAATAACCTTAGAGTTAAGATTTACAAATCCTCCGCGGCCCCCAACTTCAATTACCTGCGTGTCTTTCTTGACGGTATTATTTGTCGGTTTATTTGCAAACGCGACGTTTGCAATCATCGACATCCCCGCCAGGAAAATCACTTTCCCAGACATCCCACCCATTGCATTCTCCTTTTTGCAGCCCTCGCCCGCGGCAATGGAAGACATCCACCGCTACAGACAACGACCGGTTAATTTTTTCTTCGAGCTGACAGAATTTTTAGAACGCAGAAAATATTTTTGACACTTAAATAAATCATAATTTCAGCCATTTAATTGACACTTCCAAAGTATGTTAATCAGCATTGCAGACTTCGCAGAATTGGGAAGCTGACCTTCAGAAACTTGCAAAAGCGTAAAGAACTATTCCGAGAATTCTATGTTAAGAACCATATGCAAATATCATTTAAGGACGGATCCTCCACAGGAGAAAAAACAGTGACACTGAAAGAAAAGATGCAATTTGCATTCAATCAGTCAAAAAAAATCATCATCATGAGCTTCTTCACCCTGAATGTGGGCATCATGGTCGTTGACGGCCTGCCCGATCAGAGCAAATTGGGAGAACGCTTCATGTCGTTTGTGAAACGTTATCAAGCACTGGTTATGCTCTATCAACCCTGGGCGATGTTTGCTCCGAATCCAATGAACACCAATGCGTTCATCGAAGCCGACCTTAAATTCGACGACGGCTCCACAGGTGTTTGGAAGATGCCTCGCCCTCTGAATATCAATGGCCCCCGTAAAGTTTTGACCGGAGACCGCTATCGCCTACTAGGCCAAGAGACCCTGCTACCAAATCAAAACGAGCTTGTCTGGTTCGATGTCTCCCGCTTTGTGACTCGAGAAGTGATGCAGGCCGAAAGCACCGGCAAGAACCGCATCCTGAAGGAAATATCCTTCAAACGATATCAGAGCCGAGTCGCTCCTCCGCCAGAGGCCCCACTGATTCCACATGGCACCCTGAGCAGCAAATACGACATTGAAACGATCTTCGTTTACACCCCGACCTTTGAAAGGATTCGCCATGAAGCTACGAACAATCGCCAATAGCGTTGATGAGTTTCTGTTCAAACCGCAACCAGTCTATAGCGTCGCCCTGCTGCGAATTGGCTTGGGACTGATTCTGCTGTTCAATTGGCTGATGATATATACGGATCTGGAAGTTCTTTTTGGACCCGATGGAATTGTGTCATTGCAAACTGCGCAGCAGTACGGTAATCCCCTGCGTTTTTCTTTATTTGACTACATGCCGAACTCGTACAAAGTCACAGCCACAATTGCCTTCGTGCATCTGCTGGCCGTCCTAGCTTTGACATTCGGCGCGTGGACAAGGATGTCCATTCTAATTGCCTTTGTCACCTTGACTTCATTTCATCACCGTAACGGTTTTATCATGAACAGTGCAGACTCTGTCTTAAGAGTTTTCTTGTTCCTGCTTCTGTTCACCCCGTCTGGTGACGCTTTTTCCATCGACCGCTGGCGACTGCGCCTAAAAGGCAAAGCCCCTGAGGTTCCAGCAGAAAAAGCGCCTTGGGCCTTACGCATGATTCAGATTCAGTTCTGCATCATTTATATAGCCACGGTGTTATTCAAAATCAAAGGCGACCGCTGGGTTGATGGCACCGCTGTCTATATCGCCACGCGCCTGGATGATTTTGTCCGTTTTGAACTGCCAATTCTGAACAATATGGTCCTGATCAAATACATCACCTGGTCGACCTTGCTTGTTGAATTTGCCCTGGGAACTCTGGTGTGGGTGAAGGAACTGCGCTACTGGGTGCTGCTGGCTGGAGTCGGCCTGCATCTGGGAATTGAGTTCACAATGTCCATTCCGGTTTTTGAATGGGCGATGATTGTGGTCATGATCAGCATGGTGGATTCCCGGGACATCGACCGATGGATTCAAAAGCTTCAGGAATACCGCAGGTCCCGCACAAAACATCCCGAACCAGCAACAACATAACTAGGATACAAAAAAAGCCGCTGCAACCAGCGGCTTTTTTATTTATTTAACTTTGGCCAGTATCGGCGGTCTCCAGGACAAAATACTTGAAAACAATCTTCCCTCTTTCGCCAGTGTCAGCCAGTCTTTCATATCTTCTGGGTCCACCATGCAGATCATCACTATAATCATGATCCATTCAAACATCGGAATATTCATTGAAAGCTCGATTCCCAGGTGCAAACCCACACCGGCCAGCAACACCCAGTAGCGCAGTTCTCGAATCCAGATCAGAGTCCCCAAAGCCAGCTCCACCGCCAAGGTCGACCAGGTCAAAAACTTGATCACCAGCAGATTGTTCAGCAAACCCAATGGCATGCGCACGAATTCATCCAGACGGGTCGCAACGTATACTGCCGTCCCGTCCGCCCACAAAGCCCCCTTCATTTTGAACATCACCGTGGCAATGTAAATGATACTGAACTGAATCTGCATCAAACGCAGCCCCCATGGCGCTTTATCCACCGGTTCTTCCGGCGCCAGCCCCCGTCGCACCTGCCACCAGCGATCCACCGACAACCAGTCCCCACAAGGAGTCAGGAACAACAAAAACAGAAAATTGCGGATCACAATGTCAGAGCTGTTCAGAACAAAGACGTTGCGGTTATGAAACGAAATCAGCGTGAAAAATGCCACCGCAATGGAGGTGCGGGTGAAAAGCCCGAATAGCACCCCGATCACCGCCCCCAAATGAACCAGGGCCAGCAGCGCCGGCACCCGCGGATCCGGTGGTAACAGTTCAAACAAACTAAAGCGGAAGGCGCTCCCCATCTTTAAAGCGCTTTCCAAAGAGAAGATCCCTTCAACTCCCCAGAACGTGTCCAGATGGTTCCACACCATAAACCAATTGATCAGCAAAACGACTCCGAACAATACTCGCAGCAACGCCACGGTATGCACCGGCTGGGGCTTAAAGAAAAATTCATTCAATCCACTAGTGAGAGTTGTTAGCTTCATAACGAGGTCCTCCGGTGGGTTTAAAGTGGAAAACACTTTCGCTGGTGTAGGCCGTGCTCATCTGTCCATGCGGTATAAACACCTGGGTCGGCGGCTGTACAGTATTGGTGTGACGATAGAAATATAGCTGTTCAAACTCACGCTTGCGACCCAGTTGTTCCAACTTGGCCACTTCGCGCGCCACATAACGGGACAAATCAAACCACAGTTCTGATTTTTCCATCGGCAGAAGATTATCCTGCTGATACTTGCGATAGCGTTCACCCGCTGTGAAACGGTCCCAGCTGTCCAACTGCGAAGCCCTCGGGAAGGTCCACTGTTCGGTCGAGCCATCTTTGAATGTGATTGTCGCAGTTAAGTAAGAATTTACTGATGCAGGATTGGGAGCAAACATGCTCCAGGGCTGATCCAATCCGAAGAAAACCTGATAAGGCGACAGGGCCTGCAGGATGCGGTCCCCGACGGCACTGCGGTCCGGCAGTGCCGCTGTGATCATCATCACGATGTGACCAGTAATAAAGGCTGAAATCAGAACCTTTTTGAGTGCCGCCATGGCGAACCCCCTGTTGTTGTTGACCAACATCAGGGTTTATCCGAGGCTCCCCACCTCACACAACAGCATTCCAGCGCATCAGAATTAAGAATTCATCAACTAGATTTCAGCCCTTTAAGAAACCACAAGAAGTTACTTTTTCTTGCCTTCGCTTTTCACTTCCACAGTATCTGCCGCCATCGTGTATTCAATCGTCACCTTCTGACCGACCTTCAGATCACCCGTCACTTTGGTGTTCGGGTTTCTTTCAATCTCCCAGCGGTCACTGCCTTTTTGAACAATGATGCGAGAATCAGAAAGCTCCACGATCGGGCCCGTCACCTGATAGGTCTTGGCCGCCAAAGCACTCAGTGAAAGCAACATCGCACCCAGTATAACCACAAATTTCATATAAGCTCCTTGTAAGAGTCGTGTTTGATTATTATTAAAGTCACCCAGTGAAAAAGCTCAATTCAGAACCCCAAAAACTGCCTAAGAGCAGGGAAAAAGGGGCTATTCCGGAACGTCGGCGAACGGCGTCGATTTTCTGTACAAGGGGACTTTTCACGGCACCGCCCCCGCATTCAGCTCAAAATTAGGACACTAAAGCAGGCAAAAAAGCTGGCACATGCCTTGTAAGGAAAGTTCGTGGAATTATTGAATCCTCACGTAATTGAAAGTTGGAAAGCATGAAGAAACTTGTGGCCGCCCTTATCATCACCCTTGCCAGCATCCAAAGTTATGCTGACAGCCTGTATGACAAGAAAATCAAAGACGTGCGCATTTACGACATGTTTAAGAAACAAGGCGTCCCTGAGCCGGCTTTGCAAAGAACTTTCGAATTCCTGGATGTCAATGCGGGTAAAACCGTTAAAATGAAAGCGAAAATCCGTGGTCGCGAAAAGACCTACATGAGCACTCGCGAGGTCACCATCAAATCGGACTTTATCGCCATTATTGATTTCTCAAAACCCTCCAGTGAAAGACGCCTTTACATCATGAACATGCAGACTGGCGCCGTGACCAAGCACTTTGTTGCACACGGCAAGGGCTCTGGCGTGAACGTGGCGGCGAAATTCTCGAACATCGATGGCTCGAAGATGTCTTCCCTGGGACTGTACCTGGGCGGCAATACTTACTATGGTGGTCACGGCGAATCTTTGAATCTGTATGGTCTGGAAGCTTCCAACAGCAACGCCGCTGAACGCGACATTGTCGTGCACGCCGCGAACTACGTTTCTGAAGACTACGTAAAAAGCCAGGGCCGTCTGGGTCGCAGCTGGGGTTGCCCGGCAGTTGCTCCGGGTATCATCAAAAGAATGCTGAACAACTTCAAAGAAGGCGGTTTGGTTTACGCATATCACAAAGACCTGACAGCCAGCACACAGAAAGACCCCACTCTGCAAGTCGTGCAAGAGCACGTGGATGAGGAAGACATCGATCTTCCTGAGGAAGAAGAAAGCGTTCGTAAGAACCCAACCGCAGCCTCTTCCACAAGCGGCCTGCCAACCGGAAACGCAGAAGTTCTATCCGTACCGCTGGAAGAATCCAGAGACTAGAAAACAAAAAGGGCTGCAAACGCAGCCCTTTCTTTTTTCGCAAATCCAAACTCAAATTTCCAATATCTAATTTCTTGAATAGTCGTCCTGGTAACGAACGATGTCGTCTTCTCCGAAGTAGGTTCCCAATTGAACCTCCACGAATTCCAGCATCTCGCTGGAGTTGTTGCGCATGCGATGCTTCGCACCCAGTGGAATATGAATGTGACTTCCGGCCTTCACCGGGATCACCTGGTCATTCAGAACCACCTCGCCCGACCCTTGAGTGATCGTCCAGTGTTCCTCACGTTTGGCGTGCGACTGATAGGACAACTGGGAATGCGGGTTTACGCGGATGACTTTGGACTTAAAGTTCTCTGTGTCCTTCAGGATTTCAAAATAACCCCAAGGGCGGTATTCAAAGACATGCTCTTTCACCAGCGGGGACTTTGCCTGAGTCAAAGTCTCAACCACATGGCGCACATCCTGGGACTGGCCTTTTTTAACCAGCATCAAGGCGTCCTTGGTGTCCACGACAATCACGTCTTCCAAGCCGATCATAGAATAATTTTTGGTCGGCTCACCAAAGACGAAATTGTCCTTTCCTTTGACGTTGATAATGTCCTGCCCCTTTTGCAAAGCAGCCACGGCATCCCAAGAGCCCACGTCACTCCAGCCAAAGTCCGCTGGCACGCAAGCCAGTTCAGATTCGCTGAGCTTTTCCATGATCGCATAGTCAATGGAAATGCTTTGCACCTGAGCGTAGATATCACCCAAATTGGAGGCATCTGCTTTCAAGGCAGAAATTTGCGCCCACATCGCCGGCTGATGTTTTTCAAACAGGCTTGCCATATGAGACACTTTGAAAACAAAGATCCCGGCATTCCAACTGAATCCACCTTGTGCCAAAAACTCTTCCGCTTTCTTCAGATCCGGCTTTTCATGGAACTTCACCACGGAGTACGCTTTCAGCGCCCCGCTTTCTTTCAGGCTCGCCGTTTTGGTTTGAATATAGCCATATCCAGTTTCCGGATAAGACGGGGTGATCCCCAACGTGACCACACGGTTTTCTTTCGCCACTGCAGAAGCAAATTCCACAACCTTCAGGAACGCATCTTCTTTGGTGATCAGATGATCCGAGGGGAAGACTCCGACGATTTCATCGCCCTTCCCCTGATCCAGTAAAAGCTTGCACAAAGCCGCCACGGCAGGTGCGGTGTTTTTGCCCACAGGTTCGTAGACAACCTTAACGGCTTCGCCTTGGTTGGCCTTAACAGCTTCGCCTTGGTTGGCCTTAACAGCTTCGCCTTGGTTGGTTTTCAGATTCAGTTCGGTCAGTGTCTGCAGGGCCTTGGAGGTGACAATCCAGGGGCTTCCCATACGCAAACATCTTTTCAGGGTCAGAGTCTGTAAAGGCTCCCCGAAAATGTCGCAAAATTGTTTGGGCATCTGCTGACGGGATACGGGCCACAATCGTGTTCCGCTTCCTCCCGATAATATAACCGGTATCAAAACTACCTCCGAAATCAGTCCTCAATCTATATCATCAAAGCCAGTTTCTGAGTAATTAAGACCTTACAATGGCTCAATTCGTCAAAAAACTGAGGCTTTTTAGCTGCTTAAAAGCCCTGCTCAAATCGAATTTAAGCCCCCTAAATCTTTGCACACCCGTACTTCGAGGTAGTGTTCTGAGCTGATTTCAAGTAAGACAATCCCCATGGTTAAACACACCAAAAAGCTTTTGGTTCAGTCCTTTAAGATTCTTTTTTCAGCCGGCATCATTTACTGGCTGATCCAATCCGGAAAGCTGAACTTCTCTGCCCTTAAAAACCTGCTGACGCCGACCACGGCGTCTGTGGCACTGCTTTTGGTTTTGCTGAACCTTTTCCTGGCCAGCGAAAGATGGCGCACCCTGATTCGCTCTCAAGGAATGAATGCCGGCCCTCTGAAAGTCTTCAAACTCAGCCTGATCGGCTCGTTCTTTAACTTTGCCATGCCCGGCGGGGTCGGTGGCGATGTCATCAAGGCTTACTATTTCACCCGTGCCAATCCCGGATCAAAAGTCATTGCCGTGACCAGCGTCCTGATGGACCGGGTTCTGGGCCTGTTTGCCATGGTGCTATTGGCACTGCTGGTGATGCTTTATGACCTGAACCACATCATGACCATCCCGGCCCTGACGACGCTGTTCTGGTTTATTCTGGCGCTGTTCTTTGCGTTTGTGATTGCTTTGGCTTTGATCTTTTCCCCACAGATCTACAAAACCTCGCTGCTAAAGCGTGTGATCAACAAACTGCCTTTGTCTGAAAAATTCATGAAGCTTTATGAAAGCATGCATCTTTATGGCAAAGACGGAAAACGCTTCATGCTGGTGCTGCTTCTAAGCCTGCTGTCCCAGGGCTGCTCGATCGTGTTTTTGATCATCGCCGGCAATGCCGCAGGCTATTCTGAAGTGGCTGCCAAAACCTATTTCCTGGTGGCACCACTGGGCTATATGGCGACAGCCATCCCAATTTCCCCGGCAGGGGTTGGTGTGGGTCAGGCGGCTTTCTATTTCCTGTTTAATATCTACAACGGAAGCACATCCGAGGTGGGACCAACTGTGATCACGGCCTTCCAAGTGACCAACTTCGTAGTGAGCTTGCTGGGCGCTTTCTTCTATCTGCGCATCAAAGAACGCGTGGATGCCTCCACACTGGAAGACCTGGGCTAAATTAAAGCTTCAGGTCCGAGAGTTTTTCCAAAACTGTAAACTTAAAACCAGAGTATGCGGACTGATGCGCCTGCAGGGATTTGACTTCCTTATCAGTTTTCTCTGAAGCCAGCAGGTAAAGACGTCCGACCCCGGCGGCAAAAGCCGCTTTCAAATCAGAAGCACTATCTCCGACCATCACAGATTTCGCCATGTTCACACGCAGCTTGTTGTTCACCTTCAGCAACATGCCGTTACGAGGTTTGCGAAGGCCCGCCAGCAAACGGCCGCGCGGACTGCCCGCTTCGTCGATAAACGCCGACCACTCACAGTCGTCAATCCACGCCCCCTGCTGGGCCAAAAGCTGCATCATGCGCTGATGCACGGACTGATACTGGGACCAACTGATCCAGCCTCGCCCCAAACCGGACTGGTTTGTCACCAGTGCCACCCAATAGGACTGCGCATGAGCGCTGTTAATCAATTCACAAATTCCCGGAAGCAACTGAACGGCTTCGGGGTCTTTGTTATAGGGAACATTCTTAACCACAACATCATCGCGATCCAGGAACAGACAGCCTGCCCCGTGTTCGCCATCCAAACCCTGCAAGGCAGACCATTGCCCCCAGTGCGCTTTTAAACTTTGCAAAATCAACTGCCACTTGTGCAGGCTTAAATCCGCAAAAGCATAGTCCCACTGATGGGACTCCGCCGGCGAAACTTCATCCCCCACCAACAGACGCTGGCCATTCAGAACGGCATCCAGGGAAGACAGGATCGATTTTTGGTTGGACTGGAAAATAACCAGATCTTCAGGGCGTGTGACATACTTTTGTGCCCGCAGATCCTGCGCCGTGCGCGTGACGAAAGGAATCTCCCCGGCAAAGTCCTGCACCAATGGCTGCTGCCATTGCGACAATGTGGCCGGATTCTGATCCGCAATAAAGACCAGACTGCCGCCCAACTGAACTGTTTCAACAATCAAAAGTTCCAGGGGATGTGACATAGGGGCCCAGTTTACGACAAACCGCCCCTTGTGTCCTCGGGTTTCTACTTGCCGCCTTGCATTTATGCTTATTAAAATTCCTGCAGGAGGAAATCCATGACGGCCTTACTGAAGCAGATTTTTAATTTTCTAAAACTCCTCAACTCGGACACCGGAACCAACCAATTGGCCTCCGGCCTGTCGCTGGGACTGATCCTGGGGTTTTCCCCGTTTATTTCCATTCAGACTTTTGTGGTCTTTGCGATTATCTTTATTTTCCGCGTGCAGATTGGTGCCGCCTTCCTGTCGGCGTTCTTTTTCAAGTTCGTGGCCTTCATGTTTGACGGACCGGCTCACCACCTGGGTAAAGCCGTGCTTGAAAACGAAAGTCTGAAACCACTGTTCACCACCATGTACAACATGCCACTGGTGCCAATGACCCGCTTCAACAATAGCATCGTGATGGGATCCATGATTGTTTCCATCCTGCTTTTGCCGTTTGCGTTTTTTGCCTTCAAAGCGCTGATTCTGAAGTATCGCGCGACGGTGGTGGCAAGATTTAAAGGCACAAAGTTCTGGAAAGCCTTCACGGCGACCAAGCTTTACAACTGGTACTGCACTTACGACAACCTTTACGGCTAGGACACACAGCACATGACAACACCTGAAACAACACCCGTAAAAAAGAAAAAAGAAAAAGGCCCGATCCGCTGGGAAGCCATCATTCCGTTTGTGATCATCTGTGCGGTGATTGGATTGTATTTCCACTTCTTCTTCGACTCTCACCTGCGTAAGGGCATGGAATGGGCCGGTTACAAAGCTGTCGGCGCTGAAGTGAACATCGCCAAAGTCGAAACCAGTTTCTTCAACGCCAGCCTGCGCATTCAGGGCATCGAAGTCACTGACGCAGAAAAGCCGACCCACAACTCTTTGAACATCGGCGACATCCGTTTCTCGATGCTGTGGGATGCTTTGTTGCGCGCCAAAGTGGTGGTGAATGAAGCGGCCGTTGAACAGATCGCCTTTGGTGTGAAGCGTGCCCGCCCGGGCCGCGTGGCTCCGCCAGAGCCGGTGTCCAACGAACCAGGCCTTGCTGACAAACTGAAAGAACAAGCCATCAGCGAAGCCCAGCAACAAGCCGGCGACAGCGTTCTGGGTGACGTGATCGCGATGCTGACGGGCACTGACGCCAACGTGCAACTGCAAAAGCTGCAGGATTCATTGCCGTCCAAAGCGATGCTGGAAAACTTTGAAAAAGACCTGAAAGCCAAACAAGCCGCCTGGGATGCGCGCATGAAGTCCCTGCCTCAAGGTAAGGACATCGAGGCTTTGAACAAGCGCTTGAACAGCATCAAGTATAAGGACTTTAAAACTCCGCAGGAACTGCAGTCTTCCCTGCAGGAACTGGATAAAGTCTTTAAAGATGGCGATGCCATGTACAAACAAGTGCAGGGCGCAAGCAATGATCTGCAAAAAGATCTGAAAGCGCTTGAGGCCCAGTACAAAGAAATCGAAAAGCAGGTCAAGACCGACATCAAAAGTCTTGAGCAGCACTTCCGCATTCCAAAGCTGGATGCCAAGTCCATGTCGATGGCGATCTTCAATCGCTATTTGGGACCGTACAAAGCCAAATTCTTCCGCTACAAGGCCATGGCCGAAAAATACATTCCGCCCAACCTGCTGAATAAAAAAGAAAAAGATCCGGAAGATATTCCTCTTCAACCACATCCGCGTGAAAACGGAATCAGCTATGAATTCGGTCGTCCGAATTCTTATCCACTGGTTTGGATCAAACGCACGGCAGTCAGCTCTCAAGCGGGTCTGACTCCGGATGCCGGGAACATCAAAGGTGAAATCCTGGATATCACCACCCACCAGAAGCTGATCGGCAAGCCGACCGTAGCCTCTTTGTCCGGGGACTTCCCGTCCAAGGAAATCATGGGCTTCCTAGTGCGCCTGTCATTGGATAACACCAAGCCTGACAGCATCGTGGACTATCGCTTCAAGGTGGATTCCTACTCGATCGAAGGCAAAGAACTGGTGCAGTCCCCTGATGTGCAGATTGCCTTTAACAAGGCCAAAGGCAGCATCGGTATCGAAGGCAAGCTTGTGGGTCTGAAGAACATCACGGTGAACATGGATAACAAGTTCACCCAGATCGAATACGCCGTCGGATCCAAGAACGAGATTGCCGACCAGATTCTGAAGGCGGTCTTTGCCGGAATCCCGGTGGTGACGCTGACAGTGGACGGTCAGGGCACGTTCCCGAATGTTCCTTTGTCTATCAACTCCAACTTGGGACCTGAGCTGCAAAAAGGATTCGAAAAGCAGATCCAGGCCAAGATTGACGAAGCCCGCAAGAAAATCGAGGCCTACGTCAATGAAGAGATCGGCAAACAGCGCGCCCGCGTGGAAGCCGAAATCAACAAACTGCGCGGTGATCTGGACAAGGAAATCAAAAAAGCCGAGACCCAGTTGAACGAGCAGAAAAAACAAGCCGAAGCCCGCGTGAATCAGGCGAAAAAAGACGCCGAAAACCAAGGCAAGAAGCAGCTTGAAAAAGAAGGCCAGAAAGCTGTTGATGAATTGAAGAAAAGATTCGGACTTTAAGATTTCAACTTTTCTGACAACGCAAAAGACACCCCTAAAAAGGGTGTCTTTTTTTGTCTAATTTTTCAGCATGGTCCTGTAAAGATCTTCGACGGTAACTCGTAACTTACTGTTTTTACTTATCAATTTTCCTCACTTTTTCACTTTGCCTCTGTTTTAAGCATTTACTTTCATGCTAGCCTTGACGATGAGGTAGGTATGAAAGCATCGTTCAAAACACATTTAGCAGTTTTAGGTTGTGTGATTGGAACCCTCTCTGCGGGTTGCGCGAAAATGAATTTTGCGCCGGTCCCTGAGCAGGACACCACCGCGGTCACTCCGCCGACCACTCCCAGCAAAACCATCTCGACCAGCGAGGTCGTGGCTTACGGCAACAAACAGGTCGACTTCCTGTTTGTGCTGGATGATTCCAATTCGATGCTTCCCGAGCTTAGAAAGCTCGCAGCCCGCATGGGCACGTTCGTAAGCTCGCTGGATGCCAGCAATATCGACTGGCAAATGTGCCTGACGACCACCAGAGGCGTTTCTTCTGGCGGCTCCCTGGTCTATGGCACCCCCTACAATTGGGCCAACTATACACCCGCTGGTGGGTCTCCGGCCTATATCCTGAGAAAAGGGACTGCCAACCTGAATACGATTTTTAATTCCACGATTGATGCCCTGACCATTGGGGGCGGTAGCTCCGGGGATGAGCGTGCAATCAAAGCCGCCCATGACCATTTTGAAGCCGCAGGTTCCCATGGATGCTATCGCCCGGGCGCCGCGATTTCTGTGATCGTGATTTCCGATGAGGACGAGCGCTCTGTGGGGGGCGTGGCTTCCCGTGTGAAAGCAAATGATGCCGCCGGCGTGCTGTTACCGATGGAGGCTTCCGACATGCCTGCCAATCTGGTGGCTAAATCCAAAAATGTCTTCGGTCCGGATGTGCGCTTCACATTCAGTTCGATCATCGTGAAACCCGGCGACACCGCTTGCGAGGCCGAACAGGATAAAGACACTTCTCCAAGCCACGCAGGCTACTTCTACGAAGAGGCCTCCAGACTGACCGATGGAGGCGTGGGAAGCATCTGTGATTCCGACTACAGTGCCAACTTGAACACGTTCAAGGACAAGATCGTGAACTCGCTTTCCAATCTGACTTTGGAATGCGAACCGGTTCCGGAAACCTTGAAGGTCAGCATCGACGGCTTGAACATCCTGAACTACAAAGTCGAGAAGAGCATTTTGAAATTCACTTATGCGTTGATCGAAGGAACCAAGATTGACCTGCAATACGACTGCGTAGAGGGGATTCCATAGCAAGGCGACGACGTCGCCGCGCGCTCAAGCAAACTTGTTTGCGCGCGCCCAAGCAAGCAGACCTGTCTGCGCGCGCTTCTTCAAGCCTTTAAACGACAAAAGCCGCTCTCTCGAGCGGCTTTTTACTTTACCCTTACTGAGCAGGCTTCGTCGTTAATAAGCCCTGGATATAGGATACCGAGTCTTTATTGAACCACTCGATGGATCCCACAACTTTTTTAACCAGCTTGTGGTCTGTGCCCAGCACCAGGGATTCCGGCAGGCGCGCCACCTGGAACCGTTTCATCAAAGAGCGGTCTTCATCATAGACGATATGGATATTAGCGCCCTTCATTTCGGGGAAGGACTTCATAAAGACATCGATGTCATTACGACTGCTGTCACCAGAAACTGCGATAAGTTGTACGTCGCCTTTGAATTCCTTGATCAGCTTGACCAGGGAAGGGACTTCCTCGATACAAGGTCCGCACCAGGACGCCCAGAAGTTCAGAATAACCACTTTACCCTTAAAGGCTTCAAGCTCGACAGCCTTTCCGTCCAGATCCTTGGTCACAAAGTTAGGAACGCCTTCTTTTTCCATGGCTTCAATCGTGGCGTAATCTGAGGTGGTTTGGTTCAGCTTGCTGGCAAAGAACTGGGTGTAGGCCCACAAACCGGCTGCTGCCAGAATAAAGACGATACCGAAGGCTTTAAGGTGTTGTTTCATGGGACTCCCCTTCCAGCAAGGAACTGAGTATCCAAGGTAAAGATTGTCGTCCGGGATGGCAAGACGCACTGGTGATAAATAGCGAGAGCGGTTCGCAAAGCCAGTGAGAGGTCCGAGAGTTCTGAAGGATAAAACGAAGGTTGCTGAAAATAAAAAAGGCCCAAGTTTCCTTGAGCCTTTTTTTGAAGATCTTAATCAGATCCCGGAATTAAGCGCGAGCTGCAGATGCTGCTCTGTCTTTCTTCTGAGTCTTTTTAACAGCTTTTTTCTTCGCTGCTACTGCTTTAGTGGAAGCTTTTTTTGCAGCAGCTTTTTTAGCTGGAGCTTTTGTAGCTTTCGCAGTTTTAGCGGACTTTTCAGATTTCTCTGCAGTGTCAGCTGTTTTAGCTTCGAAATCGTAGTCTACGAACTCAAGGAATGCCATTTCAGCAGTGTCACCTGGGCGACGACCGATCTTGATGATACGAGTGTAACCACCAGGACGTGTTTTGAAACGTGGAGCAAGATCCTTAACGATTGTAGCAACCGCTTCTTTGTTAGGGTAACGAGAAAGCAACAAACGAGTTGTAGCCAAGTCACCTTTTTTACCCAAAGTGATCGCTTTTTCAACGTGGCGACGTACTTCTTTAGCACGGTCAACAGTTGTAGTGATACGGCCGTGCTCGATCAAAGAAGTCACAAGACCTCTCAACAAAGCTTTTCTTGGGCCAGATTTACGATCGAAATGTTTTACTCTTCTTCTGTGTGAACTCATTTTATTCTCCGGTTAAACGGGCTGACCGTATCAGGTATCAGCACGATAGAACACTCTGGGTTTATTTGGTTAGAGTGTTACTTTTCAGGGCTCCGTGCCCTCGCAGCCCCGCAGGGCCGCGTGTTCAAACACCGTTCTTGGTGTCTATTTTAGATTACTGTTGAGTCTCTCTCTTTTGAGGAGGTTGACTTGGATCCCAACCAGCCGGTGGCCAGCCTTCGATCTTCATGCCAAGACCCAATCCCATTTCGCCCAGGATTTCTTTGATTTCATTCAAAGATTTACGGCCGAAGTTTTTGGTCTTAAGCATTTCAGCTTCAGAACGTACTACCAACTCGCCGATGTAGCGGATGTTAGCGTTCTTCAAGCAGTTCGCAGAACGAACAGAAAGCTCAAGGTCGTCAACAGAACGGAACAAGTTCTCGTTCAGAGTTGGAGAACCAAGCTCGCGTGCTTCTTCTGCAGGCTCCATAGTCTCGTCGAAAGTCAGGAAGATTTGCAGTTGTTCTTTCATGATTTTGGAAGAAAGAGCTACTGCTTCTTCTGGCTTCAAAGAACCGTCTGTCCAAACTTCAAGAGTCAATGCATCGTAGTCAGTTCTTTGACCAACACGCGCATTGGAAACATTGTAGTTCACTTTTCTGATTGGGCTGTAAAGAGCGTCAACGCCGATAAAGCCAACTGGCAGATCAGTTTCTCTGTTTTCAACTGGTACATAACCACGACCGAAACTTACAACGATTTCCGCGTTGAAGTTTGCGTTCGCGCCCAAAGTAGCGATTGGAAGATCTGGGTTCAAAACCTCGATCTTATCGGTAGTTTGGATGTCCGCTGCAGTTACTTTGCCTGGACCTTTTTTGGAGATCTTCAAAGTCAAAGAATCTGCAGTGTACTGTTTAAAGCGCACTTCTTTGAGGTTCAGGATGATGTCAGTGACGTCCTCAAGAACATCTGGGATCGTAGTGAACTCGTGCAATACGCCTTCGAACTTAACAGCTGTAATTGCAGAACCCATCATGGAGCTAAGAAGAATTCTTCTTAGGGAGTTACCCAAGGTAACGCCAAACCCTCTTTCAAGGGGACGGATAATGAATTTAGCGTAGTCATCACGAAGAGAATCACGATCAACCTCAAATCCCTTTGGTTTGATCATTTCTCTCCAAAACTTATAATAGTGCTCTTGCATAGCTCCCCCGAGAGGTAAAATTATCTTGAGTAGTATTCAACGATCATGTTCTCTTCAACAGCAACTGCTACGTCTTCACGATTCGGAAGATCTTTAACAGTTCCAGTGAACTTAGCATGATCGGCTTCAAGCCATGCTGGCACAGAGCGTCTAGCTACCGCCTGGATAGCAGACTGGATCTTAGCCATTTCGCGGCTTGATTCAGCAACTTGAATAACATCGCCTTTATTCACAAGAATGCTTGGGATGTTAGCTCTTTTACCATTCAACAGGAAATGGTTGTGCTTAACAAGCTGTCTTGCTTCGCGACGAGAATTTGCGTACCCCAAAGTGTACACAACGTTATCAAGGCGAGTCTCGAGGAATTTCAGAAGCGCATGACCGGTCAATTCTTTTGCACGGTTGGCTTCTCCAACATATTTCACAAATTGTTTCTCAGAAACGCCATAGTATCTCTTGGCTTTCTGTTTTTCACGCAATTGAAGCGCAAATTCAGAGAACTTCAAACGAGATTGACCATGTTGTCCTGGAGGATAAGGTCTTCTTTCGAAAGAACACTTATCTGTGTAACAACGGTCACCCTTCAAGAAAAGTTTCACGTTTTCGCGACGGCAAAGCTTACAAACGCTTTCGTTAATGCAGCTCACGATATACTCCTTAGATTCTTCTACGCTTAGGTGGACGGCAACCGTTGTGAGGAACTGGAGTCACGTCTTTAAGAGACAAGATTCTCATTCCAGTAGCAGCCAATGCACGAATTGCAGGCTCACGACCAGCGCCTGGTCCTTTCAAGTAAACGTCCACAGATTTCATGCCTGCTTCCATAGCTTTCTTTGCAGCGTCTTCTGCCGCGACTTGAGCTGCAAATGGAGTACCTTTACGGCTTCCTTTGAAACCGAGGTGACCTGCAGAGGACCAGGACACGGTAGCACCGGTTGGATCAGTCATCGTTACGATAACGTTACCGAACCCAGCTTGGATATAGCAGTTCCCTTGAGGAACGTTTCTTTTTACTTTTTTCTTTGTAACAGCTTTTTTATCAGTGTTCATTTACGCAACCTCAATTATACGGCTTTTTTCTTGTTAGCTACCGTCTTCTTAGGACCTTTGCGAGTACGTGCGTTAGAACGAGTGTTCTGACCACGAACAGGCAAGCCTTTACGGTGGCGGATACCACGGAAGCAGTTCAGATCCATCAAACGTTTGATGGACTGACCGATTTCACGGCGCAAGTCACCTTCTACTTTGAAGTTAGCTTCAACGATGCTACGGATTTTAGCAATGTGCTCGTCAGTCAGTCCTTCAGTTCTTAGTTCAGAAGGAATACCAACTTGCTTGCAGATCATAGCAGCACGAGGACGGCCGATGCCGTAAATATAAGTCAATGCGATTTCAACGCGCTTATTTCTAGGTAAGTCGACACCAAGGATACGTGCCATGATTAACCCTGCCTTTGCTTATGTTTAGGGTTCTCGCAGATAACGCGAATAACGCCTTTTCTTTTAATAACTTTACACTTGTTACAGATAGCCTTAACTGATGGTCTTACTTTCATAATGTCTTCCCATACGCTTATAGTTTCCACTTTTATTAAAAAGTGAAAATTCCAGCAAAAACACGAATGCGGTCCGGCACGCTAACACCGAAAAAACACAAAGTCTAGAGATAAAAATAATACAGCCGTCTATTTTATTATTTTTTCGATCTCTTTATAGACTTCTTCGGTGTCCCTATTTCCGTCCACTTCAGTATATTTGCCTGATTTTTTATAAAACTCTTTTAGGGGGCTTGTGAACTCTTCATAAGTCTTCAGGCGGGTCTCAATAACCTCTGCCTTGTCATCATTCCGTTGAATGACCTCACCACCGCACAAATCACATTTGCCCTCTACTTTGGAGGGCTTACTGACTATATGATAGACAGCGCCGCAATTTTTACAAACGCGTCTGCCAGTCAGCCTGTCCATCAGGATTCTCATGGGAACTTCAAGGAAGATCGCCTTCCCGATGGATAGATTCATTTTTACAAGTAATTCATCTAGAGCCTGGGCCTGAGCCACAGTTCTAGGGAAACCATCTAAAATAAAGTTTTGGATGCCTTTTTGGAGAACTTCTTCAACCATGCCGATAACGATGCTATCTGGCACTAGCTGACCTTTATCCATAAATTCCTGGGCTTTTTTGCCGAGGTCCGTCTGCCCTTTAATGGCTGCTCTGAATAGATCGCCAGTGCTGATCTGTGTCATTCCCTGGCGTTTAATCAAAAGCTCAGACTGCGTACCTTTACCGGCCCCCGGGGCACCAAACAGGATCAAGTTCATTAGAACTGAACCCTTCTGCTACGGATCTTAGCACCCTTAAGGAAGCCCTCATATTTCTGAGTGATCATATGAGACTGGATCTGTTGAGCAGTGTCCAAAGCAACACCCACCAAGATCAACAAGCTAGTACCACCAAAGTGGAACGGAACGTTGAACTGGTTCACCATGATGCCTGGAAGAATACAAATAGTACAAAGGTAGATACAACCTACTACGTTTACGCGCTCCAAAACTCTTTGGATGTAGTCTGCAGTGGATTTACCAGCACGAACGCCAGGAACGAAACCACCGTATTTTTTCAGGTTGTCTGCCACGTCGTTCGGATTGAATACGATCTCTGTGTAGAAGAAGGAGAAGAAGACAATCAAAGCCACGAACATGATGTTGAAGATGGTACCGGAAGGATTCAAAGAATCCTGAAGGGCCTTCAACCAAGGCGTGTTCACGAATTGAGCCATTGTCGCCGGGAACATCAACAAAGAGCTCGCGAAGATTGGCGGGATCACACCAGAGATATTAAGTTTGATAGGAAGATGAGAGGTCGGAGTCTGCATGGATTGCATGCCGCCACCGCCCTGTCTTTGAGAGTACTGAACTGTGATTCTACGCTGAGCCACTTCCATATAGATAACGGCTGCGATGATCGCCACCATAAAGGCAACCAACAAAAGAACCAATGCAAAACGCATTTCGCCTGTGCGAACAAGCTCCCAAAGCTGTTGAGCACCACCAGGGATCGCAGCAGCGATACCAGTGAAGATGATCAGTGAAGTACCGTTACCGATACCACGCTCTGTGATCTGCTCACCCAACCACATGATAAAGCAGGTACCTGCTGTCAATGTGATGATAGTCATGATTTGGAATGGAAGGAATGCCACAGTTGGAGCGATCACCAAAGGATGTCCATCCGGGCTTGTGGAGTTCATCAACCACGTGCTGATACCGTAACCTTGGATAATCGCCAAAGCCACCGTCGCATAACGAGTGTACTGGTTGATTTTACGACGACCTTGCTCCCCTTCTTTCTTAAGAGCTTCCAGATACGGGATCGCAGAAGTCAAAAGTTGGAAGATGATGGAAGAGGAGATGTAAGGCATGATTCCCAGTGCAAAGATACTGAACTGGGAAAGAGCTCCACCTGTGAAGGTATTAAATAGGCCAAAAATTCCACGGCTTTGAGCCTGGAAAAAAGAGAGCACCGCAGATCCGTCTACTCCAGGAGTCGGAACGTGTACACCAATTCTGTAGATGGCCAAAAGGGCCAATGTGAACAAGATGCGCTTACGAAGATCAGAATTTTTTGCGATGCTCTCAATTGCAGACACTACTTAATTACCTCGACTTTGCCGCCAGCAGCTTCAATAGCTTTCTTAGCGCTTTCTGAGAATTTATGAGCTTTTACAGTCAAAGCTGTTTTAAGCTCGCCATTTCCCAAAATCTTAACAGCGCCTTTGGAAATAAGTCCAGCAGCGTGTAGAGATTCAGGAGTGACTTCTCCAGAAAATTTAGCAAGTTGGCCAACGTTTACAATCTCAAAGTTGTTTGCGAAAGCTACGTTGCTGAAACCAAACTTAGGAAGACGACGGTGCATAGGTGTTTGACCACCCTCGAAGCCACGACGCACTGTCCCGCCTGTGCGAGCCAATTGACCCTTGTGACCTTTGGTAGAAGTGCCGCCCATGCCAGAACCGATACCACGACCGATTCTTTTTGGAGCATGCTTGGATCCTGCCTTAGGTGCCAATGTTTTAAGCAAGCTCATGATTACCCCTTAACTTCAACATCAAGAAGATGTTGAACTTTCATGATATTACCACGTGCCGCAGCAGAATCTTTCACTTCAACAGTTTGGTGAAGTTTCTTAAGACCAAGAACGCGAACTGCGTCCTTTTGATCCTGCGTGCATTTGATAGTTGATCTTTTCAAAGTTACTACGAATGTTTTAGCCATTTTTGCCACCAGTCCGCGAATTAAAGCTGTTGTTTCAACTGCTTCAAGCCGTCGATTGTTGCTCTTACAGCGTTGTGCGGGTTACGAGTACCAACACACTTAGTAAGAATGTCTTTTACACCTACAGATTCAAGAACGGCACGTACCGCACCACCCGCGATGACACCAGTACCTGGAGCAGCTGGCTTCATGATAACCTTAGCTGCACCAAATCTACCGATAACTTCGTGAGGGATCGTACGACCTTCCTTCAAAGCTACAGATTTAGCAGATTTTTTAGCGGATCTGCTTGCTTTACCGATTGCTTCTGGAACTTCACCAGCTTTGCCGGAACCGAATCCAACATCACCAGCTTTGTTACCCACAACTACTAGAGCTGCGAAAGAGAAGCGACGACCACCCTTAACAACTTTTGTTACACGGTTGATCGCGACTACACGCTCTTCTAATTCAGCTGCTTGAGCTTGAACTTTCTCCACACATCACTCCTTAGAAATTCAGGCCGCCCTCACGAGCGCCGTCAGCAAGAGATTTAACACGTCCATGATAGAGGTAACCGTTTCTGTCGAAAACAACGTCTTTGATGTTTTTCGCAGTAGCTGCTTTAGCTGCTTCGATACCAACAAGTTTCGCCATTTCGATACCGGATTTATCCTCTTTACCAAGAGAAGAAACAGCCACTAGAGTGTTGCCGTCTACGTCATTGATGATTTGAGCGTAAACATGCTTACCGCTTCTGAATACGCAAAGACGAGGTCTTTCCGCAGTCCCTTTAACAGTCTTGCGGATTCTGATCTTCTTCTTGAGGCGATTTACTTTTCTTTCGCTTGTATGCTTACTAAATTTCAATTTCATACTTTACCTCAATTATTTACCAGCAGACTTACCGGCTTTACGTCTGATCTGCTCACCAGTGTAACGAACACCTTTGCCCAGGTATGGCTCTGGTGGACGGAAGGAGCGGATTTTCGCCGCAACTTGACCAACAAGCTCTTTACTTGGACCAGTGATAGTCAACTGTGTTTGCTTATCAACTTTAATTTCAATACCTTCTGGGATATCGAAGATTACAGGGTGAGAGAAGCCCAAAGAAAGCTCCAACTTTTTACCTGCAACGTTTGCACGATATCCAACCCCTTGAAGCTCCAGACCTTTAGTGAAGCCCTTAGTAACGCCAGTAACTGCGTTCTGGATAAGTGCTCTGTAAAGACCGTGCATCGCGCGGCTTTCTTTAGTTTCATCGTTCGGAGTCAAAACCACTTTGTTGCCGTCGATTTTCGCGGAAACATTTGGTTTCATACCGATTTTCAAAGAGCTTTTCGCACCTTTAACGACTACTTCGTTAGCAGGTGTAACGCTCACTTGTACTGTGTTATCAAAAACAACGGGTGCTTTTCCAATACGAGACATGATTCACCTACCAAAGTGTCGCAAGCAATTCGCCACCGAGTTTTTGCTCTGTAGCTTGCTTACCGCTCATGATTCCTTTGCTTGTGCTGATGATGGACATGCCCATACCAGAACGAACAGTTGGAATCTTGTCAGATTTAACATAAACGCGACGGCCAGGACGGCTAACACGGTCAATATTATTGATCGCGTGGCCACCAGCTTCGTCATACTTCAAATAAACACGCATGATGCCTTGTTTGCTGTCTTTAGCAACTTTAAAGCTTCTGATGAAGCCTTCGTTTACCAAGATCTGAGCAATACCAGCTCTCACTTTAGAAGCAGGCATATCCACTTTTTCGTGTTTTGCTGCTCCAGCGTTTCTGATCATTGTAAGGAACTGAGAAATTGTATCCATTCTGAACCTCTTACCAGCTGGCTTTCGTTACGCCAGGCAATTTACCGTCAAGGGCCAATTGTCTGAACGCAATACGAGACAAACCGAATTTTCTGTAGTTACCACGAGGGCGACCAGAAATTTCACAACGTGTGATTGTGCGGTTTGGGTTTGTGTCACGAGGAAGAGCTTGCAGCTTAGTGCGTGCAGTTGCTCTTTCTTCGTCAGAAAGCTTCATATCAACAGCTTTAGCTCTCAATTCTGCTCTGTATTGACCATACTTAGCAGCAAGAGCTTTTCTTTTATTATTTTTTTCAATGCTTGCTTTACGAGCCAAGTGACACCTCTTATTTTCTGAAAGGCATACCAAGCGCTTCAAGCAACGCTCTGCCTTCAGTATCGTTCTTCGCAGTTGTACAGATAGTGATGTTCATACCACGAGTCTTGTCTACTTTATCGTAGTTGATCTCAGGGAACACGATCTGCTCTTTCAAGCCCATGTTGTAGTTACCACGACCGTCGAAACCTTTGTTAGGCAAGCCACGGAAGTCACGTACGCGAGGTAGTGCCAGCGTGTTCAAACGATCCATGAAGGACCACATTTTTTCTCTTCTCAAAGTCACGCGAACACCCAATGGGATGCCAGCACGCAACTTAAAGTTGGAGATAGCTTTCTTTGCTTTAGTGATAACAGCTTTTTGTCCAGTGATCGCTGTGATTTCATCAACCACAGTGTTCAAGATTTTTGGATTCTGAACAGCTTCGCTCAAGCACACGCTCAGAGTGATTTTCTCCAGGCGAGGTACTTGCATCACGTTTTTAACTCCCAATTGGTTCTTCAGAGCGGGAGCGATCTCTTTATTATATCTTGTATGTAAGCGATTCATCTCATCACCCCTTATAGAACTTCCGGAGCCAAAGATACGATCTTAACGAAAGACTTTGCTCTCAACTCTCTGGCAACTGGGCCAAAGATACGTGTTCCGATTGGTTCTTTAGACGCATTGATAAGAACTGCAGAGTTGTCATCGAAGCGGATGTAAGATCCGTCTGGACGACGAAGTTTAGCAACAGTTCTAACAACTACGGCTTTCGCCACGTCACCTTTTTTTACTTTTGCATTTGGCAGAGCTTCTTTGATGGAAACAACGATAACATCACCGATGGATGCTACACGACGTTTAGAACCACCAAGAACCTTAACGCACATAACTTCTTTTGCGCCGGAGTTGTCTGCTACATTCAGTCTGGTTTGCATTTGAATCATAACAGTCTCCTACGCCTTTGCCGTTTCTACGACTTCAGCCAAAGCCCAACGTTTAGTTTTGCTCAGAGGACGAGTTTCACGGATCTTAACGATGTCACCAACTTTAGCTTGGTTCTTTTCGTCATGAGCCTTGAAAACAGATGTCTTCTTAACATACTTACCGTACTTGGCATGTTTAACCATGCGGTAGATGAGGACAGAGATGGTTTTATCCATCTTGTCACTGATAACTTCACCTACGACTTCAATTTTACGTCCTCTAGAATTAGTTTCAGTCATGTCCTACCTCTATCTCGCCACTTTTTTTACAATCGCTGTGTTGATTTTAGCGATGTCACGGCGAAGACCGCGGATTTGCACTGGGTTAGAAAGCTGCCCAATGGAATTCTTGATACGCGCCTGGAACAACTCTTCAGAAAGAGCTGCTCTTTTCTTTTTCAATTCAGCTACAGAAAGATCTTTGATCTCTACAAACTTCATACAACTACTCCCTTACCAAGAAACGAGTTTTGAAAGGAAGTTTGTGAGCTGCACGTTCGAAAGCTTCTTTAGCTTGCTCACGAGTCACACCGTTCATTTCGAAAAGAACTTTTCCAGGAAGAACACGAGCAACCCATAGTTCCGGGTTACCTTTACCGCTACCCATACGAGTTTCAGCAGGCTTTTTAGTTACCGGGATGTTCGGGAACACACGGCACCAGATTTTACCACCACGCTTAACAGAACGGGAGATAGCGATACGACCAGCTTCCAACTGACGAGCAGTCAGACGACCTTCCTCGATTGCCTGAAGACCGTAGTCTCCGAAATCAAGGTTAGCGCCTCTTACTGCAAAACCAGTAGCGCGGCCTACAAATTGTTTACGCCATTTTACTCTTTTAGGACTTAACACGACCTGCCTCCTCAACTTCGCGAGCAGATAAGATATCGCCTTTATAGATCCATACTTTCAGGCCGATGATACCGTATGCTGTTAGAGCTTCTGCTGTACCGTAGTCGATATCAGCGCGCAATGTATGAAGAGGAACGCTCTTCTCATTGTACCACTCAGAACGGGCAATCTCTGCACCATCAAGACGACCGGAAACACGGATCTTGATACCTCTCACGCCGCCTTTGATCGCAGCTGCAATAGATTTTTTAAGAGCTCTTCTCCAAGAGATACGTTTCTCAAGTTGTTGAGCAATGCTCTCAGCAACGAGCTGAGCATCGAGGTCTGGTTTGCGCACTTCTTGGATGCTCAGGAAAACTTCGTTGGGTGTAAGTTTTTGAACTTCCGCTTTAAGAGCGTCAATACCACTACCTTTTTTACCAATAACAACACCTGGGCGAGCTGTGGAGATGATGATTTTAATCTTCTTCGCAGCACGTTCCATTTCAATTTTCGCAACACCCGCGTTCTTAAGTTTGTCCTTAAGGAACTTTCTCAAACGGATGTCTTCGTGGAGATTTTCAAAATATTGTTGACCCTTCGCATACCAGCGAGAATCCCAAGTTCTGATAACACCGACTCTTAGACCAATTGGATTAACCTTCTGACCCACGACTATTTCTCCTCGAGTACTACGTTAATGTGGCTGGTCTTCTTACGAACACCGAACGCGCGACCTTGTGCACGAGGACGGAATCTTTTAAGAACTGGACCTTGATCAACCCAGATAGCTTTAACATAAAGGCTGTCTACATCCATAACCTTTTTGTATTCAGCATTGGCAACAGCTGATTCGATTAGCTTTTTTACCATACCTGCAGTTTTTTTGTTCAGGAAAGTAAGGGTTTTAACTGCCTCGTTCACGTCTTTACCGCGAACCAGGTCAGCAACCAATCTTGCTTTCTGAGCGCCAACTCTTGCATATTTCAAGCTTGCTTTAACTTCCATAATAAACCTCTATTACTTCTTCGCAGCAGGAGCAGCGGCTTTCTTCTCAGCGTGACCATGGAAAGTTCTGGTTGGAGCAAACTCACCGAGTTTGTGACCAATCATGTTCTCTGTGATGTACACAGGAACGAACTTTCTTCCGTTATGAACTGCGAATGTCAGTCCAATTGTCTCTGGAAGAATTGTTGAGCGGCGAGACCAAGTTTTAATAACTTTTTTATCATTTTTCTCAAGTGCATTGTCGATTTTCTTCTGAACATGAGTATCGACGAATGGACCTTTTTTAATTGAGCGTGCCACCTTTTACTCCTACTTACGTCTCTTGATGATTGAAGAGTTGGTTCTCTTATTGTTTCTAGTTTTGAACCCCTTACAAGGTTGACCCCAAGGAGTTACTGGGTGATGCCCTTTACCAACGCCTTCACCACCACCGAGTGGGTGATCAACTGGATTCATGTGCATACCACGTACAGAAGGACGGATACCTCTCCAACGAGAGCGACCTGCTTTACCTAGATTGATGTTTTCATTGTCAGTGTTACCAACTTGACCGATAGAAGCACGGCAAACTGTCAACACTTGTTTCAACTCACCAGATGGCATACGTACTTGGCAGTACTTGTCGCCTTTACCAGCAAGAGTCGCGCTTGCACCAGCACCACGGCAGATTTGACCACCTTTGCCTGGACGCAATTCGATATTGTGAATAACAGTACCAACAGGGATAGCACCCAAAGTCAGGGAGTTACCTGGTTTGATATCGGCTTTATCAGAAGAGATAACAGTATCGCCAACATTCAAACCTACTGGAGCAAGGATATAAGCCTTAGCACCATCAACGTAGGAGATCAGAGCAATACGGCAAGTTCTGTTCGGATCGTACTCGATCGCGATAACTTTTGCGGATACTTCAAGTTTGTTACGCTTGAAATCAACCAAACGGTATTTTCTCTTATGACCGCCACCTTGGTGACGAATAGTGATTTGACCGTGATTGTTACGCGCAGCTTGTTTCTTAAGAGGAGCTAGCAAAGACTTCTCTGGAGTAGTCTTAGTGATTTCTTTGAAATCGAAACCAGTCATTCCTCTGCGACCATGAGAGCGTGGGGCAAATGTTTTAATACCCATCTTTATACTCCCTCAAAAAGAGCGATCTTCTCACCTTCAGCAAGCTTAACGTAAGCTTTCTTCCAGTAAGCGACCTTGGTTAGACCGAATTTAGTTTGCTTAGAGTGACCGCGGCAGACGCTAGTTCTAACGCTATCAACTTTAACTTTAAAGTTTTTCTCAACAGCAGCTTTAACGTCAGTTTTAGAGGACTTCAGGTCCACTTCGAAAACGTATACGCCAGCAGCGTTGTGATAAGTATTTTTCTCAGTAATGAGAGGGGCTTTAATTACTTGTTTCATTACGCCTTCTCCAATGAACAACGATCTACGATTTTAGCCACAGAATCTTTAGTGATAACAGCAGCGTCGTACTTCAATAGATCAAACACGTTCAAACCTTCAACTGGGAAGTATTTGAATGTTGGAAGATTCTTGGAAGCACGGTTGAATTTGTCATCAACTACAGAGTCAACCAATACAGCTTTTTTCAAACCGAAAGCTTGCAAACGTTTGTTAAGCTCAGCAGTTTTACCTTCAGAAGCCATGCTGTCCACGATGAACAGTTTGCCTTCTTTTTGAAGGTGAGAAAGTGCCATGCTCAGACCCAAACGACGAACTTTTTTAGGCAGAACGAAAGCGTAGCTGCGAGGTTGAGGACCGAAAGCGGTACCACCACCAGGCATCAAGATAGAACGGCTGGAACCTTGACGAGCTCCACCAGTACCTTTTTGTTTAAACGGCTTTTTACCACCACCAGACACAAGACCTTTGGTCTTAGTCATGTGAGTGCCTTGACGACGAGCCGCCAATTGCCATTGAACTACTGTGTGAAGAACTTCCTTTTTAACAGGAGTTTCGAACACGTCAGCAGCAAGCTCAACGGAGCCAACTTTTTCTTTTTTCCAGTTCAATACATTTACTGTAGCCATACTATTCTCTCACCAACTTAACCAAAGTGTTTCTAGCACCTGGAACTGGCCCTTTTACCATCAGAACGTTTTCTTCAGCGATGATCTGAACAACTTCTACGTTCTTAACAGTGACAGTTTCAGCACCCAAATGACCTGGGAATTTCTTACCCGGCATTACGCGACCTGGCCATGTTCTGTTACCAGAAGAACCCGGACGACGGTGGAATTTAGAACCGTGGGATGCAGGACCACCTGCGAAGCCCCAACGCTTCACGGAACCGGCGAAACCTTTACCTTTAGACTTGGAAGTGATTTTTACGAAATCACCTTTAGCCAAGCTGTCGATAGAGATTTGCGCGCCAACAACAGTACCTTCTGGAGCAGCTTGACGAAGTTCTTTTACGAACTGAGCGCCATTTTCGAAGCCAGCTTTTTCAAGGTGACCTTTTTCTGCTTTGTTGGAGTTTTTAGCTTTTTTAGGGTGGCAAGCTACCTGAATAGCTTCGTAACCATCTGCTTCGTTAGTTTTGATTTGAGAAACAAACCAAGGCTCGTAACGAAGAACAGTAACAGGAACAGCTTCGCCGTTCTCGTTATAGATAGTAGCCATACCTTCTTTGAAGGCAAACAGGCCGTTCAATTTAAGACCTGCAGTATTTTGAGTTTCTGTAGTTTCGCTCACGTCTTACCTCTAAACCGCAGAAAGTTTGATTTCAACATCTACACCAGCAGAAAGATCCAGCTTCATAAGCTGATCTACTGTCTGTTGAGTTGGTTCTAAAATATCGAGCATACGCTTGTGAGTTCTCACTTCGAATTGTTCACGAGATTTTTTATCTACGTGCGGAGAACGCAATACAGTGTAGCGGTTGATGCGAGTAGGCAAGGGAATTGGACCCGCAACTTTAGCGCCTGTACGACGAGCAGTCTCAACGATTTCTTTCGTCGACTGGTCAAGCAGTTTATGATCGAATGCCTTCAATCTGATTCTAATCTTCTGACTTTGCATATGGACACTCTTCTCTTTTATAAAGTATCGTAATTACTAGCAAATTTGTTAACAATCAACGTCCTGATCCCATCGAAAACTTGCCCCGAATTAGCCCTTGCGGCCTGAATCGCCTTCAACGCGGGGGGTTTTTTGTAGATATAGACGCTATGAGTGCGCGAGTATGCGCACTTTGAAATCTAATGTCAAAGGGAAATATTATTTTTTTTAATATCTTCCCATTTTATGGAGAATGTCCGTTTTTACCTTCGCAGGCACAATGGCATATTCCAAAAATTCCATACTGAAGCTGGCTCTGCCTTGGCTCAAACTGCGGACATCCGTAGCATAACCAAACAGACTCGCCAGAGGGGCTTCGGCCGAAATAACCTGCCCACCACCCTGCTTCACATTCATTGTGAGAATCTTTCCACGACGGGAATTCAGATCACCCACGATGTTTCCTACGAAGTCATCCGGGCAAGTCACCTCAAGCTTAAAGATAGGCTCCAAAAGCTCTACAGAGGCTGCCTTAACTGCGTCCCGGAATGCCAGGGAAGCAGCCGCTTTAAAGGCCATCTCGCTGGATGAATCCGGACGAACTTCAATCGAATTTAAGGTCCCCTTAATACCCAGCATCGAACAGCTTGCCAAAGGACCGACCTCGGAAGCCTCACGGAAGCCCGATTCAACGGCCTTCAACATCGGGGCTGTAAATTCTTTAGACACAGCCACTTTACTGATGAACTGGATGCCATCCGCCTGAGAAATAGGCTCGATGGAAAGGGAGACTTTGGCAAAGTGAGCTTCGCCAGCGATCTCACGTTCGTAGACGTGTTCCGCCTTGGCTGCCGCCGTGATGGTTTCACGATAGGAAACCTGCGGCTTACCCACATTGGCCTGGATCTTATGCTCACGAAGCAAACGATCCACAAGAATTTCCAAATGCAATTCACCCATGCCAGAAAGCAGGATTTGCCCCGTTTCCGGATCCGTGCGCAGACGGCAGGATGGATCTTCTTTTTCAAGTTTAGCCAGGCCAGCCAACATCTTTTCCTGGTCCGCAGAAGACTTCGCTTCCACCGCCACGGAAATAACCGGCTCTGGGAATGTGATCGCCTCAAGAACCACAGCATGAGAGCTTTCGCACAGAGTATCCCCTGTGCCTGTGAACTTAAGACCGATAACCGCGCCGATATCACCCGCCTTCAGGCTGTTGATTTCTTCACGGGAATTCGCATGCATTTTCACCAACTTCTGGATGCGCTCTTTTTTCTGAGTGCGCGGATTCAAAAGCTGCTCCCCGACCTTCACCTCACCGGAATAAACACGGATATAAGTCAAAGTGCCGGCAAACGGATCATTGGCAATTTTAAACGCCAATGCAGCCGCGTGAGCATCGAATTCAGTTTTACAGATGATTTCTTTATCAGGACGCTCAGGATCGTGACCCACAATTGCAGGCACCTCCAGAGGCGACGGAAGGTAGTCAATGACCCCATCCAACAAAGGCTGAACGCCTTTGTTTTTGAAAGCGGCTCCACAGAATACCGGGAAGGCTTTCAGCTCAAGAGTCCCTTTGCGCAAAGCCCGTTTAAGCTCTGGCACGGTGACTTCTTCTCCATTGAGATATTTCTCAAGAAGTTCGTCTTCAAATTCAACGATCTTCTCAACGACTTCAGTGCGGAAGCGGTTTACTTCCTCTTTCATGTCATTGGGAACATCGGTAACTTCGAAATGGTCACCCATTCCGGACTGATCCCACATGTAAGCGCGGTTTTCCAAAAGATCGACAACACCACGGAAGGTGTCTTCCATGCCGATTGGTACCTGCACTGGGATTGGGTTCGCGTTCAGCTTTTCCTTGATCGTCCCGAAAGACATCACGAAGTCAGCACCAACACGGTCCATTTTATTTACGAAGCAAATGCGGGGAACTTTATATTTGTCGGCTTGTTTCCAGACGGTTTCGGACTGAGGTTCAACCCCATTCACACCGTCGAAAACAGCGATCGCGCCATCCAATACACGCAAGGAACGCTCAACTTCAATCGTGAAGTCAACGTGGCCCGGAGTATCGATGATGTTGATTCTGTGATCTTTCCAGAACGCCATGGTCGCAGCAGAGGTGATAGTGATACCGCGCTCTTGCTCTTGAACCATCCAGTCCATGGTGGCATCACCATCATGGACCTCGCCGATTTTATGACTTTTACCTGTATAGTAAAGAATGCGTTCGGTGGTGGTCGTCTTACCGGCATCGATGTGAGCCATGATGCCGATATTACGAGTGTACTTGAGATCAGCTACAACTTTAGGATCTTTAGCTGACATCTGAACAGATTACCAATTGTAGTGAGAGAATGCCTTGTTGGATTCAGCCATTCTGTGAACGTCGTCTTTCTTCTTAATAGCATTTCCTCTATTATTGTACGCGTCCAAGAATTCGCCAGCCAAACGTTTCGCCATGTCTTTCTCACCGCGCTCGCGAGAGTACTCAACCAACCAACGCATAGCCAAAGCCAAACGACGGGATGGACGAACATCTACTGGAACTTGGTAAGTAGCACCACCTACACGGCGGGAGCGAACTTCGATAGAAGGTTTAACGTTCTCAAGAGCTTTTTTGAAGACTGCCAAAGGCTCTTCACCTTGAACTTTACCTTCAAGCTCTTTCAAAGCACCGTAGAACAACTTTTGAGAAGTTGCTTTTCTACCTTGGATCATCATTTTATTGATGAACTTAGCGATTACTAGATCCTTGAAAACCGGATCTGGAATGATTTCTCTTTTAAAGGTCTTTTTACGACGTGACATCTCTCAATCCTTATTTCTTAGGTCTCTTAGTACCGTATTTAGAACGGGCGCGCAGACGACCGTTTACACCTTGAAGGTCCAATACCCCACGAACGATGTGGTAACGAACACCCGGCAAGTCCTTCACACGACCACCGCGGATTAGTACAACGGAGTGCTCTTGAAGGTTATGGCCGATACCAGGGATGTAAGAGATAACTTCGAAGCCATTGGAAAGACGAACTTTTGCTACTTTACGAAGAGCGGAGTTCGGCTTCTTTGGAGTCGTAGTATAAACACGTGTACAAACACCGCGACGCTGAGGACAAGAGTCCAAAGCTGGTGATTTTGTTTGGTTTTTTTGAACAGTACGCTCACTTTTGATGAGCTGATTAATTGTTGGCACTTTATATACCCCTTAAAAACAATTATGCGGTTCTGGACGCTGGAACTTACATTTCGGTGACGCCCAGGTCAAGACTTTGTTGTTAAAATTACATTTATCCATGAAAAGCGGCGTGAGGTCCCCAATCCATGAGCTTTTTACCCTACGCCGGCCTGTGAAGCCGGCGATCAGGTGGTCTTACTTTAGCCTTGAGGCTGTACGGAAGACGTCATACCCGGCAATGCAACAAAGCCGATATCGTCATCTTCATGCACAGACACTTTCCAGCGTTTGTAAGATGTCAAACCAGTTCCCGCAGGAATCAGACGACCCATGATGATATTCTCTTTCAGGCCACGCAAATGGTCTGTGCGAGAATTGATCGCTGCTTCCGTAAGAACTTTTGTAGTTTCCTGGAAGGACGCTGCTGAAATCCAGCTGTCAGTGCTCAAAGAAACTTTAGTAATACCAAGAAGAAGTGGGCTGCAAGTAGCAGGCTGGCCACCCTCTTTGTTAATACGTTCGTTTTCTTCCATGTAAGCATATCTTTCAACTTGCTCACCAGCCAGGAAGCGGCTGTCGCCGGCATCACGGATCTCTACTTTACGTAGCATCTGACGAACAATGACTTCGATATGCTTGTCATTGATACCAACCCCTTGAAGTCTGTAAACTTCTTGGATTTCATCTACAAGGTATGCAGACAAGGCTTTAGCACCCAGAACCGCCAGAATGTCATGAGGATTTGTTGGACCATCCATCAAAGCCTCACCGGCTCTTACGTACTCACCTTCTCTTACAGCAACGTGCTTACCTTTAGGGATGAGGTATTCTTTTTGCTCACCCACTTCAGGAGTTACGATCACACGTTGTTTACCTTTAACGTCTTTACCGAATGTCACATAACCATCGATCTCAGAGATGATAGCTGCTTCTTTCGGTTTACGAGCCTCAAACAATTCGGCAACGCGCGGAAGACCCCCGGTGATATCCTTCGTTTTAGAAGCTTCACGGTGCATCTTCGCGATTACGTCACCCGCATGCACTTCCTGCTGATCCGCAACTAGCAACTGAGCCCCAACTGGGATCAGGTAACGAGCCGGGATATCACGACCAGGAAGATTCAATGTTTTACCAGCGCCATCCACAAGGAAGACAGTTGGCTTAACATCGGAAGACTTGGATTCCATGATAACTTTGGTCGCGAAACCAGTTACCGCATCCACTTGCTCCTGCATTGTGGAACCTTCTTCGATATCCTGGTATTGGATCTTCGCAGAAACCTCTGCGATGATTGGATTCGAATATGGATCCCATTCCGCAACAGTCTGACCTTTGGCAACTTTGTCGCCTTCTTTGAAGTTCAAAACAGCGCCGTATACGAGCTTGAAGTTTTCACGCTCACGACCTGCTTCGTCGATCACAAGAGCAGAACCGTTACGATTCATCACAGTCAACTTACCGTTACGGTTTGTCACTGCGTGAACGTTTTGTAGTTTAATAGTACCGTCATAGCGGGATGTGTGAACAGATTGTTCAACCGCACGAGAAGCCGCACCACCCAAGTGGAACGTTCTCATCGTCAACTGAGTACCCGGCTCACCGATGGACTGAGCGGCAATGATACCCACTGTTTCACCCAGGTTCACAGTCGCACCACGGGACAAATCACGTCCGTAGCACTTCACGCAAACACCGCGCTTGGATTGACAGATCAACGCAGAACGGATGTCGACTTTGTCGATACCGCGGCCTTCGATGTTCTTAACGTCATTCTCAGTGATTTCCTGGTTAGCACGAACAACAACTTCGTTCGTTGCCGGATCAACAACGTCTTTCAACGCTGTACGGCCCAGGATACGGTCACCGATGTTTTGTACGATTTCACCCGCTTCGTAAATCGGAGTGATTTCCAAACCATCTTCAACACCGCAATCGATCTCGGACACAACAACGTCCTGAGCAACGTCAACCAAACGACGAGTCAGGTAACCGGAGTTCGCTGTTTTCAATGCGGTATCGGCCAAACCTTTACGCGCACCGTGCGTGGAGATGAAGTACTGGATAACTGTCAAACCTTCACGGAAGTTTGCAGTGATCGGAGTCTCGATGATCTCACCGGAAGGTTTCGCCATCAGACCACGCATACCACCCAACTGACGGATCTGAGCTGCGGAACCACGGGCTCCGGAGTCAGCCATGATGTAAATTGGATTGAAGGAAGGACCCACAACCTCTTTACCATTCACGTTGAATGTTTGCTTTTCGATCGCGTTCATACCTTCTTTAGCAATTTTGTCTGCAGTCTGCGCCCAGATGTCGACCACTTTATTGTAGCGCTCACCATCTGTGATCAAACCTTCGTCGTACTGCTGCTGGATCTCAGTAACTTGTTTTTCTGCGTCAGCGATCATCGGAGCTTTCGCCGCCGGGATCACCATGTCATCGATACCGATGGACATACCTGCTGCAGTTGAATACTTGAAGCCGTATTCCATGATCTTGTCAGCAAGGATGCAGGTCGCTTTTGCACCGGCAAGACGGAAAGTCTTGTCGATCAGGGCCGCGATCTGTTTTTTACCCATTGTCACGTTCACTTCGTTGAACGGAACTTCTTTAGGAACGATATCAGAAAGGATTGCACGACCCACTGTGGTCTCTTGCAGAGTTCCGTTGATACGAACCTTACATACCGCCTGAAGGTCTACCAGACCTGTTTCAAACGCGTATTGAGCTTCCTGAACGCTGGAGAAGGCTTTGCCTGATCCTTTGGCGCCCGGACGCATACGAGTCAACCAGTACATACCCAACACGATATCCTGGGAAGGATTGATGATAGGTTTACCGTTGGCAGGAGAAAGGATGTTGTTCGTGGACATCATCAGAACGCGTGCTTCAACCTGGGATTCCACAGAAAGTGGAACGTGAACTGCCATCTGGTCACCGTCGAAGTCGGCATTGAACGCCGTACATACCAACGGGTGCAGTTGGATAGCTTTACCTTCGTGAAGAACAGGCTCGAACGCCTGGATACCAAGTCTGTGCAGGGTTGGTGCACGGTTCAGAAGAACCGGGTGCTCTTTAACCACGTCAGCAAGGATATCCCAAACTTCAACTGTTTCCTGATCAACCAAGCGCTTGGCTTGTTTGATAGTGGTCGCAAGACCTTTTTCTTCAAGTTTGTTGTAAACGAATGGTTTGAACAACTCGAGAGCCATTTTCTTCGGAAGACCGCACTGATGAAGTCTCAGAGTAGGTCCAACGGTGATAACGGAACGACCAGAGTAGTCTACACGTTTACCCAAAAGGTTTTGACGGAAACGACCCTGCTTACCTTTCAACATATCAGAAAGGGAGCGAAGAGGACGTTTGTTCGGACCAGTGAAGGTCTTACCGCGACGACCGTTATCCAACAAAGCGTCCACTGCTTCTTGAAGCATGCGCTTTTCGTTTCGGATGATGATGTCTGGAGCGTTCAGCTCCTGAAGACGTTTCAAACGGTTGTTACGATTGATAACACGGCGGTACAGGTCATTCAGGTCAGACGTCGCGAAACGGCCGCCATCAAGAGGTACCAATGGACGAAGATCAGGAGGAAGAACCGGAAGTGCTTCCAACATCATCCACTCTGGCTTGTTGATGGAACCTTTGAAGGCTTCAACAACGCGCAGGCGTTTAGTCAATTTTTTGATACCAGCTTCAGACTTGGTGTCTTTAACTTCCAGACGAAGTTTGCGGGAAAGGTATTCAGGATCGATTTTTTTCAAAAGATCACGAACTGCCTCGCCACCCATTCCGTATTTGAAGGATGGGCCGAACTCATTTAGAGCCGCTTGCAATGCTTCTTCAGTCAGTACCTGGCCTTCTTCCAATGTGGTTTCCATTGGATCGATAACCACGTGTGCTTCACAGTAAAGAACCTTTTCAACGTCTTTCAAAGAAAGATTCAAAAGGTTACCAATACGAGAAGGCAAAGAACGCAGGAACCAGATATGGGCTACTGGAGTTGCCAATTCGATGTGACCAAGGCGCTCACGGCGAACCTTGGTCTGAGTCACTTCAACGCCGCACTTTTCACAGACGACGCCACGGTACTTCATACGTTTGTACTTACCGCACAAGCACTCGTAGTCCTTGATAGGACCGAAGATTTTCGCACAGAACAAGCCATCACGCTCAGGCTTGAAAGTACGATAGTTGATAGTTTCTGGCTTCTTAACTTCACCAAATGACCATTCACGAATCATTTCAGGTGACGCCAACGAAACTCGTACGGCGTCAAACGAAAGTGGATCTTTTGGTTTATCGAAAAAATTCAACAAGTCTCTCAAAGAACACCCCTGTTGTTAAATTATTAAACTTAGTGCTGCTCTGGTTCGTCTTTAGACGCAACCGGCGCAACTGGTTCTACCTCGATCACTTCTTCGTCACCAAAATCTTCATCCTGGTCACGTAGAATGTCAGACTCCATCAGCTCCACGTTCAGTGCCAGAGATTGAAGCTCTTTCACCAATACGTTGAAGGATTCAGGTAAGCCTGGCTCAAGGATGTTTTCACCCTTCACGATGCTCTCGTACATACGAGTTCTACCTGCAACGTCATCTGACTTAACAGTCAGGAACTCTTGCAGAGAGTATGCAGCACCGTATGCTTCGATCGCCCAAACCTCCATCTCCCCGAGACGCTGACCACCGAACTGAGCTTTACCGCCCAGAGGCTGTTGAGAAACGAGTGAGTAAGGTCCGATAGAACGAGCGTGGATCTTCTCTTCCACCAAGTGGTGAAGTTTCAGCATGTACATGATGCCGACAGTTACCGGATTCGTGAACGGCTCCCCTGTACGACCGTCGAATAGAACGGACTTACCGGAAGAAGGCACTTGCGCTTTTGCAAGCAGACCTTTCACGTCAGATTCACGGGCACCATCAAACACCGGCGTACCCACGTGGATACCGTGTTTCATGCGCTGAACCATGGACTTCAATGAAGCATCGTCTGCTTTATCAAGTTTCGCGGAGATATCAGAGTCGCTGAAGATGTCTTTCATCTCTGTGCGAGCGTTCTCTGCATTCCACTTCTCAAGATGAGCACCCAGTTGTTTACCAAGGTTGTGCGCTGCCCAACCCAAGTGAACCTCAAGGATCTGACCGATATTCATACGAGAAGGAACCCCTAGTGGGTTCAGAACCATGTCTACTGGAGTACCGTCAGCAAGGTAAGGCATGTCTTCCGCAGGCAATACTTTGGAGACAACACCCTTATTTCCGTGACGACCGGCGAATTTGTCACCGACTTGCATTTTACGTTTGATAGCAACGTAAACTTTAACCATTTTGATCACGCCCGGAGGCAATTCGTCACCTTTACGAAGACGATCGATCTTTTCGTTGAACACAAGTTTAACTGCATCCAACTGGTTACGAGCATTGTCGATGATTTTGTTCACCTGGAACTCAAGGTCTTGCTCAAGAGGGATGTAGTTCAACAATTCGAATGGAACTGTCTCTAGATCCGCCTCTGTGATCTCTTGACCTTTGTTCAACAACTTCTGAGAACCGTCTTCATTCAGAAGAACGCCTGTAGTGATTTTACCCACTAGGATGTCACGAAGTTTGGAGATAGCGTTATTTTTGATAACGTTCTGCTCAACCGCCAAGTCTTTTTCAAGCTTGCGTTTCTTCTCTTCGATGATCAGGGACAAACGCTCATCGCGGTCTGCGCCTTCACGAGAGTAAACTTGAGCATCGATAACAGTTCCGTACACGCCGGATGGAGCGCGCAAAGATGTATCACGAACGTCGCCGGCTTTTTCACCGAAGATCGCTCTCAAAAGTTTTTCCTCAGGAGAAAGTTGAGTTTCACCTTTTGGAGTCACTTTACCAACCAGGATGAAGCCAGGGCGAACTTCCGCACCGATGCGGATGATACCAGAGCTGTCCAGGTCTTTAAGAGCTTCTTCACCAACGTTGGCGATATCGCGAGTGATCTCTTCCTTACCAAGTTTTGTGTCACGAGCCACGCACTCGAATTCTTCGATGTGGATGGAAGTGTAAACGTCGTCTTTCAACAGACGCTCAGAAATAAGGATGGAGTCCTCGAAGTTGTAACCTTGCCATGGGGTGAACGCCACAAGGATGTTCTGACCCAATGCCAATTCACCAAGCTCCGTAGAAGGACCGTCAGCGATGATGTCGCCTTTGGAGATCTTGTCACCAACAGTAACGATTGGTTTTTGGTTGAAGCACGTATTTTGATTCGTACGCTGATACTTCGTCAGGTTGTAGATGTCCACGTTCGCACCCAGCTCGCCGCCTTTGGCGAAACGACGGATAACGATACGGGAAGCATCAACTTCCTCAACGATACCATCGTTTTGAGCAACGATGGAAGTACCGGAGTCACGAGCAACCAAACGCTCTACGCCCGTACCAACAAGTGGCGCGCGAGAACGAAGCAGTGGAACCGCTTGACGTTGCATGTTCGATCCCATCAAGGCACGGTTGGCGTCATCGTGCTCAAGGAATGGAATCAGGGAAGCTGCGATGGAAACCAACTGAGATGGAGAAACGTCCATCAGAGCAACTTTATCCTTGTCCACGATCTCATACTCACCGTCACGACGAGTGATGGTAGTCGCAGTCTGGATGGCTTTGTTTCCAGCTTCGTCACGAGCCGCAGGAGCGATGTGGTGACCAGCTTCTTCCAATGCAGAAAGATAGTTGATGTCCTTGGAAACCTGACCCGCTTCAACTTTACGGTATGGAGTCTCGATGAAACCATAGTTGTTGATACGAGCGTAAGTTGCCAAAGAGGCGATCAAACCGATGTTTGGACCCTCTGGAGTTTCGATAGGACAGATACGTCCGTAGTGCGTAGGGTGTACGTCACGTACTTCGAAACCAGCGCGGTCACGAGTCAAACCACCAGGCCCAAGAGCAGACAAACGACGTTTGTGCGTGATCTCGGAAAGTGGGTTCGTCTGATCCATGAACTGAGACAACTGGGAAGAACCGAAGAATTCTTTTACTACGGCATTCACAGGTTTCGCGTTCACAAGATCGTGAGGCATCATTGTTTCAACGTCCTGAAGGGACATACGTTCACGGATAGCGCGCTCCATACGAACCAAACCGATACGGTATTGGTTTTCAAGCAACTCACCCACAGAACGAACACGACGGTTACCCAAGTGATCGATATCGTCGATAACACCACGACCATTTTTCAGATCGATCAAAGTTTTGATGGTGCTCAGGATATCCTTGTGAGTCAGTGTTCTGTGAGACGGTGGGCACTCGTCCATGGAGATACCGAATCTGTGATTGATCTTGATACGACCAACTTCAGAAAGGTCATAAGTCTCTGGATCGAAGAACAAACGGCCGAAGAATGTCGTAGCCGCTTCCAGAGTTGGAGGCTCACCAGGACGAAGACGTTTGTAGATCTCAACCAAAGATTCTTCTTTGTTGGAAACTTTATCAACCAACAGGGTGTTGCGCAAGTAAGGCCCTACAGTCAAACCGTCGAAGAAGATCATGAAGAAGCTTTCGATGCCAGCTTCGATGGAACGCTTGATGATCGCAGAGTTCAACTCCGCATTCGCATCAGCGATGATCTCACCAGTGGATTCATCGATCAGAGGCTTCGCAAGAACTTTGCCTTCAAGATCTTCCGGCTGAACTTCAAGCTCAGTGATATCAAGATCTTTGATTTTCTTAACGATCGCACGAGTGATACGACGACCCGCTTTTACCAGCGCTTCGCCGGATTTTGGATCAACGATATCAGTCAATGCTCTTTGACCGGACATACGCTCGATATCCAACTTACGGAAGAGCTTGCCGCCCTTAACGTAAACTTCATCAAGATCGTAGAAGTATTCCAGTAGCTGCTCAGAGTTGTAACCCAAAGCTTTAAGAAGGATTGTCACTGGGAACTTACGACGACGGTCGATACGTACGTGGATAAGGTCTTTTTGGTCAAACTCAGCATCCAACCATGAACCACGATAAGGGATCACGCGCGCAGAGTAGATCAGTTTACCGGAAGCATTGTTTTTACCACCGTCGTGATCGAAGAACACGCCCGGAGATCTGTGCAACTGGGAAACAACAACGCGCTCAGTACCGTTGATGATGAAAGAACCGTTGGCAGTCATCAATGGGATTTCGCCCAGATAAACTTCCTGTTCTTTCACGTCACGGATAGAACGTGCTTCAGTTTCTTCATCAACATCGAAAACGATCAGACGAAGAGTCACCTTGATCGGAGCAGCGAAAGTCATACCACGCTGACGGCACTCGTCCACGTCGTACTTAGCTGGCTCTAGAGTGTATGATACGAACTCAAGGCTTGCTGTATTGTTGAAATCTGTGATTGGGAAAACAGATTTGAAAACGCCATTAAGACCAGCATCGCCGCGACGATCTGGATCCATATCTTTTTGAATGAAAGCTTCGTAAGAAGATTTCTGCAACTCAATCAGATTTGGGATATCAATGACTTGCTTATTTTTCGCGAATGACTTTCTAACTCGAATGTTAGAAGCCGTAACTGGAGTTTTTTCCAATGTACTCTCCGTGATAAGAAAATCGGACATTCGCTTCGGGGGGAATGTTCCAAGGCCCACATTAAATAAAAACGCAAGTATCTCAAACTACCCTAAGTTTTCAATAAAGCAAGTGATTCTAGAGGTTTTTGATGCCTTTCCAAAAACTTCAGGCACTCCAAAAACAGGCGATTATTGCGCCGTGTAAAGTCGAGTTTTGCAGCTAATCAGTAGCCCATAACAAGGACGCATCATAGGCTTAAAAAGTCGAAGGAAGGATCTCCATGTTTAGAGCGTTGTTCGCCTTAAGTTTGCTTAGTTTATCAGCATGCTCACATTCCATCAGCATGCGCGCCTCCCATTTCAACATGCCGGTAGTCTCCAACGAACAGTGGCAAGGGCACGCCGCCATGGTCATGGCCTCTGAAACCCGGGTGACCCTGGTCAACGATATCAACTCGAACCCACCCTTGCGCGACAAGGTTCTGATCAACAGCGATATTGACGCCAGCGACTTCGTGGCGGGCGCAAACAACATCGGATTCGACGCAAGCGTGAGTGTTTTCAAAGGGATAGAAGTCTATCTGGAAAACTTCCTATGGGGCGTAAGATTCCAGTTCCTGAACCACGGAACCCAAAACCGAGTGTGGGTCGGCTCTTTGATGGGCGCTTACGGAACAAAAAGTGAAACCACAACCGACGCATTTTACCTGGGGAACAACACCACCGACGCCAAAGCCAAGTCGGACATCACCACCTCCCAAGCCGGCGTCAGCCTAGGGTACAAATACGAGTACCTGGTCCCCTACTTTTCCTACATCTACGAAGCCCACAAAGTTAAAACCAGCATCACCAGCACCAACGGAACTTTCGGCCCCTACAACGACGAAGGAAATCACAGCTATTACTCGCTGGGCCTAAGCACCCATCAAAAAGGCCTTAGAACCGCCATCGAATACAGCCACATAGACATCAAATGGGACAGATCCGACCGAGAAACCCAAGAAGCCTTCGGCATAAAACTTGGCTTCGCCTGGTAAAAAAGTCCAAAGCACCCAACAAAGGGGCTTTTTCGCATTTTGGCCACCGCAAGCCCCGTTAGGATTGGGCTGGGGGCTTAGGGATGCAAAACCTGAGTTCCACAGCGCCCGAAAATCCAATCAAGCACTCAGAAAACTAAAAATAAAATACTACCGCAAAACAAAAAGTCCCCACCGCGCGAGGACTGTCCGAAAGGTTTTGCATCCCTAAGCCCCCAGCCCAATCCCAACGAAGGGTAAAGCGAGGGCCAAAATGCAAAAAGCCCCGTGTTTCCACGAGGCTTTCGGCATTAGTATAAACTAAGTGGCAGAAATTACTTAACAGTAACTTTCGCGCCCGCAGCTTCAAGAGCTTTCTTGATTTTTTCTGCGTCTTCTTTAGTAGCGCCTTCTTTAACAGCTTTGTTACCAGCTTCAACAAGGGCTTTAGCTTCAGCAAGACCCAAACCAGTCAAGCCACGAACTTCTTTAATAACGTTGATTTTGTTGGCGCCAGCGTCAACAAGGATAACGTCGAAAGCAGTTTTTTCTTCAACAGCAGCAGCAGGACCTGCAGCAGCAGCAGCAACTGGAGCAGCAGCGGAAACGCCCCATTTTTCTTCCAAAGTTTTTACTAGTTCTGCGATTTCTAGAACAGTTTTCGCAGACAACGCTTCAACGATTTGATCGTTAGTCAGAGACATTTTATCCTCCAGGGATATAAAAAAATTATTTAAAAATTCAAATATTCAGCACCATCAGTCCCGAACCTTCGGGATTCAAGCAATTACGCTTGTGGAGCTTCTTCAGTACCAGCGGCTGCGCCGCCGCCCATTTTCTCAGCGTAAGCGTTAAGACATCTAGCAAGTGCAGAACCTGCACCCAACAATGTACCCAACAACATAGCGCGAAGCTGGTCTTTGCCCGGAAGTGTCGCCAAGAATTTAATCTTAGCATCATCCAAAGCAGCGCCGTCCATAACACCGGACTTGATTTGAAGAACTTCTACGTCCTTAGCGAAATCAGCCAATGCTTTTGCAGTCGCGTTCACCTCACCGTAAGAGAATACGATGGCGTTAGTACCTTTCATTGAATTAGCAAATGCTGTTTCAATAGCTGGGTGATCTTTGAACGCTCTTTTTGCAAGAGTATTACGAACAACTTTCATCTCAGAATCAGCAGCATTCAATTTTTTACGCAAGTTAGTTACTTGCTCAACCTTGATGCCTTTGAAGTCGACGATGAAAGCTCCCTTAGCCTTTCCGAATTTCTCCGTGATTAGCTTAATCTCCTGCTCTTTATCTGCGCGAGTGATCATATGTGAGCCTCCTTTCATTAGACTTTTTGCCCTTCTTTCGAAGGGGCCTGTGCGAATCAGGTCGGTTTGGAGGTCGCATGGAACCTTTTTGCCTTATCTCGGTAGGCCCCCCACAAACGAGGGATTACATCCACTGAAAGAAACCTACTGTCTCTGATCGCAATAATTTTATGAACTAATACAAAATAACCAGATAAAAAACAAGGCCCTGAGCACGCTCAGAGCCTTAAAATTTACTAGTTAGCACCAGTTGCAGCAGCTGCTGCATTTGGCTCGATCTTAACGCCTGGGCCCATAGTGGACGCTACAGCGATAGAACGAAGGTAGATACCTTTGGAAGATGCTGGTTTAGCCTTAACGATAGCTCCCAACAAAGTCATGAAGTTATCTTTAAGTTTAGCATCGCCCATGGATTTCTTACCGATACCAGCGTGTACGATACCTGCTTTATCAACGCGGAAGTCCAACTTACCTTTTTTCTCGGCAGTTACAGCTTCACCAACGTTCATAGTTACAGTACCGATTTTTGGATTCGGCATCAAACCACGAGGCCCCAGGATCTTAGCAACTTTAGAAACAGTCGCCATCATGTCCGGAGTCGCGATACATTTATCGAAATCCAACCAGCCACCCTGGATTTTAGCTACCAGGTCGTCTGCGCCTACGAAGTCAGCGCCAGCCGCTTTCGCTTCAGCTTCTTTCGGGCCTTTTGCGAAAACAACAACTTTAACTTCTTTGCCCAAACCGTGAGGAAGAGCGATAGCTCCACGCACTTGTTGGTCAGATTGCTTAGGGTCGATACCCAAGCGCAATGCTACGTCGATAGATTCATCAAATTTAGCTGGAGCTGTTTCAACAACCAGTTTGAATGCTTCTTCAACAGTGTACTTTTTTGCAGAATCAACTTTTTTAGCGACCGCTGCGAATTTTTTGCCTGCCATCTATTACCACCCTTACGCGATGTCGATGCCCATGCTCTTAGCTGTACCAGCAACTTGTGACATTGCGGATTCAACTTTCAAGCAGTTCAAGTCAGGCAATTTCGTTGTAGCGATTTGCTTGATTTGATCGTTATTGATTTTGCCAACTTTGTCTTTTTGAGGCTGTTTGGAACCGGATTCCAGTTTCAACGCCTTTTTGATCAAAGAAGACACCGGTGGTGTTTTTGTGATGAAAGTAAACGATCTGTCTTGGTAAACAGTGATGATGATAGGGATGATGCTATCACCCAACGCTTGTGTACGAGCGTTGAACTGCTTACAGAATTCCATGATGTTTACCCCATGCTGTCCGAGCGCCGGTCCAACGGGTGGAGCTGGATTAGCTTTCCCTGCCGGTATCTGCAGCTTGATCATTCCTGTAACTTTTTTTGCCATGACCCACTCCTGCAAGAGGTTGTGTTAATTAAAATCCATCGGCCGCCCTATGCGGCTTCTGGTTATGGTTTTTCTACTTGAATGTAGTCCAACTCAACTGGAGTCGGACGACCGAAGATGCTCACAAGAACTTTAAGCTTCGCTTTGTCCTCGTTCACTTCTTCTACAGTTCCCTGGAAGTTGGAGAATGGACCGTCGATAACAGTCACGTTCTCACCCACAGCGAACTTCACTTTCGGTCTTGGTTTTTCAGCAACGCCAGCCATTTGCTGGGTTACGCGAAGAACTTCAGCCTCCGGAACTTCCGGAGGACGGGTTTTAGTGCCGCCCACGAAGCCCGTGACTTTAGACGAATTACGTACCAAATGCCAAGTCTCATCATTCAAAAACATCTGAACGAAGATATAACCCGGGAAAAATTTACGTGATTTGGTCTGTTTTTGACCTTTTACCAGCTCCACTACGCTTTCCGCAGGGATCAGGATTTCGCCAAAGAATTCTTCCATTTTGGAAGATTTGATCTTTTCTTCGATGGCTTTTTTAGCTGTGTTTTCACAGCTGGTCTGAACGTTAACGATGTACCACTTTTTTTCCATGGTTCCGTCCTTACTTCATAAGAAAGTTGATTAAGAAGCCAGAGATCAGATCGAAGGAACTGATGATAACACTGGAGATAAGAACCATAACCACGCAAGCGATGGTCATAGCCGTTGTGTCCTTGCGGGAAGGCCAAACAACTTTACGGATCTCAGAAACAACCTCTTCACCCCAAGTGTGAACGCGTGGGTTGAACTGAAGAGCGGCAAACAACGCGAAACCTGCCAAAACAGGGATCCCGTGGCGAACCATATCAGAGTCAGCAGCACGAGCCACAACACCGAATGCGCCAGCGAATGCCTTGATTAGAAGAGAGACGGTCAAACCGACCAAGATACCTGCAAGTGCAAAGCTGATAGTCAAAATCTTAGAGTTGGCCTTTTCCATTATTCCTCATCCTAAAGTTATGGAGTCAAAATTGGCAGGGGCGGAGGGATTCGAACCCACGACCTAACGATTTGGAGTCGTTCGCTCTACCGCTGGAGCTACACCCCTGCACTTTTTCCTAATGACAACTGACCCATCGACTGCGCTGCTTCCTCGTCGGCGTACCCCGGTACGCTTTCCTCGGCGCGCCTTGCGCTGGATCATTTCTCATTAGGAAAAACCTATTGAGACTACAAAAACCTCAAAAAATAGACTTTTCAGACCTTTTTTTGAGAATGCCAAGAAACACCGAGGGGGACTCTTTTGTCAAGAAGTCCCCCGGGTGATTATTACTTAGCTTACGCTGCGTTATTACTCAAGGATTTCAGTAACAACACCAGCTCCAACTGTACGACCGCCTTCACGGATCGCGAAGCGAAGCTCTTTTTCCATAGCGATAGGAGCGATAAGTTCAACAGAAACTTCGATCTTATCACCAGGCATAACCATTTCAGTTCCAGCTTTCAAAGTACAAACGCCAGTAACGTCTGTAGTACGGAAGTAGAACTGAGGACGGTACCCGTTGAAGAATGGAGTGTGACGTCCGCCTTCTTCTTTAGTCAGGATGTACGCTTCAGCTTTGAACTTTTTGTGTGGTTTAACTGTACCTGGTTTAACAAGTACTTGGCCACGTTCAACGTCTTCTTTTTTAGTACCACGAAGAAGAACACCGCAGTTGTCCCCTGCTTGACCTTCGTCAAGAAGTTTACGGAACATCTCGATACCAGTTACAGTAGTTTTTTGAGTTGGGCGGATACCAACGATTTCGATCTCGTCACCAACTTTAACGATACCACGCTCTACACGGCCAGTAACAACTGTACCACGACCAGAGATAGAGAATACGTCCTCTACTGGCATCAAGAATGTTTTATCTACTGCACGAACTGGAGCTGGGATGTAAGTATCGCAAGCATCCATCAATTTCATGATAGCTGGACGACCGATTTCAGATTGATCGCCTTCAAGAGCTTTCAATGCAGAACCTTTAACAACTGGGATGTCATCGCCAGGGAATTCGTATTTAGACAGAAGTTCACGAACTTCAAGCTCAACTAGCTCAAGAAGTTCTTTATCGTCAACCATGTCAACTTTGTTCATGAATACAACTAGAGCAGGAACACCTACTTGACGTGCAAGAAGGATGTGCTCACGAGTTTGTGGCATTGGACCGTCAGCAGAAGAAACTACCAAGATAGCTCCGTCCATTTGAGCAGCACCAGTGATCATGTTTTTTACGTAGTCAGCGTGACCTGGGCAGTCAACGTGAGCGTAGTGACGGTTGTCAGTTTCGTACTCAACGTGAGTAGTGGAGATCGTGATACCACGAGCTTTCTCTTCTGGAGACTTATCGATTTGATCGTAAGCCATTGCTTGAGCTTTACCAGCTGCTGCAAGAGTAGTAGTGATAGCAGCAGTCAAAGTGGTTTTACCATGATCGACGTGACCGATAGTGCCGATATTTACGTGCGGTTTATTACGTGTAAATTTCTCTTTAGACATTATTCCTCCTGCAGAGATTTTTTATTTATCTTAACCTTAAAAATTAAAAGCCAATTAAGTGGAGCCCATGATCGGAGCCGAACCGACGACCTCACCCTTACCAAGGGTGTGCTCTACCACTGAGCTACATGGGCATTAGTTCTGAAATTTGGAGCGGGAAACGGGTCTCGAACCCGCAACCCTCTGCTTGGAAGGCAGATACTCTAGCCAATTGAGCTATTCCCGCCCTTTCAGAACGCCCGAAGAGAATTTCTTCTCTTCTGTTTCAAAACTTTTCCGGGAAAACATTCAAAAAAAATGGTGGGCAGGGAAGGATTCGAACCTTCGTAGACATAAGCCAACGGATTTACAGTCCGTCCCCTTTAGCCACTCGGGCACCTACCCACTTGTGAATGCTTACCCAGAAAAATTTGGAGCTGGTTATGGGACTCGAACCCGCAACCTGCTGATTACAAATCAGCTGCTCTACCAATTGAGCTAAACCAGCCTTACTGAGATAACCGAAATGTTGTACGGAGAAAAAGAACGTCCGTCAAAGATAATTATTCGACAGATTACGATTTTTTTCGATTTCCGCGCGGCGCATGCTGTCTAAGGGTCTCAGTTAATGCCATGGCTGTCGCCACAGAGGCATTATAACTCGCCGAAGAACTAGCTTGCGGTATGAAGACCAATTCATCACAAAGGCGCTCCGTTGTCACTCTCATTCCTTTGTCTTCTGAACCAATTGCCCAAACCACCTTGTCCGGAAGCTCTAATTCGAAAATAGATCGCTTTCCACGCGGACTTAAACCATAGATCCAATAACCCTGTTTTTTAAGTTCTTCCGCATAGTTAGCAAAGTTCGTAGTCTCTTCAACCGGAACATGCTCCACGCCCCCGCAAGCCACTTTATGTACCGTAGGCGTCAAACCCACCGCGCGGTCTTCCGGAATCAGAACCCCTTGCGCCCCCACCAGCCAGGAGGTTCTGAGGATCGCTCCCAGATTATGAGGGTCTTCAATACCATCCAGAATCAGAACCATGGATTTATCCAGGCCTTCCAGACTAGCCATATCAAATTCCGGAGCGCCCTCGACAAAGATAGCGGCTCCCTGCTGGGACGGACCGAATTTTTCCAGCGCAGCTTCGGCCTTCAATTCAACTTTGATATGGTTTTTCATCGCCAGTTCGTTCATTTCACGCAGATCGCCTGAATTTTCAAAGCCCTGACGAATCCAGAAGCCCTTCACCTGCTTCGGACGCACTTTCAGCACCTCATTGATCGCATGCGTGCCGATCACCACACGCCAGTCACGCGGGATCTGATTTTCACGAGGAGCATGAGCCTGGGGACGGCCCCCTTGCGGACGACCGCCTTGAGCACGGCCCTGCTGCGGGCGACCACCCTGCTGAGGACGTTGAGAGTTGTTTCTGCCAGACGGACGAGAGTTATTTTTCTTCATACATTGCCATCACAAAATCAGTGGCAGCTTCCTTGATGTTGGAAGCTTCCAGAATAGGGCGACCCACGACCAGCGCCGAAGCTCCTGCACGAAGAGCTTCTTTGGGTCCCATGATACGTTTTTGATCGCCGGAATCCTGCATACTAAAGCGAATTCCCGGAGTGACAAGGTAAAGATCGCGGTTTTGTAAAAGGTCCAATTCGTGAGGGGAACACACGACACCGGACAAACCCGAATCCTTCACCAAAGCCGCCAGCTCCGTCACGTGCTGGGCAATCGGTTGAGATTTCATATTCACCGGCAGCGAATTCTGATCCCAGGAAGTCAGAATCGTCACGGCCAGAATGCGGAACGGACGCTGCTGGTTCAGCTCTTTTTCCACCGCTGCCATGCGGGTCAGAGCCTCTTTGCCACTCAGGGCATGCACCGTCACCAGAGACGCCCCGGCCTCGAAACTGGCACGAACTGCGGCCTCCATCGTCGAGGGAATGTCGAAGTGTTTGTTATCCAGAAAAACCGGCGCTCTTTGCGCCATTTCCTTCACGAAATCCATTCCATAACGCAGACACAGGCGCGGCCCCAGCTTGATGCCCCCGACGATATCTGAAACATCGTCGGCAATTTTCAGGGCTTTGTCGCGGGTATCCACATCCAGAGCCAGAATAATCGGATTTTTCATGGGGTGAGCACGCAGATTTTTGTTCATGGAAACTCCTGGGAAGACGAACCCATCATAAATGCAATCCCCGATTATGTAAAAATTATTCCTGCGGCATCAAAGATTGTCTTTCATGTCCTGCGTTAGTAGGTTCGCCCCGAAATCAGAATTCATTAACTCAAAAGGAGATTTATCATGAAAGCTCTTCTTATCGCATTGGCCATCGTTGGCGCTGCTTCCTCTTCCCAGGCTGCTCTTTCCTGCGGTCAATTGGTTTCCTACAAAGCCAAACTTGCTGAAGAAATGAACTGGATCCGCGAAAAAATGAGAAGCACAAGAAACTCTGACACTCTTGAGCTTTACATGGACCAGTATGAAGAGCTTTATGCTCGTTATCAGAACGCTGATAAAGCGATCAAAAACGAATGCCAGTAATTCGTTAAAGAAACAAAGCAGGCTGCCCCGAAAAGGCAGCCTCTTTTTTTTGCCGTTTAAAATACAAATTCGCCATTTAAGACTTTGCACTTGGCTGCCCCGGGTTTTCAATAGGGTATGGACCAGAAACCCCGTCAGTTCCATTCATTTGAAACGGCTGTGGATGCGCTCCTGAACACTTTGGGACCGGTTATCCGCGTGGCTGCTCCGCTGGGTCTTGGCAAACCCAATCAGTTGATCAATCTGCTGTACAACCGGGTCAAAGACCTGCCTGACCGCCGTCTGGAAATCTACACCGCTCTTTCACTGGATATTCCCTCTCCACAAAGCGATCTGGAACGACGATTCCTGTCCCCTTTTCTGGATCGTCACTTCGGACCTGATTATCCCGTGTTTGAGTACCTGAAAGACCGCCGGCATGGCGAGCTTCCCGGCAATGTCCGCATTCATGAGTTTTACTTTCAGGCCGGCCAGGCCCTGCACGCGGACTCTGCGCAGCAGGATTACGTCAGCCTGAATTACACTCACGTGGCCTCGTACCTGGTCGAATGCAATATCGAAGTGGTGCTGCAACTGGTGGCCTGCCGCCAGACAGATCAGGGCCCGCGCTACAGCCTGAGCTGCAATCCCGATCTGACCCTGGATGTGATAGATCAATACCGCAAGGCCGAAAAAAAAATCCTGCTGCTGGGAGTGGTCCACCCCGAACTGCCTTTTCTGGGGACGGATGCCGAAGTCGGTCCCGATTACTTTGACATGATTGTCGAGGACCCCCGTCAACACCGCAAACTTTTTGCCCTGCCGCGGACTCCGGTGGACTGGACAGATCATCTGATCGGCTTTTTAGCCAGTCATCTGCTGGAAGATGACGGCACCCTGCAAATAGGCATCGGCTCTTTGTCAGAGGCACTGGTGTACTCTGCCTGTCTTCGTCATCAAAAAGGCGCCGATTATGAAGTGCTGTCGGAAAAATTCTGGCAACACCGCCGGCACGCACGTGAACTGCACCTGTATCGCACGCCCTTCGAAAAAGGCCTGTACGGCACCAGCGAAATGGTCATGGACGGTTTTATGAATCTGCGCAAAGCCGGGATTTTAAAACGTCAGGTACAGGAGCCAGTTTCAAAACAAAAACGTTATCTGCATGGGGCTTTCTTTCTGGGATCCAGCGAACTGTACAAATGGTTGCGCCATCTGGAGGGCGAGGAATTTGACGGTCTGAACATGACCCGCGTGTCCATCGTCAATGATCTTTATGATGGCAACGAACTGGCCCTGCGACGTCAGCGGCGCAAAGCCCGGTTCTTTAACACCTGTATGAACGTAACCCTGCTGGGCTCGGCCGCTTCAGACACTCTGGAAAGCGGCACCGTCGTCAGTGGCGTCGGGGGGCAGTATAACTTTGTGGCCATGGCCCACGAACTGGAAGGAGCCCATTCCGTGCTGATGCTGCGATCCACACGGCAGCACAAGGGCCGCCGTCATTCCAATATCCTGTGGTCCCACGGACAACTGACCATCCCCCGCCACCTGCGTGACATCGTGATCACTGAATACGGCATTGCTTACCTGCGCGGCAAGACCGACGAGGAGGTCATCAAAGAACTGCTGAACATCGCCGATTCTGAGTTTCAGGAGTCTTTGAAAATCAAAGCGCAGAAAGAAGGTAAACTTCGCTCCGACTATCAAATTCCGGAGTGGGCCCGTCACAACACACCCGCAGAACTTTTAAAACAGGCCCGGGAAGCAGGCTTTGACCGGCTGTTCCCGCCCTTTGCCTTTGGCAGTGACTTTACTTTGGATGAGGAGCTGCTGGCTTTGGCCCTGGGCGAACTGCGACAGGCGCAGGAGGAATCCCTGGGAAAACTTCTGGCACTGCTGAAAAAGGGATTTAAGACAGACCCCCTGGAATATCAGGACTGCTTGAAAAGAATGGAACTGAATCGCCCCCGTGGCTTGAGGGAATGGCTCTTTCAAAAGCTGGTGCTGGGGGCCCTGGAACAAAGCAAGGGCCGCATCACTTCGGCTTTTTCTGCAGAACCACGTTGATGTCCTGGGCCAGATCCTGGAAATAATCATTTTCCCGCAGGTGAATCTCTACCGAATCAAGATTTTCATCCGCCATTCGTTTCACCGTGCGTTTGATATTAAAGAGCGGACCGACAATTCTGCGGGTCATGCGGTTGAAGTACCAAAAGCCCACCACCAACCCCAGCAACACCGGGATCAACTGATAGACCAAAAACACAGTTTTATAGCGGGAGATAAATTCCTGCACCGACATCATTGAAAAGGCACCGGTCCCGGCCAATTCCTGAATTTTTCCAATGAACAACCAAGCGGCAAACATCTGCCCCAGAAAAAGCACGGCAACAAAGACGCTGACATGCATGACCACATCAAACTGCACTTCGCGATTGACGATCAACTTGCGGCGCGGACGGAATGTTTTCATAGCCAAATTATATCCCAGCCCTGCGGGTTAAACTCGTTAAATGTCAGTATCCACCAGGGAACGTTTCTGATTGAGAAACGTCCAAAAGTTTTTCACTTCATTTCAGCGGGTGCGGCTCAGGAAAAACTGCGCCACAGCCTCACGGTTGTATTTGCAGTGCCCCCCCGCCAGGGGACTCCAGGTCGCGGACATTCCCACGGCTTGGGCGGCCTTTACAAATTCAGCCGATCCTTCCTGAAAGCCAAATTCATCCTGCAGCCCCGTGGAAACAAAGAACACCGGGCGGATCAGGCCCGAATACCGCGTCAGCAGATTGAAGGGATTGTGATTCTGCCAGTCGGCCTCGTCAGCAAAAACCTCGCGGGAAATTCCCAGCATCAAATTCACGCGCGACCGCAGCGCCTTGGTGCGAGCAATATATTTGTCGATATCAGCTTCAGAAGAATAAGGCCCGATCACGGTCAGGGCCGGGCACAACAAAGCCACTTTGGAAAAGGTCGCCGGCAACTGCAAAGAGGCCTGCGAAGCATTGAAGCCCCCCATGGATTCCCCCATCAACAGGCGGCGCCCGCTACCCAGGCCTCCGACTTGACCTTCAAGAAAAGGCATCATCTCATTCTGAAAAACCGGCAGCAGAGGGAATTTCTGATTATTGACCAGCAGCCAGATTTCACCAAAAGAGATCGTCACCACCGAAGGCTCATACCCCAACTGGGCCCAGCGCTTCAGCACCCACGAGGTGTCACGACGCTGATCAAAAAACTGCCGGGCATTCCCCCACAATCCATGAAAGTAATAAACCACGTCCTGGGTTTTCTGACGATTGCCCGTGTGAACACAATAATTATAAGAATCGCCCAAAGAAGTCGTTTGAGTGCCACAGACCGGCTGCGCCCCCGCAAATCCATTTGAAGCAAACACCACCAAAGAAAACGCCAGCATCCCTACTGCGAGTTTCATCAGTCACCTCCACACAAGAATAAGGCTCGCCGAATCGCAGCCAAAAGGCAACCCACGACCGCCACCACACTTTCTGAACCTGCCCCCCAACACCAGACAAAGGAACAACCACAACCCCAAAACGCAAAAAGCCAACCAAGGTATTACCCAGGCTGGCTCCCAAACAAAAAAAGGCCCCGCAGGGGAGCCTTTTTCAAACTTAAATATCCTCAACAAAAATTTCCAAAAACGAACTGCCTCAAAGCCCACTCCCCGTTCCCCGCCCCCAAAAACCGGGAACCAAGGTTGGTCAAAAGGGGACAGATGCAAGGCGGAGGCGACCGCCCGCAACGCAGGCGTGCTCCAAGCACGTCGGAGTGAGGACGGGCACCGACAACGCAGTCAGATGCCCCCTTTTCACCGACCGAAACTAGAACAAGTTCAGGTTGGCAGACAATGCTACGTTTGTACGGTCTGCGCGGATGTCTTTTGGTGTGAACTGTACGTTTGGATACAGGTAGATATCACGAGTGATAGAGATACCGGTACCAACAGACTGATATGGTTCCAACTGGAAGTTGTCAGCATACCCTTCGTAACGTGCAAACTGGAAGTAACCGAACACAGTTCTGAAGGAATAACGGTCGTTGAAAGTGTACTGAAGGAACGGGAACAAACCGAAGCTCATGTCAGAACGTTTGTACTTACCCGCTTTAGCTGCCGCAATCATGTTGGCGTCATCAAGATCACCAGTGTAGAAGCTCTTACCCAAAGTCAGGCTTGTACCGCCATTCCATTTGGATTGACCGAAGTTCGCAAGAACTGTCTGGCTGAAGCTTGCCGCACCAAAGGTTTTGGTCAGGTTGATAGAATCACTGTCTGTCGCATGGCTGTATTGCATGCTGGAGATCATCTGAGTGTCAAATGCGCGGTAACCACGGCTCCAGCTCAGGTATGGAGTGGAAACTTCGTAACGAGACAAAGTGCCTTTACGGCCTTTACGAGTGTCTTGAGCAGGCTTCACGATATCACCGTGAAGAGGATCCACCACAGTCACGCCCGTACCGAAGCTGATATTGTCACGCTCACCCAAACGGTAGTTGACACCAACATCACCAGACAAAGTTGTCATGGCTTCGATAGTTGCGGATGCACGGTAGTTAGGACGAACACCACTTAGAGGCTCTTCAACAGAACCGCCAGAGTAAGCCAGGCTGGATTTGAAGGACCATTTGGACTTGGAACCCAACTGCGCTCTCATGCGGGCGTCAGTGATTTCACTGTCGATGTCCTTTTCTTTTTCGTCGGCCTTTTTTAGGTCTTCCATTTTCACAGTGCTGGAATTTGTATTCACAGACGTGGTGGAAGTTTGCGCGAAACCAGAAACAGGGGCCATCAACAACCCTGTTGCCGCCAATACCAAGTAAGCATTCTTATTCATCATTTTAAACTCCGTTTGTAATGAACAGGCGACTGGTATAGCCCACTCACAGAATGTGAGTCCATATTAAAAAAAGGATATGAAAGAAAGGGCCCGGTGATCAGGATTTAGACAGGGACCTTTAAAGCTAAAAAGGCCGTCTCTGCCAATATAGGCGTGGCAGAGACGGCAAGCCCTAGTGACGCGCGGGGGCGATTTGACCTGTGCCTTTTTGTACGGAGCCTAAGCGCCAGTGCTTCTCGCCTTGAGAGGTCAACCATGTTTGCACGGAATCAGCCTGCTCTTTCTTGATCAGCAAAACCAGTCCGACCCCCATGTTGAAGGTGCGATACAACTCTTCACCAGAAAGACCCGCACGCGGAATGATCTTGCCAAAGACCGAAACCATTTCATTCAAGGCCGGCCAGCCGGAAATATCGTAATCAAACTTTTCACTCATGCGCGGAATATTGTGAATGCCCCCGCCCGTGATATGGGAAGCCCCCACCATCGCCAGAGGGAACTGGCGGCGCAGCTCATTGACCAATTTCACGTAAATGCGGGTCGGAGTCAGAAGCTCCTGCATCAGTTCGGTTTCATCCTGGTTCACCAGCTTTCTCAGCAGAGAATATCCATTGGAATGAAATCCTGACGACGCAATCCCGATCAGCACATCCCCTTCGTTCATGTCTTTTTCATCGAAGATATCCGCCGGGCTCATTTCACCCACACTGAAACCCGCGAGGTCATATTCATTCCCCTGATACACGCCGGGCATTTCGGCCGTTTCACCGCCAATCAGCGCCATCCCGGACTGACGGCAGCCGTCAACCATTCCGGCGATCAGCTCTTCACTGACCTGGGTGTCGAGCTTTCCAAAGGCCATGTAATCCAAAAAGAACAACGGCTTTGCTCCGACACACAACAGATCATTCACACACATCGCGACCAGATCGATTCCGATGCCGTGGTGTTTGTTCAGGGCCTGGGCCAGTTTCAATTTTGTGCCCACACCGTCCGTGCAGGAGGCCAGGTACTTTTCTTCAGTCAGCTTGTAAACAGCAGCAAAGCCCCCGATGCCCTGAAGAACCTGGTCGTTGAAAGTGGTCGGCACCAGATTTTTGATTCTTTCCACGAAGGCATCGGCCTTGGTGATGTCAACTCCTGCATTTTTATAATCCAAACTCACAGTCGTCATGGCATGTTCTCCTAGTGTAAAAAGTGGCGGCGGCCGGTAAAGATCATGGAAACCCCCAGGCGATCGGCTTCGGCGATCACTTCCGGGTCCTTCACGGATCCTCCGGGTTGGATGATGGTTTTAACTCCCAACTTTGCCGATACCTGAACCGAATCAGCAAACGGGAAGAACGCGTCGGACGCCAGGACCACTTCGGAAAGATCGGTGATGCCTTTGTCAGCAAGACGCGAGCTGATCAGTTTTTCAATGCAGTCGATGCGGTTGGTCTGACCGGAGCCCATGGTCAGCAGCTCGAACTCTGGTCCGTCCTGCCGGCAAAGCGCGATGGCGTTGCTTTTCAGGTTCTTCACCACCAGCATCGCAAAAGCCGCCAGACGCTGCTGGTCCGGGCTGACTTGTTTTTGCGTGACGGTTTTCATCTGGCTTAAATCAAAAGCATCCGAGTCCTGCAGCAGCAGCCCTCCTTCGATGGAGCGCACCTGCATGGAGGGATTGGGCTTTAATGCAATTTCCATCACGCGGCAGTTCTTTTTCAGTTTTTCGCGGGCGCCGTCGGTGAAGGATGGCGCCAGAATCACCTCGACAAATTTTTCGGCAAAAAAGTTTGCGATGTCCTCTGTCACTGGAACATTCAGGGCAATGATGCCGCCGAAAGAGCTTTTCTCATCCCCTTTCCAGGCTTTTTCCAAAGCTCGCTGCGGAGTTTCGGCCACGGCCATACCGCAGGGCGTGTTATGTTTCACAACCACGGCGACGGGCAAAGCTTTGCTCCCCTGCCAGGAATGCACATCCTGCAAAGTCTTCAGGGCAAAGTCGGCATCCAGATAATTGTTGTAGGACATCTCTTTGCCCTGCAGGGATTTGGCGTGGGCCAGACCGTCAGCAAATGGATCTTTCAGCACCACGGCCTTTTGATGCGGGTTTTCCCCGTATCTTAGAGCGGCCCCGGATTTTTGCGTCAAGAAACCGGCAATGGCCATGTCATAAAAGGCCGTCATGGTGTAAACGGCAGCGGCACATTTTTGACGGAACTCCCAAGTGGTTGCGCCTTTGTTGCCGTTGAATTCTTTTAAGAAGTCACCGTACTGGGAGGGCTCGCACAACACCGTGACGGAGTGGAAGTTTTTGGCCCCTGCACGCAGCAAGGTCGGCCCCCCGATGTCGATGTTTTCAATGCACTCCTCAAACCCCGCCTGCTTTTGCAGGGTCGCGTGGAAGGGATAAAGATTCACCACCACCAGATCAATGGGTTCAATCCCCAGCTCGGCGGCCTGGTGCACATCATTTTCATCCTGACGGCGAAACAGCAGGCTTGAGGCAATTTCAAAGCTGATGGTTTTCATCCGGCCGTTGAAGGCTTCGCCTTTGCCGCTCAAAGTTTCCACCGCGGTGACTTTCAATCCGGCCTCAGTCAAAGCCTTGGCGGTGCCGCCGCTGGCAATCAGCTCGACATTTTGGGCGGCCAGGTTCTTTGCCAGCTCCAGCAAACCGGTTTTATCAGACACGCTCAACAGAGCTCGGCGGATTGGATTCATAGGTTCACTCCCATTTCCTGATTCAAATAATTCACTGCACTTTTGAAAAATTCCAGACCCCACGCTTCGCCTTCATAGGGAAGATGCCAGTCATGCACCGCCGCCTCGGGATGAGGCATCAGGGCAAAAACCAAACCCGACGGATCACAGACACCGGCAATCTGCGCCTGCGCGCCATTGACGTCTTCGGTATAACGAAGCACGGCCTGATTCTGGGTCAGCAGTCGCTGCAGAAGGCTTTCATCCCGGCAGACAAATCTGCCTTCCCCGTGACGAATCGGCAGAGCAAATCTGGCGGGAAGATTCCGGGTCCAGACGCAAGGGGATTTTTCGTTTCTTTCCACTTCGATCCAGCGGTCCACAAAATGCCCCTGCTCGTTTTTCACCAGCGCACAACTGCGCTGAAAGTCAGCGTCCGGCAACAGGCCCAGCTTGACGAGTGTCTGAAAGCCATTGCAGATGCCCAACACCGGGCGGGTTTTCACAAACTGCTGCAATTCATTTTTTAGATTCATTTCAAGCTTCAGGGCCAGCACCTGCCCGCTGCCCAGATGATCGCCGAAAGAAAAACCACCGGGAATCACCAGGGCCTGATATTCATTCAAGAGCCCTGGGTTTGCCAGCAGGTCATTGACGTGGACTTTGTCCGCTTCACCGCCAGCCAAAGAAACGGCCCTGACTGTTTCATTTTCACAGTTGATTCCGTCACCCCACAAAACCAGAAACTTAGGCTTGATAGACATTCAAAACTCCTTCAGACCAGATTTTTTGCAGTTCGGACAAGGCGGTGTTTTGTGTGATTCCCTGATGCTGCCAGCTCATCACAGGATTTTCCTGAACTTCTCCCAGCAGTCTTTGCTGACTGGTGAACAGTTCTTCAAACTGGGACTTGTCAGCAGGCTTCACACTGACCACAAACAAAGAACCCGTTTCAGACCACAGTTGATTCCAGCTCAGTGAATCCAGATTCAGCTTCATTCCCAGATTGTTGCCAAAGCCGCTTTCCGCCAAGGCCGTCATCAGACCGCCATCAGAAATATCGTGGCAAGACTGCAAAAAAGACTTCTGATGAGCCGCAAAGATGCGCAAGTAAAGATCCTTGTTCCGTTTTAAATCCGGATACTCAGGCGCTGATTCCTGCACGGTGAATTCCTGGGAAAGAACCGAAGCGTAAAGACTGTTCGTCGGTGTGCCCAATAAATAAATCAGATCCCCGGCCTTCTGGAAGAATCCCGGTGCTGTTTTCGTCGCATCCGGGACCTGTGCCATGGCCGTCACCAGCAAGGTTGGCGGCACAGATATCTTCACAGTTTCGCCACCTTTGGTTTTTCCGATGAAATCATTTTTCATACTGTCTTTGCCGCTGACAAACGGAGCCCGGTAAGCCAGAGCCGCATCGTAAAGCCCGGCACAGGCCCGCACCAACTGCGCCATCTTATGGGCCGCATCGGGGTTGGTGTTTTTGGGGGTCGGATCCGGCCAGCAGAAATTATCGACCAAGGCCATCTTCGCCGGGTCCGCCCCGGTCGCGACCAGATTGCGCACGGATTCGTCGACCGCTTTTTGCGCCATCAGATAAGTGTCATACCAGGAAAACTGCGGGCACAGTCCGTTTGAAACTGCCACCGCGTTGTTGGTGTCCCCGCCGTGCACGGACAGATCCAGAACACCGGCATCGTTGGCTCCGGACTGGGTCTTACCACCATAAGGTTTCACGCGTGTGGCCCCTTGCACTTCGTGGTCATAGTAACGAACTAAAGGTTCGCGCGAAGCCACGTTGGGATTTGCCAGAACTTTTTTAAGGGCCGCGGCAAGATCATTGCCATTCAGTGGAGCCTTACCTTCGGCGCGGAAGTATTCCTGATATTGTTTTGGTCCGTCGAAGTGGGCTTTCAGCTTCATTCGGCTTAAACCTTCATGCAGGAATTCAAGGCTGATCTTTGCCAGAGGTTCTTTGCCGTGAAAGATGTCAAAGGATCCGGAATCGGTGAATTCTCCCAGAACAAAAGCCTCAACACCCATGTGACGAGCCAGATTCATAAACTCCAGCAGGTGATTCGGGCTGACGGCATAAGACATACGCTCTTGAGATTCACTGACCAGCATTTCCCAGTATTCAAGGCCCGAGTACTTCACTGGATGCAGACCCAAATCCATGCGCGCCCCGCCCGAATACTGCGCCATTTCCCCGATCGAGGAACTGACACCCCCAGCCCCGTTGTCCGTGATGGATTGAATCCAGCCGTTGTCGCGAGCTTTCAAGGTGAAATCCAAAAGACGCTTTTGCGTGATGCTGTCACCGATTTGCACAACATTCGAGGCCACGTTGTCATGCAACGCCAAAGAACTGAAGGTCGCACCGTGCACGCCATCTTTTCCAAGGCGCCCGCCAGCCACCACAATCAGATCACCCGCGCGAATTTCTTTGGATTCGCTGCCGCGGCCGTGAACGGTCTTGGGCATCACGCCAACAGAGCCGACAAAGATCAAAGGCTTCGCGGCAAATTCACTGGCAAAACAGAAAGCACCATTGATGGTCGGAATACCGCTTTGATTGCCACCCTCTTCGACCCCCTGATGGACGCCGCGGAAGATCACACCGGGATCTTTGAGCAGCTCGGGTCTTTGCGGGGAATCTGCTTTCGGAAACAGGTTCGGGGTGGAAAGACAGAAGACATCTGTGTTGGCGACAGGTTTCGCGCCCAGGCCGCAACCCAGGATATCACGGTTCACACCCAAGATGCCCGTCAAAGCGCCGCCGAAAGGATCCAGCGCCGACGGGCTGTTATGCGTTTCGACTTTAACGCACACATTTAATTTTGAATCAAAATCGACAATACCGGCGTTGTCTTTAAAGACAGACACCAGATAACCGCAGTCATCCAGATCGCGGGTGGCTTTTTGAATATAGCTTTTGTAAAGACTGGTGATGTTCTTTTCGCCCAGGGCCGGGAAGTCGCCAGAGCTTTCTGTATAGTCCACGTCAGCGGCAAAGATCTTGTGCTTGCAGTGTTCACTCCAGGTTTGAGCCAGACATTCAAGTTCCACTTCTGTGATCTTGCCATGCCAGCCGTAGGAAGCACGCTCGGCAGCCACTTCCGGGGAACTAAAATGAGTCAGAATGGTTTGAATCTCTTCATCACTTAAAGCAAGGCCGCGTTCGTTGTTGATGCGTTGAAGAGTGTTCGCGTCCAGATTCAAAAGCTGCAACTGGGGCATGTGCTCGGAGGCCTTCCAGAAATGAGGATAAGCGGCCCAGGTGTTTTGTTTTTTCAGGGCTGCGCCCGTCTGAATTTCAAGCCTGTTTAAAAGTGGATTGGCCAGATTCTGGAACAGAACCTTTTCAATTTGCTCTTTGGAAATATCCCCACTGATTTCCATTTCCCATCCGCTGTGAACTTCCAGAGGGAACTCCTGCCAGGAAGAATTATGTTGCGCAGAAAACAGCATCAAAGCCTCGGTCGCGGTGCGAGCCATGTTGTCGGTGACTCCGGCCAGGAAACGGACTTCGACATAGGTTTTGTCGTCCTGATAGTCCATGAAACCGGTTTTCCGGGATTCTGAGATCGGATCAAAGAAGACCTTGTCCATCGCTGTCTGCAGAGGGAATTCGCGGGCGGCGCCGGATTTCTTTTCAAGCAGCCAGTACACGCGGCGCAGGTGCAGTTCGTTCACTGGGGCTTCCAGCGACAACGCCGATTTAAGAGCTTTTTCGGTGCTGTGATCATAGCGGCTGCGCACAGATATTCTTTGCATCTTTAAGTCTCCTCAAATGGGCTTGTGGGGATCTGCCCCAAAGCCACAAGTTCCAGAAATTGAGTGTAAGTTTGATGTTCCAGTTTATGAAAACGCACAGACCAGTCGGCCAGGCTTTCACCGGCTTCCAAGGTCAATCGCGACTGCATCAGGTGCGGGCCTGTGTCCATACCCTCGTCCACCAGATGCAGTGTCACGCCACTTTCATTTACGCGGTCTTCATAGGCGCGGCGGATGGAATCAACACCTGGATAGGCCGGCAGCAGCGACGGATGAATGTTCACCACTTGTGAACTCCCTCGATGCCAGGCACTGAAGGTCTGCAAAAACTCAGGACTTAACAGGCGCATGTAACCAGCCAGAAAGACCCAGTCAATGCGGTATTCACGCAGCAGGTTTAACACGCGCTGCTCGTGTTCGCGGCGATCGTTTTGTTTGGCCACTACAAAATGGCGCACAGAAAGATTTTGAGCCTTTTCCAAAACACCCGCCCCGGCTTTGTCAGAAAGGACAAAGGTGACTTCGACAGAATTCAGGGACTGCGCCTTTTTCATCAGAGCTTCGGCATTGGAGCCGGTTCCAGAGGCCAAGATCGCAATCCTGATTTTATTCATAGCCCGATATCCTGTCGCAGATACATGCCGTCAAAATTCACAGCCTGCATTTCATGATAGACCTTTTCCCGAGCCTCTTCGCGGGTGGACCCCAGGGCAGTTATGCCCAAAACACGGCCACCGACATTGACCAGTTGATCATTGATGCGGCTGACGCCGGCAAAGTACAAATGACGATCCGGGGCGGAAAGAACCTTGGCCGTGATGGGATTTCCCAGTTTCATCGGCGATCCCGGATAGCCTTCGCTGGTTGCGACAACGTGAACGGAAGATTCGGAGGCCAGTTCACATGCCTGATCTTTCAATTGATGAGTCACGGCCTTCATGATCAGATCCGCAAGGTCCGTTTTCAGGCGAGGCAAAAGGGCCTGGGTTTCCGGATCCCCCATGCGCACGTTGTATTCCAGAACGTAAATGCCTTCCGTTGTTTTCATCAAGCCCGCAAACAAAAAGCCCTGATACGGCAGGCGTTTGTCCCGCAAGCTCTTCAGAGTTTTGGCAAAAATACTGCGAATCTCCGCCTCATCCGCCTCGTTCACAAAGTCACAGGGGCTGTAGGCCCCCATGCCGCCGGTGTTGGCGCTGAAAGGATCCGACGACACACGCTTGTAGTCACAAGCCGTGCCCAGAATCACAAAGTCCTCGCCATCGCACAACGCAAAGGCGGAAAGTTCTTTTCCGATCAGACATTCTTCCAACAACAATGGAAAACCAAAATGACGTCCCAGTGTGCGCACAGCTTCTTCAGCCATATCCCAGGTGTTGCAAACCCACACGCCCTTGCCTTGAGCCAGGCCATCGGCCTTCACCACCAGGGGCTTTGTAAAGTCATGCTTTCCAACGGCCAGCAGGGCCTGGTCTTCCGAGTAAGCCACCTGACAAGCGGCGGTTTTCACGCCCGCGTCCTTCAGCACCCCTTTGCAGAAAAGTTTGGAGGATTCCAACTGCGCCACTTCCATAGAAGGCGCAAAGCATGCAATACCACGCTTTTGCAGACGCAGCTTTAAGTCCGACAGAATCAAAGCCTCCGGGCCAACCACCACCAGCGACACTCCGTTTTCGAGGCAGAACTTTTCAATGGCTTCCGGGCTTTCGCAGTTCACGCAAGACAGACCCGCCTGCTGCATTCCGGGATTTCCCGGCGCCACCCACAAGTCTGTGACCAAGGGGGAGCTTTTCAGTTTTTGCGCCAAAGCGTGCTCGCGCCCGCCCTTTCCGACAACAACCATTTTCATGCTTTTTTCTCCAGCAAAGACAAAGCCTTTTGGTGCCAGAATTTCAAGTTGATGTGTTCGTCAAAAGGACGTGGTTTGTTTAGTACGATGGCGATCTCGTTGGCCAAAGCCAGATACAGCCAGGAGCTGACTTGAATCTGTTCGACTGTTAACGGGGACGGTTTTTGCCCCAGTTCATTTTCACAGATCGACTTCCAGTCCTGGGTCTTTCTTTCTTTTGCAAGGTCTTTGGCTTTTTTAACCGCCTCGCTCCATTCAGATCCGGTGTAGATCTGACGCAGGAATTCTTTCGACAACGGCAGACCTTCATAAGTCAGACGCAATTCGTCCGGCCCGATGGAATCGACCAGGACCAGTCCCCGCTGACCGTTGTTTTCATCTGTGAATGCAAATTCAAACTTTCCATCCCACAGTTTTACCCCGAAGCTGGCAAAAAGTTTTTCCAGTTCGGCTGCCACTTCCTGGGTGCTCTTGCGCAGGGCTGCGTACTCGGCATCGTTCACCACATTCATGGCCGCCACGTCCGCTTTGGACAGGTAGCGATCGGTGGTTTCAAGTTTTGTCGACACCTCCACCAGGGCCGGCATAAAGCTGTCAGCAGAAGTGGGCACTTGAGTCAGCTCCAGATCCGCTAGATAGGCGGGATTCTTTTTCAGACGGCCTTCTAAAGAATTTCCCTGCCCCAGATGGCGGCGGAAGATCACCTCCAGCGGCACCAGACACTGGGTCGGACGACACGCATACATGGAATAGTCATAGGCATCATCTTTCCATTCCGGACGCAAAACCTTTACCGGTTGCACTTCAATGGAGGTGCGGGACCGACCGGACAGATAGTGGGAAGAAAAACCTTTGGACGACAGATGATCAAAGAACATTGAAGCCATGGCCGCCAAGGCTTCGCCTTTTTGCGGAATTTCATCCGGCATTTCACCCCAGTCAAAAATGGAATAACGATTGCTGTATTCAAAAACGATTTTGTCGTTGTTTTGATAAAGATCCTTTACGGAACCGCGATAGATCAGATTCATCGTCCTGCTCCCAAAACTTTCAGTTTATTCCATTGATTCACGAAATTGGTCACGTTGTTGGCCCCCACCCAGAATCCGCCGTGCCGGGCTTTGGCATAGAAGTCCAACGCAAGATTAGAGCTTGCCAGTTGTTCCTTTTCACACAGGAACAAATTCAAGCCTTGGGTGCGTGGCAACTCCCACGGGCTGACGATCTCCCCCAGACAGTTTTCGGCCTGAGCCGTCGTCCATTCAACCGACAATCCGGTTTGTGTCTGGATTTCATCCAGGGCTTTTTGAATCGGTGAATAGCTTTCAAGGCTGCGGTTCCAGTGCAGACACAGACGGTCTTGAGGGACCTTCGCCAGACGCACGAGGAAGTCCCCGATGGTGTTGGCATTTTCTTCAGTCACTGCGGCCACCGGAATCCCGCGCGGCATTTGCACAATGGATAAAAAGGCATCAAGCCCGGCAAAAGCCCCGTTCACGGCCACTCCGAAGACTGGCTTGTCTGTTAAAGAAGCCACAACACCCGGCAGGTGAGCGGCCAAACCTGCGCCTGCCACAAAAGCATCAGCCCCACAGGTTTTTACAACCTCGTGGACCCGGGCTGGATCACGGTGGGCCGACGCCACTTCCATTTTTACATCACCGCATTTTTCAAGGGAACGGCACAACGGACCGTACACACGCTCATCATTCGCACTGCCAAAAAGAACCTGAATTTTCATAGTTCACCACCTAAATTAATGTTCCGGGTCTTCAAAAAGTTTTCAGTTGAGACCGGAACAGGATAATCACCATCAAGACAAGCGCTGCAAAGATTCTTAAGGCCCAGGCCCTCTTGCAGCCGATTCAGAGGCAGGAAGACCAGGCCGTCGACCTCCAAAATCTTTTCCACTTCAGCTTCACTGCGTTTGTGCGCCACCAGCGATTCCCCGTCCGGGAAATCAATGCCGTAAAAACAAGGGTGGCGAATCGGAGGACAGGTGCTGGCCAGATAGACCTTTTCCGCCCCCGCATCACGAAGCAAGCGAATGATCCGCGCGGAAGTGGTCCCGCGCACAATGCTGTCATCCACCAGCAGGATTTTTTTACCTTTGATCTCGCTTTGCACCGGTGAAAGCTTCAGATTCACCATCATCTTGCGGACTTCGGGTTCGTTGACGATAAAGCTTCTTTGCACATAGCGGTTTTTGATCAGAACTTCGCGGTAAGGTTTTTCCAGCACTTCCGCCAGACGGCAGGCCGCCGCCCGCGAGGTGTCCGGCACCGGAGCCACCACATCTATATCCAGGCCCTTTTTGCGGCACTCTTCAGCCAGGATTTCCCCCAGCTTCAGGCGCACTTCATAGACCGGACGGCCGTGCCATTCGGTTTCAGAGCCCGCAAAATAGATCCATTCAAACATGCACGGACGCGGTTTCTTTTCACTCAAAACGAAGGAATGCAGATTGCGGTCCTTGTCGACAAAGACCAGCTCCCCGGGGCGCAGATCCCGCCAGTATTCATATCCCAGTCCAAAGAAAACCTGTTTTTCAGAGGCAAAGCAGTAATTGTATTTGTCGCCCTTTTTCTGTCGACCGATCAGCAAAGGCCGAATGCCATTCAAGTCGCTGAAGGCAAACATACCCTGCTCGGCCAGCATTCCGATAGAGCTGTAAGCACCCTGCACGGTTTGCAGAAGCTCTTTCACTGCTTCGGCCAGACTGGAAGGTAGATCCGGGTTGTCCTTGCGTGAAGACAGACCGACGGCCACCATGTGCATCAAAATTTCCAGATCGTTGCGCGAAAAGGTCCACCGCAGTTTTCGGTTGCGCAGATAATCCACGATTTCATCATAGTTCGTCACGTTTCCGTTATGGATCATGCCGATGCCATAGGGATAACTTAAAAAGATCGGTTGCAGGTCCTCTTTGTCGACGCTGCCGATAGTGGAATAACGTGTGTGCCCCAGAGCCATGGTGCCCTTCAGGCGCTTGCGGCGTTCGGTGGTGAAGACGTCTTCCACCAAGCCCAGATCCTTTTCCAGATGAAACTGAGAACGTTCAAAGTCATAGCTCAGAATGCCTGCGGCATCCTGCCCACGGTGCTGAAGAGCGAAGAGCGCCGGATACAATTTTTCGCCGGCCTGATCTTCACCAATGAGTCCTACAACGCCACACATGGAATGACCCCTTTAAAAAACAAAAACGGCGTCACTGGGACGCCGTTTTCTTTAATATTGATATTTGATTTTTTTTGCTGGCAGTTCGGGTGTAAAGACACACGGAGGGTGTTCGAACGGGATTTCTCTCCCGAAGAGGGTCCCTTCGATGGGGGCCTAGGTGGCGAAGAATGTCTCAAAAACACGGCAAGTGTCATGGGTCTCTCTTTACGCTGATTGGGTGGAATGCAACCAACGCTAGCGACCGTGACAGAGTTCCGTCAAGACCCCTGACAGAATCCTGACAATTCAACACATCTTGCCAAAATCAGGGCTTACACTCTTGGGCGTCGTTGTGACCGCTTTCACAGCCGAGAGCTTTCTGAATCTCGGGCTTGGCATAATAGATTCGGTTGATACGACGATTTGCATCCGGGTGACTGGAGTGACCATCAGAATGCTTCATATCCTCCATATAGGCGCGGATTTCCTCCAACTGAGGGCAGGCCTCCACAAACTGATCCATCCTGCTGTCCACCGCCTGTTGCACGTTTTCACATGCCATCCCATAGAACATGGTCTGCGAAGCAAACGCGAACTCACGTGCTTTGGCAGAATCCTGGATGCCCGAAATTTTTGAAGTCAAAGCCTGCGCGGAAATCCAGTCAGAAAAAGCTTCCTGAATATGACCGGTGCCGGTGATCTCACTGCAGTATTTGTAGCGCTCGTAATTCTTTTCAATGTTCTGACGGGAATCTTCAAAGCGGGCATCGGTGGCGTCAGTGGCTTTGGCCTCGCCGGTTTCCTCGTCGATTTCACCGCCGACTTCCGCCTTCAAGCCATCTTCGAATTCGTTGATTTCACGAAGCAAAGCATCCTTGGTCGGAATACTGACTTCAATAGACTGCGGAGACTGCAGACAGCTAATCACGTTTTTAAACGGGTTCTGCGCCATTCTGACGGCGGGATTCACTGTGGGCTGATTGGGCTTTACCACCAGACTCATAAAGTCCGGCAGTTTCGCCCCTTCCTTGCCGAAATCCATTTCCATCGCACAGGGATCGATACCATGGCCGAATTCATGGGCCAAAGTTGCAAACAAAGAAGCTTCCGGCAGGTTCATCATCTGCGGGCACACCGTGATCGTGTTGGTCTCCGAAGAATAATAAGCATTCGGAGACTCACACCCATCAGCCACCAGATCCATGTATTGGCCGTCAGTTTTGGCTTCACGATATTTTATGGCCTTCACGCGCGCGATCATATTGTCGATCTGCTTTGCATTGGCCGACGTCTTCTGCGCCTCCAGGGATTTGACAACATGGCTGCGGGCGTCCTCTACCACCTTGAGAGTGCGGGCTGTTTCTTTTTTCAGACGTTCTTTATTGCGCTGAAGCTGCTCTTTACCGCCCGCCGCTTTCTCGTCCATAAACTGGTTGGCATAAACAAATGGATCCTGCACCGCCGTTTGCGGGAATGTGCCCTTCGCACAATGTTCAGCAAAACTCAGATTGCCGATCATCGCCATATTTGGAACCTTGCGCCCGTCGCTGTCCTGATAAAGATAAAAATCCTGGGCTTTTCCGGCCAGTTTTCCACAATAGCCTTCAAAAGTGCATGACGGAGACTGAGGCGTCTCACAGACGCCACTGCGGTCGGCAGAGACCTTCAGGGTCTCGCGCATTTTCGTGATCTTATCGATCGTCTCACGCATGGCAGGACTGACAGCTTCCTGTGCCTGAAGAGATGAAGTGACAAGAACGATCGCAACGAACCCCATGAACTTCATAAACTATTTTCCTTGCGCGTGAGTGCGGATGTCTTCGATATGCTGAACAAAGCGGCCATACTCGACGCCTTCGGCACACCCTTCTTTGCGGGTTTCTTTTTTGGAGATCTTATTAATATAGATATAAGTGCCGGCATGGCAGCGCGCTTTGCCTGCGGAGGCCGGGCCTCTTTCAACCTGCTTCCAGGCTGCGGCGACTTTGGGTGGAAGAGATTTTCCCAATATCTTGCCATCAAACGTGTAAACACCCTTGTCCTTTTTCAGGATATCAATCTTGCGGATGCCCATTTTATTGGTGCGATCCAGAATGACCTCGTTGGCAAGACAGGAAGCGGAAATAAAGAAAACGAGCAGGAAATATCTCATTGTTTCAGTTTATTAGGTAAGCCTTCCGTTTGCACCCGACGATAGTCCATTTAATATCCCTCAACAACGATCAGTGTGCGGTACTTCACCGCGCGAATCACATTGCCCCGCCAGTCCCGGGCCACAGCTCCGTTGGGTCGAATAACGGGAACCAGACCTTTCCCTTCCTGCACGACCCGTTCGTAGATGTACTTTGCATTATCGCGATGCAGGCGGACACATCCACCGGAAGCGCGGCGGCCCAATTGATAATTGTGCGCGGAATTTGCGGCATGCAGGGCAACCCCGCCGTTAAAGAAGACACTGAATTCCATATTGGTTTGCCAAGTTTGTGAGTAGTGATTGCGCACAATCGAATAAGGATAGAACCATCCCGGCGGCGTTGTGGTGAAGTATTGCCGTCCGCTTTTGGCCGTCTCCCAGCGTTCCCTCCCCGTTGATATTTTCCAGGTGTTTGTCAGGTTTCCATTCTGAATCACCCGCATGGTCTGGGCTTCATAACCGTAAGCGTTTTTATTGGCGACAAGAACGATCGGGAACTCCCGAGCCACATTCAGGGACTCGATCGAGTCAAAATCCCGCAGGCTCAGGACATTATCGTTCATTTCAGTACGTGGAAACCCCGCCTCTGCGGCAATCTCATCCGGAGTCATCAGGTCATCCAATGGCTCCGATTCGGCAAGCGCATTTACAGACAGCAACATCACCAATGAAAGAATGAAGGATTTCATGAGACCTCCCGGTTTACCACTTATGTTACCCTGGCAGACCCTGCAAACTCCCGCGGAGAATCAGAGCTTAATGACATAAGACTTTCCGGCTATTGGAATGTAGCAGTTGTTCGGCGTGTTCGTTAGATTAATTCAAACACTCAATCTATTACCTTTGCCCAGTCCGGCCCCTATCGATCCTTACTGAAGACCGACGAAACGTTTTGTATACTCAATTCAAGTTCCAAAGAGCCGCAGACTGTATTTTGATTCAAAATATATGCTGAAAACCATATACCACCGCAAAGGCAGCGCATGAAAACAAAGGTTACCGGAAGCACCATTGAAATTTCTATTGAAGGACCTATCAGTGAAAAAGCGTCTTTGTTTGAAGCCAGCATACAGGCCTATAAAGAAATCAAACTGAACTTGTCAAAGGTCACTTTCATCAACTCCATTGGCGTAAAGAATTGGATTCTATGGACTTGCAGAATCCCGCAGGACGCCACACTTTATCTGGAAGAATGTCCGTTCGTAATTGTGAATCAGATCAACATCGTTCAGGGATTTGTTCCCAAAAATTCTTTTGTTACATCTTTTATGGCGCCTTTCCTTTGTGAAAAATGCTCACACGAACAAATCGTCAAACTCTCAAAAGATGTTCACTACTTTTACACTAATGATCAAAGTCCCTACAAAATTCAGATTCCAGAGGACATGAAATGTGCAAAGTGTGGCGGAACAATGGAGGCGGATTTCATTATGGATAAAACATTTAGCTTCCTCAAAAATTCATGAGCAATTCTCAAACGTCACTGTACATACACACATAAATCATCGATAGTAAAAGAATGCAGAAGAAATGGTTTGCAGCATTGATTGGAGCCGTTGGATTAGTCGGAGGGTTGGCATACTACTTTGGCTTATCCGGCATTAATACCGTAGACGAAACTTCATTTGGCAAACCTCTTGCCGTAGTCCGCGAGAAGAAAAAAGATGTCAAACACAAGTATCCCGGTGATTTCTTCTGGCGCACCAGCGATGACGGACAAAAGCTGTTCAACGGTTCAGAGGTCTTCGTCGGTGGACAGTCCTCCACTGTACTTTTTTTCTCTGGCGGACGTCGCGCGCGTTTGTCTGAAAACACTTTGCTCCGAATTTCTGAAGACAACTCTGACAAGAACAAGCTGATTTTAAGTCTGAATGACGGAGGCTTCAATATTCGCAGCATGCAAGCCGACCAGATGGGTCTGGTACTTCGTGTTGGTGAAGGCAGCCTCAAAATTCGCCCGGGTTACAACTACGACCTTCACGTAAAGAAAAAAGAAGATGCTTTGGGTCTTTCAATGGCCTCCGGAAATCTTGTTATGGATGGAGTTACGGACAAGTCCAGCCTGTCCCAGGGTGAAAGTGTCGTTGTCAGAGATCGCAACCATGCCAACAGCGCACCCGGAAATTCCAATAGCGTTGAACTTTATATTGACCAGGTTATCGACCCGACCATAAAGCTGATCTCCCCGGTGGAAAAACAGATCGTTTATAAGGGCGAAAAAAGCACCGTTTTCCTCTGGGAATGCAGCCCGTCGGATCGACAGGTTCTGGAATACTCCACTCACCCGGACTTCTATGAAAATGTAAAAGAGTTCAATGTAACCGGACAGAAGCTGTACCCTATCCCAATGGAACATATGCAAGGCGATGTCTTCTGGAGAATCGTCTCTTACACCGAAGGCATTGCAAAGTACTCCAGTCCGTCCTATTTCAAAGTAGCCAACCTGCAGCCCGCAGCTTTCAAAGAGGTCAACGTTCACTTTGTTGAGCGGGGTAAGTGGCAATTACTGGCCACGGTACAAAGTACAGACCCGGAAGCCCGCTATGAATTTCAGCTGAGCCGTTTTGAAAACTTCTCCGAACCTTATGATGCCTATGTTGGGGCTCCGCCATTCCGCTCCTTGATTGATCAGGATGGAAAGTTCTTCCTGCGTATGCGCCGCCTATACAGCAATCAGTTGGTTTCGGAGTGGACCAGCACGAAGGTTCTTCAAATTCGCCCGCCAATCGTCGCACCAACATTAACTTTGGCACCGAACACTGAATACTCTCAAGGTGTGACGACAGCCACCTTCTCCTGGAATATGGTTGCTGATGCAGAGTTTTACTTGCTCCGCCTGTCCAGCACCTCCAGCTTTATTTCCTCCAATGTGATACGACTGCCGAAGAATAAACAGGATTACAGTATTTCTGAAAGCCTGACCCAAAATATGTATGCCGTCATCCAGGCAGAGGCCGCAGAAGGTGAAGTCTCTCCAATTTCAAATATCGTCACACTTCAGCCACCTTCTAACGCTGCTAAAGGCAGCCTTGCAAAAGCCGGCAGCAATAGAAGTGGCGATGCCGGCTCAGCTTCAGCTGCTGCCAACCTGACACTCCTTAGTCCCGCCAACAACTCCGTCGCCTATGTCGACAAGCCCGTAGAGTTGAAATGGTCCGGCCCGGCGGTGACTCTTGAACTGTCGCCAGTCCGACAGTTTTCACAGAATGTGGAAAAACTCAAAGTCGCTGGAACTACAAACCTTGGAATAACCCGAAAAACTCCAGGATCGCTATATTGGCGTTTGGTTGGAACTGACGGCAGACCCACGGAAGCGCGTCGTCTTTCCCTGGTTGCTGTCTCGGATATTAACCTGGATCGAGCCCAGCTCCGCTTCATCGAAAGGGGCAAATGGGAGATCCTTGCCAAGGTCCGCGATGCAAAAAACCAGGAGCAATTCAATTTGCAGCTCAGTCGCACTGAAGACTTCAAAAAAATTGAAGATAGCTATAAAGGCACTCTGGCGAACGGATTTAAGATATCCACTCCCGGCGAATACTTCATTCGAGCCCAAAGGTTACTCGCTGATAAACCTGCTTCCAAGTGGTCCAATGCAGCCTCTGTGGATATTCGGGCTCCCCTAAGCACCCCAGTACTGACAGAAAAAAAAGAAGATCTGATCAGTCCGATCGCAGTTCGAGTCACCATCAACTGGAAGCCAGTCCCATTTGCAAAAGACTATCTTATTGAGGTGGCTGACACACCAATGTTCGGGAATGTTCAACTTAAGATTAAAGTGAACGAAACCAAATATGCCGTCGAACACGCCACCAAAGAGCCCAGCTTTGTGCGTGTACTTGCACGATCACAGGAAGGTGAACTTTCTCCAGCCTCCGAAGTTTTCAAAATCAAAGGTGTTCTGCCAGGACCGGTCATTGAAAGATATGAGATCACTTACGCTAACATCGAGAAATCGAAAGACAGCGACAGCCTGCATATTCTGTGGACCCATAGAAAGAATGCCAAGAAGTACGTTGTCGAAGTGGCACGCACTGAAGACCTTAAGAACTCCACCCGTATCGAGACCAAAAATATTGAGATCTTCATGCCGATCAAGGAAGTGGGTTGGTACTACTTCCGCATGATCCCGATTTCCGAAAATCCGGACTTCTTCGACACTCCGTCTAAAGTCTATGGCGTGGAGTACCGCAAGCAAGCCGACCTGATTGCCGCAGAAATGGATGCGCCAGCCAAAGGAGCCAACTTCAAGGCAGGTGAGGCCATACGCTTTGCATGGGGACAGATTCTTAGCGCCGCTTGGTATGAACTAGAAGTTTCCAACCAACAGGACTTCAAAGGCAGCACCGTCTATAAGATTGAAGCCCGAGACTATTATCTGCGCCAAGGACTTACACAAGGTCGCTGGTACTTTAGAATCCGCGGGCGCAGTTCCAGCCAGGTTTCACCCTGGTCCAATACAAGCTTCATCGATGTTCAATAAGAAAAGAGCTCCCACCGGGAGCTCTTTAATTTTAAGCATTCTATTTTTCTCAGCTATACAACAAGCTCGATGATTGCGCGAAACCCATGGCTTCCAGCCATTGCCGCCAGAATATTGCGCAACGAAGTAATGTTCTTTCCCTGGGCCCCAATCAACTTTCCACGATGTTCTTGAGGAACATTGATTTGATACACTGTCGTGCGTTCGCCGGAAGCGTATTTCACCTCAATACCTTCTGCACCAGAAGCCATTTCTTTGACCACATTCTCCAGCAAATATGCAATGCGATCCCTAACTTCACTCTCTTGCGTTTTAACTACTGCTAACACATCCGCCTCCGTTAACTTTTTTAATCGTCAACGTTGGACGCAAAAAGCGCAATGCAAGCATACAAAGACACGACCCCAAAGTGTTCCCGGAGAATTATTTCATGAACATTATGAAATGATATAAATCTTGATCCTTTTTTAACACAAAAGAAGGCCCTCACTGAGGGCCTTCTTCCTAATAGGACTTGGCGAAAAGAACCCAGCTCGTCGCGGGCTTGCCAGAGAAGATGCAGTTACCCTGTACAGGCTCCTGATCCAGCGGCATACAACGTGGAGTCACTTTCAACTGCGCCAGCAGCTCATGCCCCATCCCGGCTTCACACCAAGGAACCTTGGCAAAGCCCGGAGCCGTGTTTTCACCACCGGTGAAGTACTTTTCAAAGTCCTGCAGGTTCGTGATGGTTTTGATACTTTCATCGCGCATTTGTTTCGCGCGTTCAAACATACCATCCTGCATTTCCTGAAGAAGATGAGTGATGTTGGCCACGAAAGCGTTTCTTTCCATGGAAGCTTTCTCTTTCGGACCGCGGTCACGGCGGCCGACGAAGACTTCACCTTTTGCCATATCACGAGGACCGACTTCCACACGTACCGGAACACCCTGCTTGATGTACTGCCATGCTTTTTCCCCGCCACGCATGTCACGATCATCGATCTTCACACGCACGGAAGAACCCACATAGCTCTGGGACTTAAGATCTTTTTCCAGAGCTTTTACATAATCCAGAACCTGAGCACGCTCTTCGTCGTTACGATAAATCGGAATGATCACGACATGCAGAGGAGCCAGTCTTGGCGGAACCACAAAGCCATTGTCATCACTGTGGGTCATGATCAGACCACCGATCAAACGGGTGGAAACACCCCAGGAGGTGGTCCATGCGAACTCTTCCTTGCCTTCGGCGCTCAGGTACTTGATCTCGGAAGCTTTGGCAAAGTTCTGACCCAGGAAGTGGGAGGTTCCCGCCTGCAGGGCTTTCTTATCCTGCATCAGTGCTTCGATCGTGTAAGTGTCAACCGCACCCGGGAATCTTTCATCCGGAGTTTTCATGCCTTTGATCACCGGCATCGCCATGTATTTTTCAGCGAACTCTGCATACACGTTCAGCATCTGCAAGGTTTCTTCCTGAGCCTCTTTCGCAGTGGCGTGAACGGTATGACCCTCCTGCCACAGGAATTCGGCGGTTCTCAGGAACATACGCGTGCGCATTTCCCATCTCATCACATTACACCACTGATTCACCAGAATCGGCAGATCACGATAGGATTTCACCCATTTTGCAAACTGGTGACCGATGATTGTTTCGCTTGTTGGACGGATGATCAGTGGTTCTTCCAGTTCACCATCCGGGATCAGCTTGCCGTTGCCATCACCTTTCAAACGGTGATGAGTCACAACCGCGCACTCTTTCGCAAAGCCTTCCACGTGAGCCGCTTCTTTTTCAAGGAAGCTCAACGGGATCAAAAGAGGGAAATAGGCATTCACATGGCCGGTGTCTTTAAACATGCGGTCCAAAACGCCCTGCATGTTTTCCCAAACGGCATAGCCCCAGGGTTTGATCACCATGCAACCGCGCACCGGAGAGTTTTCCGCCATATCAGCGGCAACGATCACCTGCTGGTACCACTCTGGATAGTTTTGAGAACGTGTCGGGGTAATTGCTGTATCTGCCATCTTGCTGTCTCTTTCCTTCTATTCTTTCGTATCAATTCCGTAGGCTTTGATCTTTCGGTGCAGGTAACTTCTTTCCAGACCAATCACCTCTGCTGTGCGCGAAATATTGCCGCTGTTTTCGCCAATCTTGCGCAGCAGATATTCTTTTTCAAACTGGGCGCGTGCCTCACGGAAGGTGGAAAGATCCTGCATCTCCACCGCCTTTTCGTCGTCTTTGTCGATCAGACCCGCGAAGCGCAGATCGTGAACGTCCACGAAATCGCCCGGAGTCAGAATGTACACGCGCTCAATAAAATTCTTCAGTTCACGAACGTTACCCGGCCACTGATAGGCCAGCATTTTTTCCACGCCTTTTTCTGAAAACGCTTTTTTCGGATAACCGCTTTCGCGGGAAACGTTGTCAGAGAAATAGGAAACAAGCACCGGGATGTCCTCGGGATGCTCTCTCAGCGCAGGCACGCGGAAAGGAATCACGTTCAGGCGATAGTAAAGGTCTTCACGGAAACGACCGTCCTTCACTTCTTTTTCAAGATCCTTCGAAGAGGCTGCGATCACACGAACATCGTTTTCGATCAATTCCGTACCGCCCACTCGGGTATAGGTACGGCTGTCGAGATACTTCAAAAGCTTGGATTGCGCCGCCTGATTCAGCTCGCCGATCTCAGCAATGTAAAGCGTTCCGCCCAAAGCCAGATCCAGTTTGCCTTTTTTCGTGCGCTCAACACCCGGCATGGCGCCTTTTTCGATTCCGAAAATTTCGGAATCCTGAAGGTCCTCAGGGATGCCACCGCAGTTGATTTCAACAAACGGACGACTGGCGCGAGAGCTCATGTAATGGATATTCTGCGCGACAAGTTCTTTACCGGTGCCCGCTTCGCCCTGGATCAGAACCCAGGAACTGGTCGGTGCCACGCGTGCGATGATTTGTTTCGTCGCCACGATGCTTGGAGCCTCGCCGATCAAAGCGATAGATTTACGAAGCTTGTTCAACAGAAGCGCTTTTTCTTCCTTCTGCTGCTGGTAGCTCAGGATATTGGAGATCACAATCAGGATCTTGTCCATGGAAAGAGGCTTTTCAATAAAGTCCCAGGCGCCCAGCTTGGTTGCCTTCACCGCAGTTTCGATGGTCCCGTGACCGGAGATCATTACGAACTCCACGTGAGGGAATTCTTTGCGCGCCAGATTCAGAACCTCGATACCGTCGTACTTACCCGGCATCCAGATATCCAGAAACACGATATCAGGCTGAACATCACGAATCGCCTGAATCCCGGTTTCACCATCATGGGCCAAAGAAACCTGATAGCCTTCATCACGCAAAGATGCAGAAAGCACATCACGAATCGGTGCTTCATCATCAATAATCAAAATTTTCGTATTCAGTGCCGTCATAACGACCCCTTTTCTTGCTAGGACTCCGACGGCTTCCATGCGCCGACTTCGTTCACTGGCATTTCAATAACCATCTTGATCCCTTTGGGTTCATTGGCCGTGGCACGAATAAACCCGTTGTGATCCTCGATAATCCTTTTCACAATGGCCAATCCTAGCCCAGTTCCGCCCTCTTTTGTAGAGTAGTATGGCTCAAAAATGCGACTTCGATCCGCTGCGGGGATGCCTTCGCCATTGTCCGCCACCGTCATACGCACGGTTTTGATGTCTTTATCGTAGCGCGTGGTGATTTTCACGCTGGGCTGTGACTCTTTTGCAACAGCCGAAACTGAGTTATCGACCAAATTGACCAGAACACGCTTGATCTGGTCCGGATCAAACTTAAAGTCCGGCAGCTCCAGATCCTTGCTGAATTCAAAGTCGATCTGCGGGTGGGCCTGACGGTACAGCCCCAGGGATTCTTCCACCACCGAGTTCAAATTCGCCACCACCGGACGGGCCTGTGGTAAACGGGCAAAGTTGCTGAACTCGTTCACCAGATTCTTAAGCCCATCCACCTGCTTCACGATCATGGTGGTGCATTCACTGAAAGCCGGGTCCGTGATCGAGCCCCCGAACTTGCGTTGCAGGCGTTCGGCGGAAAGTTTGATCGGCGTCAGCGGATTTTTGATTTCATGCGCGATACGACGGGCCACTTCCGTCCAGGCGGCCGCACGCTGGGCGTTCACAATCGGAGACATGTCGTCAAAGACCAGAATCTTACCGATGTCTTCGCCCTTTTCATCTTTCAGCATCGACAAAGTCACCTGCAACGGAATCGCTTCCCCCTGAACATTCAGGCGCAGCTCTTTTTGCAAGCTTTCAATCTTGTGATCGTGCATGGTTTTTTGCAGTTCCGCGAACGTGCGGAAATACTCCAGCGTCAGCAGATCTCGCACCGAATGCCCGATGTACTTTTCAGGGTCCACACGCAGCAACTGAGCCGCATGACGATTGATCGTGGTTACAACCCCGGCCTTGTCCACCGAGATCACCCCGGCGCTGACGTTTTTCAAAACCGTGTCGGTGTAGCGCGCGTGTTGATCCAGTTCGGCCAGCGTGCTTTCCAGGGTCACAGTCATCGAGTTAAAGCTTTGAATCAAGTCGGCAATCTCTTCTGAACCGGCTTTGACGTCCAGGGGAGTATAATCCCCCCCGGCAACCCGGCGGGTGGCGCGGCCCAGTTGCACGATCGGCACTGACAACTGTTTTGCCAAATAGAATCCAAACCACGTTGCCGCCAGCAGAATCACGAAGGTCATCAGAACCAGAATATACAGATAGATCGACTTCAACGGATATTCCAGCGGATTGATGTCGCGGAATTCATCGTAGGCGGTCGAAATGTCATTCATCTTGGAAATCAATGAAAGCGGCAGAAAACTTGAAACGACAACCGCGCCCCGCTCGGCGCCCTCTTGCACTGGTACAATCACACGCACCAGGTTGCCGTCACCAAACTGGTGAATGATACTGGCTTCAGCCTGAAGTTTGATACCTTTTTGCAGGAACTCCAGTGAGACTGCCGGCACCGTCGGGACCGTGTCATCTTCGGCCGACACCACCACGCGCTTGCCAAACAGCGATGGATAATACTCGACCGCATCCAGGCTGAAATCCTTGCGCAGCTGTTCCACCTTTTTTTCGATGGCACGCTGATCACGCAGCGGACGAAGGGAATCCGCAATCTGATGGGCGAAGTGATAGTTCTTTTTCTTGGCGTTGAAGTAATAGGCGTTGGTGACTTCGATGGAGCTTTTCAGAACCCCGGCCATCTTCGCACTGAACCATTTGTCGAAGCTGGAGTTGATATAAAACACCGAGATGATGAACATCAGCACGGTCGGAATAAAGCTGAACGCCACAAAGGCCGCGACCAGTTTGGCCTTTAAGCTTGAGCCAAAGACTTTGCCCTGCCTTTCCACGAACACCTTCACGACATTGCGGAAGATCATGAACAGCAGAAGCAACAGCAGGATGATGTTGAAGTTCACCAGACCGAAGAAGAAGATACTGTGAACAAACGGAAGCTGCTGACTGGTGGCGAACAGGCGGATCTCAAACCACGTCAGAAGACCAAATAAAAACGACACCACAAGAACCAAAATGATCTCGCGGCGTCGCTTTTTAAACTCCTGGGGACCAGGAGGAAGAAACTCATCCTTAAGGGGCGTATTTTCCATAGCCCCCATGCTAGATTACTTTCTTACTTTTTTCTTCTTTTTTTGTGTTTTTGCCGCAGCTTTTGCAGGCTTCTTGGCCGCTTTCGCAGGGGCTTTTTTAGCCAGCATCAGAGCTGTCTTCATGGCCGCAGGGATTTCCTGGGTCAGGCCGATCATTTCCATCGTCACCTGAGCCGCTTCTTCACCCTTGTTGCCATGTTCGCCACCGGCACGGGCGAAAGCCTGCTCTTCGTTTTCAGTCGTCAGAACGCCGAAACCGATCGGTTTTTTGTAATCAAGCATAAGACGGGTTACGCCGTCAGTCACAGAGTTGCAAACATAGTCATAGTGAGAAGTGTCACCGCGGATCACCACACCCAAAGCCACAACACCGTCACAGCCCGCCTCAAGGAACGCCTGGCACGCCAATGGGATTTCCACCGCGCCCGGAACCAAAGCTGCAAAGATCTCTACGTCTTCACAGGACTCCAGATAGCTGATAGCGCCTTCTTCAAGTTTAGAGGTGATTTCCTGATTCCAACGAGCGGTGACAACACCAACTTTGATTTTTCCCATTATTTTGGTCCCTTCAAGTTTTCCATTGCGACAATTTCAACGATTTCGATATCAAAGGCCTTCAAGCCGACTTTCTTTTCAGGCTTGTTGGTCAAAAGACGGATTTTGTTCGCACCGATTTCACGCAGGATCTGCGCACCGATGCCGTAATCACGCTCATCCATCAGCGGCGTCGTCGGACGGATGTCCTCAAGACCCACCAGCACATTCAGCTCCTGAGCAAGACCTGTGGTGCGGTTGTTCCCGCGAAGCAACACAAAAGCCCCATGATCTTCCTGCGCAATCGCCTTGATGCTTTCAAGCACAGACGAAGCCCCACGCTGAACCACCGCCATAAAGTCACGGGTGAAGTTGTCCACGTGGACACGAACCAAGGTTGGATGATCTTTCTTGATCTCACCTTTTTGAATCACCAAATGTTCCAACCCATCCACGGTGCTGCGGAAAACGCGCGCCTGCATATTTTCACCAAAAGACGCCGGCAGTGGAATGCTGGTCAGCTCTTCCACCAAAGTTTCATTGGCTAGACGGTATGCAATCAGATCCACGATCGTGCCGATTTTGATACCGTGCTTTTTTGCGAACTCACGCAGGTCACCCACGCGAGCCATAGTGCCGTCATCGTTCATCACTTCGCAGATCACCGCAGCCGGATTCAACCCCGCCAGACGAGCCAGATCCACGCTGGCTTCCGTGTGACCGGCACGCTTCAAAACCCCGCCCTGCTGGGCGCGGATTGGGAAGATGTGACCCGGCATGTGAATGTCAGCAGGTTTTGCATGCGGGTTCGCAGCCACTCGGCACGTCAGCGCACGGTCGGCAGCGGAAATACCGGTAGAGATCCCTTCAGAAGCTTCGATGCTGACCATGAACGCCGTTTTGTTCGGCGCAAAGTTCAGATCGTCACGCACCATCAGCGGAAGTTGCAGACGTTCCACCTGCTGGGCAGTCAGACAAAGGCACACCAGACCGCGGGCTTCTTTCACCATGAAATTGATATTTTGAGGCGTTGCGAATTCAGCCGCTAGAATCAGATCGCCTTCGTTTTCACGATCTTCGTCATCCACCAGGATAACCATCTTGCCATTACGAACATCATCGATGATCTCAGGGATTGTGTTGAATTCCATTGTTAGCCCTTTCTGACTTCCAAAGAACGTTGGATGGCGCGAGCCATGTAATCAGGCTCCACATTGATACGGCTGCCCGGCTTAAGCAGTCCCAAGTTTGTGCGTTTCAAAGTTTCAGGAATCAGGCAGACAGACACCACAGAGCCTGCAAGTTCGTTAACGGTCAGGCTGACCCCATTCAGAGTCACGCTGCCCTTTTTCCAAACATACGGCAGGATCGTGTCAGCCACTTTCACATCCAGGAAGAAGGACTCCCCCTCCAGATCCGCGCGGGTCACTGTCCCCAGGCTGTCGACGTGACCGGTCACCAGATGGCCGTGAATACGGTCGCCAAAACGCAAAGATCTCTCAAGATTGACTTGCTTACCCAGCCAGCTTTGCGGGTTCCATTCAAGAACCTTGATGGTCTCGGCCGCCAAAGCAAAGGTCATGGTTTGATCATCAAAAGCTTCCACGGTCAGGCAGGCGCCGTCACAGGCAATGCTGTCGCCGAGCTTTATGTCATTGAATTCAGAAGGTTTTTTGATTTTAATACGATAGGCATTGGTCAGCTCTTCAGAGCTTTCAATGGGCATCACAGATTCTACGATTCCAGAAAACATAGGGGCCTCAAGCTTGTGGCCGAGACCCTACATCTTTCCCCTGCCCGTGGCAAGGAAAGTGGCACTTTTACACTCTGAGAAAGCCCTAGCCGCGGCCCGGTTTTCCCGGGTTTTGATTGCCAATGGGCTTGGACGGGGTCTGAGTGCCTGGCGTGGAGGAATCCACCGGCTGAACCCCCGGATCCTGGGGCTTATAATCCGCCGCATGGAACTGGAACAGTTTTACTTTGGCTCCAATAACAGCGTTATTGGCATTTTGTTCAATCACGCGACCACGCGAGATCTCATCGCCCACCCAGTCGATCTCGATCTTGGCAACAGCCGAACCTGCCGCGGCACCACCACCCAGGTACTTCGAATTACAAGGCTCGCCTTCCCAGTAGTAGTCCTCGTTATAAACCAACAACTGGTCGCCCGCCTCCAGGCCCACATCCAAACCACCCACGATCACCAGATGCGTGTCGTGATTGGCCATCACACGGGTGTGCCATTCTTCCGATTTCAATCCGGAGTTCAGTTCACCCACGGCTTTGACCAACGCGTTCTTGGTCACTTGCGCCAGCGGAGTCTGATAGTATGCACTTGGCCCGATGGTGAAAGCACCGAAGTTCAGACCGAAGTTCACTTTGGTTTTGGTTTGTTTTGTCGTCACATTGGCGGCGGTCATGACTTTCGAGGTCAGCGGACGAGTTGCCATCATGGAAAGATCCAGTTGCGCCCACTCGACATTCAAGCCCGCCGAAGCCAGGCCATTCGTGGAATAGTTTCCTGCCGGAGTGAAACCTACCGTCAGACCACCACCACCGATCAATTCAAACGAATTCACCGCACCGGAAAGTTTCGCCTGCGGGATATTCACCATACACCACGCGGTTTGCGCGTACTGCACATTGTAGTTGTCTTTACCGACTGCCTGCGCGAACGCCTTCATCATCTGACCGTCCGCTTTGGTCAGATTGAAGAAGCTTTCATCCCCGCTGCGTGCCTGCTCGGGGGGAACAGCGATGGGAGGCGCATATCTTAGCGCAAACTCTTTGCTCTCCATGAGCACTCCGTAAATCTGTTCATTGGCAACAAACTGGAAGTCAAAAGAACCGTTAGGGAAGATCAGAGGACTGGAGCGGATCGCACCCATCTCAACAATCTTTTTTAGAACACGCGGTGGGGCTTCAACCTGCTTCTGTTCGCACTTCTGGTTCCCCATAGTCATGGCCGCACCGGCGATCATCACGCCCGCTTTGAAAAACTTCTTCGACCATTTTGCTGTGCCCTGTGATTTCATGATATTCCCTTTCCACTCCATCTATCGAGGCGGTTCTTGCACAGTATACGGAATGAAAAGGCTGGACCTTAAACCGGGTGTAAGTTTGCGAACTCATTTGCAAAAACGAAACCGGTTTCACCTTGAGACACGCTAAGTGTCTGAATTTGTTCGCAAGCATTGAAAACAGCAATTTTCAAAAAAAATTGCCTTGTCGAATGTTTAGACTGTTTAAGAAAAGTTGAATGGTGAAATCACTAGTGTGAATACTCTGAACGTCAAAACCTTGATCACAAAAAAACGAAATACCAATAAAGAATTTTCGGACGGCTACTTGGCCGCCCGCTCCAGCACCGCAATGCTGCTGACAATTTCCTCTGACAACAGCACAAACATTTCGCTCTTAATTAGTTCCCGGGCTTGCGATCGCTGCCCGGCATCTACCAGCGTCAGCACGGCGGAAACATAGTTGCAAAAAGCCTCGTGTTCTTTTTCCAGATGCTTAAACGCGGGCAGATGCGAAAGATTGTGCTTGTTGTCCTGCAACCAGAAAAGCAGATCCTCATCAGGGACCTGCAGCTCTGAACCGGTTTCCACAAAATTCCTAAGGCTGAGTTTGTATTTGGCGTGGGCCAGAACAATGTCGTTTATTCTCATGCGGGGATTCCTCCGAGGCTCTTGTCGGAGTGAATCCCTCTCACTGTATGATGCCGGTCATGACCTGCGAAAGATTCCGGGGCTTTTAGAAACTTCCGCCACCGGACAATGTGATAAAATATTGGGTCTCGCTTTTATTAAGAGTGAAATCGTTTTTATCCTTACGATCCTCGAAATACTGGAACTGCTGCACGCCTCCACCGATGCGCAAACCACCCAGGCCGAAGGTGATCCCGGCAACTCCAAATGCTGCATTGGAATTTTCAGAGGCAAAACGCAATCCCGGACCCGCATAAAGCTCAATCCCCAAAGTGCGGCTGCTGTTATACATCTCGTAATTGAAAAGGCCAGCGGTGTCGAAGCCATACACGGTGTTAATCTGGGACCCGAACTGAGTGAAGATGGAGTTTCTCCAGTTAAACCAGTTCACCGGGAAGTAATTCAAGCCCAGATGAATCTCGCTGTAGGATTCGCCATCACGGGAACCGGCAGAACCACTTAAGTCGTAAGAAACATACGAAGCCTGGGCCGCGCAGGAAAAGCCCATTGCCAGAATAAGCGCACCAATAAACTTTTTCATAGAACTCCATTTCGTTAAGTATCTGAATTACACCCGTAGTCTCAGTTGCAGGAACGAAACCAGTGCTTTTATTTTTTCAAAAACTCGAAATCGCGATCCATCACCGTCTTGCGCCCGTCAGCCCGTGCATTTTCAATCGCCCGGTCACACAAAATACGCACGTGATCCGAAAGCACATCCATCACCGAAGCCGAAGTGTTGTATTCAGAGCGCGCCTGAATATAGTCCTTCAAACGAGAAGCGATGATCAAAACTTCCTGAGGAGCTGCGGCCAAACTGCCCGCCGGAGCTGAAGAAGTGGAAGCCGTCGGGGACTTGACGATGATACGGGCCGGAGCGCGCTGATGGGATTCTTCAGCGGCCGCTGCATCTTTGGGAGCAACCTTTTCCACGGCCCCGGCATCGCGGTGTCTTGCCCCTGGCAGATGTGTTTCAAAACAAGGAACACTGCAAAAGACATAGCCCGTGCGTTCGTTATTGCAGGTAGAAACACTGCAGACGAAATATTTCGAACCATAATTGATGGGCTTCTTGCAGGAACTGCATTTACGCCAGAATGCGGTGGTGGCTTCCATAAAATCTCCTGCCACTATTGAAACACAACTCGGCAAGGCTAAAAACAAAAATTCCTTCAACTATGGTCTCAAGAAGCCCCCGACCTTTGACCTACCATATCCCAATAATACAATAAAGTGTTTATATTGTTGGACGAAGAACGCTCTGCGTGTTTTGATTTTAATATGAAAAAAGATACTTCTGACACTAGGCTCTCTAAGATTGGCATTTCCAATTTTCTTTCATTTGACAATCAATCGCCGGTTAAACTTGGGTCCCTCAATATTTTCGTCGGAAAGAATAGCTCTGGAAAATCCACCGTCTTGCACGCCTTAGCGTTACTGAGTGAGACAATGTATGATCCAAGCGAACAAACTGGAATGCTCTTAAGCGGAAACGGTATTAACCTAGGCACTTTTGAAAACGTCGTTCACAAAAACGACATTTCCAATCCAATAAAGTTTGACCTTTCATTTTCGTCCACTAGCTCTCCCGCATATGACCGATTGACGCTAAACCTTAAAGGCGAAGCAAATGATTTACGTCTTGGTATCAGCACAATGACTGGCTACAAAGCGCAAAGAAGAAGCTTTGTAATTCAAGGGAAAAGCGGAGGAGCTGCTAGCTTCATCAAAAATAAGAGCTCTATCTCTAAGCCAAGTTGGATAACTTGCAGATTTGATCATTTTCTTCCAATATCACCTATATCGGCCCATCAAGGGCTCCACTGAGTTCGATCTATCTCATGGAAGGCAGATATCCAGATAGAATTGACTCAGAAGCTGCGAATCTTGTAGCTTTTCTACTACGTCACACTCGTACCAATAGCGAAAGACTAAGACTAAACAGCGTAATTACCAAATGGCTTGGAGAGCGTCTCGAACTTATTGATAATACAAAACTTGAAAAGATGAAGGGCATTTCTGCCCATATTTTAAAAGGCACTGATCCGACGCTAAGAACTAGCGTGGCTTTAGCAAACACTGGCTATGGCGTATCTCAAGTATTACCGATTATCGTTGCTAAGGCCTTTTCAAATAAAGGTGCGATATTAATTGAACAGCCAGAACTTCATTTACACCCAAAAGCACAAGCAGAAATTGCCGAACTACTACTCGAAATGGCAGAAGAAGGGCACCAACTCTTTATCGAGACACATAGCGAGCATCTAATTTTACGTTTGCGCTCGTTAGTTGCACAAAAGAAGTCTCCCCTGCCACCAGATGAGATAAAGCTCTTCCACGTTAACAAAAAAAAGGATGGCTCAACTCTTGACGAAGTCTCAATTACCGAAACAGGCGATCTTGAAGGATGGCCAGAAGGGTTCTTCTCAGCATCAAGTGAAGACATTAGTGCCATTCTCCGCGCAAAGATGAGTGTAAAAAAATGACAGTTGTGCTTGATACTAACGTCCTTCTCGATTCAAAAAAGGATATCACAGCAACTGACGCGCCAGTCGCCGAAATAGACGGCGCATTGCGAATCCTTATTAAGTTAACGGATGCCACTTCTGATTTCAAAATTGGAGTTACTCCTGCAATATTGCAGGAGTATCTTATTAAAAATGCGATAGAAGATCTTATTTACAGGTTTCTACTCGACAACAACAAGATAGTAACATTAAAACCTGTAAAGATTTCGGGTGGCCAAAAGGCAGACCTAGGCAAGTACGTTGATGCCGATGATCAACAATTTTTGCTTGCCGCTGCGGCTATAGAATTAAAGGTAAAGAAGTTATTTACTCGAGACCCTAAAACTACCAAAAGTGCGTCAATTCAGTACTGCAAGAAGAACTTTGCGGTTGTCATAAAGTTGGCCAGCTCTTTTTAGCAGCCTTCAGTACATATACCAATTAATTGCAGCGCGGGATTTTCTGGTCTGGCTCCAGACGATTTACCGTACCCAGATGACGGGCGGCCTCTTTCAGCGCGTCCTTGGAACCTTTGCTGCTGATCGGATAAACGGTGTAACCATCGCGGTACGTCGGCGTGTAATAGGATGTCAGCACCTGAGTGCGGCCCTGCACATCGCGTCCCAACTGCAGATAGACAACGGCGCCGGTCTTCTTTTCGGTCCCGGCCTGGAATGCCAGGAAGTTCCCCAGAGAATACACAATCATCGTCAAACGACCATCACTGGTGCGATAGCTTTCCCAAGGTTGCAGGACATGGGGATGAGATCCCACCACTGCCACAGCGCCCGCTTCCAAAAAGCGTTTGGCATAAGCTGTTTGTGATTTGTCCGGCTTGTGGCTGTATTCCACACCCCAGTGCGGAAGCACGAACACGCCGTCAATGTCGCCACGAGCGCGCAGCTGACGAATCAATATTTCCACCTGCTGGGACTTGCCATAACAGGAAAGAACCTGGTTCTTAGTGTCTGCAATCCCATTGGTCGCTTCGGTGCAGGCAATAAAGGCCATGCGATAACCGCGCACATCCGTCAGGTGATAGAAGTTTTCATTCGGCGCGTAAGACGGTCTTGTGCCCACTATGGAAAGGCCGATGTTTTTTGCGGCCTCAATCGTGCGATCGACTCCCCGCCATTGTCTGTCCAAGGAATGATTGTTCGCGGTGCTGATCAGATCAATATTGGAACTTTTCAGATCACGCAGAATCTGCGGATGGAAGTTGAAGGAAAAATTCGTTCCCGAATACACGTTCAGATCATAGGTGAAACCCTGATCGCCCACATCACGACCGGCTTTGTCGATACCAACGGCCGCCGGGCCTTCCAGATTCACGGTCATGTAATCGGCTTTGTTGAACAACGGAATGGCCTTGTTCCAAAGACTTGTGAAGTTCTGTTTGGGCAGAATGTTTTTATAAAGAGCATCGTGAACCAGAATGTCCCCGGCAAAACCCAGTACCACGGAACCATCAGCGCAATTCGCCCCTTTGTTGGCGTGGGCCGACGTTGCAAAGATCAAACTGGCAATAAGGAAGGCTTTATTCAGACGCATAGCCCGTGAGGATGCCCTCGGCAGAGGGGTTTCTCAACCCACAGGCCTGTAACGGAAAAGAATGCAAAAGGTGTCTAAAACCCTGACAGCACTAGTCGTGGGAAAGGCCCGTAATCAGCAGCTCAGCCGTCGCCGGATTGGTCGCCAAAGGAACGTTATGAACGTCACAGATTCGCATCAGCATCGAGATGTCCGGGTCATGGGGATGCATGCCCAGCGGATCACGGAAAAAGATCACCCCTTGGCACTTGCCAGTCGCAACCTCGGCAGCGATCTGGGCGTCCCCACCCAGCGGTCCCGATAGCCTGCGTGTAACCTTCAGACCCGCGGCTTGAATCAGACGACCGGTATTGCCGGTGCCCACCAAAGTGAAGTTTTTGAAAGTATCCAGATGATCACGCACGAATGAAACCATCAAAGCTTTCTTTCCGTCGTGAGCAATCAAGGCCAATGTCTTTTTCTTTTGTTTTTTCATTCCTTCACTCTATTCCCGTAAAACTCAATTGTCATGTCATCGCTTAAGAAGCAAAAAGCCCTGCCTCGATGAGACAGGGCTTGATGCTGTTTAGCCAGAAAAAACAACCAGGCCCCTTTTAGAAGGTCAAGGAGCCGCCGTTGGCTTTGACGTGAATGGTGTCTCCGGCTTTGACTTTGCCAGAGATGATCTCTTTGGAAAGTGGGTTCAGAAGTTCGGTCTGAATCACACGCTTCAAAGGTCTTGCACCATAAATCGGGTCGTAGCCTTTCTTCGCCAGGAAGTCGATGGCCTCCTGATTGAAGTCGATGCCGATCTTTTTTGCTCTCAGTCGTTGCGCGACCAGATCCAACTGCACCTTCACGATGCCGGAAATCTGCGATTCGCCCAGGGACTTGAACATCACGATCTCATCAATACGATTCAGGAACTCCGGACGGAATCTTTCACGCAAAGCTTCGTTGACGGCTTCACGCTTCTGATTTTCCGACATACCCGGATCCAAAATCGACTGTGAACCCACGTTCGAGGTCATGATCAACACGGTGTTTTTGAAATCCACCGTGCGCCCCTGACCATCGGTCAAACGACCGTCATCCAGAACCTGCAACAGGATGTTGAACACATCCGGATGGGCTTTTTCAACCTCATCCAGCAGAACCACACTGTACGGGCGGCGACGGACTGATTCCGTCAACTGACCACCCTCTTCATAACCGACATAACCCGGAGGCGCGCCGATCAGACGGGATACCGCGTGTTTTTCCATGTATTCACTCATGTCGATACGAACAACGGCTTGTTCGTCATCGAACAGGAATTCGGCCAAGGCCTTCACGGTTTCAGTTTTACCCACACCCGTCGGACCCAGGAACATAAAGGTCCCGATCGGACGGTTCGGGTCTGAAATCTCAGCCCGCGCCCGGCGAATGGCATCGGCCACAATCGTCAGGGCATGATCCTGACCCACCACACGGTGTTTCAAAGAATCTTCCATGTGCAGCAGTTTCTGAGATTCACTTTCCAGCATTTTGCTGACTGGAATTCCCGTCCACTTCGCGACGACTTCGGCCACATCCTCAGGACCGACCTCTTCTTTCAGCATGCGGTTTTCTGAAGCGGATTTTGCGCCTTCCTTGCTGCGCTCTTCCAGGGCTTTAAGTTTTTTCTCGGCCTCGGGAAGCTTTCCGTACTTCAGTTCGGCCGCTTTACCCAAGTCGCCTTCGCGCTCGGCTTTGGCCACCGCCACTTTCAGATCCTCAATGTCGGCTTTGAGTTTTTTAATACCCTCAATGCCGCCTTTTTCAAATTCCCACTGTTCACGCAGCAACTGGTTCTTGGCGTTCAGCTCGGTGATTTCTTTATCGATCACCGCCAGACGCTCGCGGGCGCTTTCGTCTTTTTCTTTTTTCAGCGCCTCTTTTTCAATACGCAACTGCATCAGCTCGCGTTCGATCTTGTCGACTTCTTCCGGCACCGAGCGGGTTTCAATACCCAGCTTGCTGGCCGCCTCGTCAATAAGGTCAATCGCCTTGTCCGGCAGGAAACGGTTGGTGATATAACGGTGAGACAATTTCACCGCCGACACCAGCGCCGCATCCGTGATGCGAATACCGTGGTGGACTTCATACTTTTCTTTCAGGCCACGCAGGATGGTGATGGCGTCTTCAACACTTGGTTCCTCGACCATCACAGTCTGGAAGCGTCTTTCCAAAGCCGCATCCTTTTCGATGTACTTGCGGTACTCATCCAAAGTGGTCGCACCGATACAGCGCAATTCACCGCGCGCCAGTGCCGGCTTCAGCAACTGTCCTGCATCCATGGCGCCGTCGGTTTTACCCGCGCCCACCAAAGTGTGCAGTTCGTCGATGAACAGAATGATCTGGCCTTCACTGCTGGTCACTTCTTTGATCACCGCCTTCAGACGGTCTTCAAATTCCCCACGGTACTTGGCACCCGCAATCAGGGCTCCCATATCCAGGGACATCAGTTTTTTGCCAATCAGATTGTCCGGTACGTCCTGTTTGATAATACGCAAAGCCAGGCCTTCGGCGATGGCGGTTTTACCCACACCAGGCTCACCGATCAGGACCGGGTTGTTTTTGGTACGACGGGAAAGAACCTGCACCACGCGGCGGATTTCTTCATCGCGACCCACCACCGGATCCAATTTGCCCTCGGCCGCCAAAGCGGTCAGATCACGGGCGTACTTGTTCAGAACCTCGTACTTGTTTTCCGGATCATCATCCGTCACTTTTTGTTTTCCGCGAATTTCAGTCAGGGCCGTGCGAGCCGCCTCCGCCGTGACTTTGTTTTTCTTAAACAGCCCAAGCAGTTCAGAGTCCCCCCCTTTAAGCATGGCCATAAAGAAGTGCTCGGTGGAGATATAGGAATCACCCCACTCCTGCGCTTCGTCTTCGGCCGCCTTGAAGATCTTTTCAAGACGAGGGCTGGCAAACAGCTTTTGGCCGCCGCCCGTCACCTGAGGGAATTTATCAATTTTGGTCCGCAGTTCCGCAAGGAACTGGGCCTGAGGAACATTCAATTTGTCGAGAATGCGCGGAACAATGCCTTCGGTCTGCTGTACCAGCTCCATCAGAAGGTGTTCCGGCTCTACAGAGGGGCTGTTTTTGCGCTCAGCCAGTCTCGCGGCGGCCTGCATGGCCTCCTGGCTTTTTCGCGTCATTTTTTCAATATCGTTGCTCATAAACCCTCCATCTGGAATAAAGGATGAGTCTTATTTCAGCAATGTCAAGGCGGTCACAGTGGCAGGTATCGTAAATCCCAAAGGTAAAGGCAAATCCCAGCCGCGCCTGCATCCATCCATCAAAAAAGACCGCGTCAACCCCAAGGACTACATGGAATATGACACACGCTTTTCCTGTGAGGACTGTTCTCACTATGATGGCGAAAAAGTTGTCTGCACTATTGGGTACAATCCCATTCATCACCTGAAAGCCACACAGACCCACCAGTACGAACTGGCGGGCAACATGGCCTTCTGCCGCTTTATCGAAATCGATTAAATTCTGTTCCTTTGCACTCCAGCAGCGGGTTTGCGGCCTTTGCGTCGCTTAAGCCCTTTATCCCCATTCAGAAAATTGACTTATCCAAAGTCCTGCCAAATTCGATTTTTCCCTCTGAAAGTACTGTGTACAAATGATTCAGGACAATCCTACGTCCTGAAACCCCGATCTGCCTTACGGCCAGTATTGTGAAAAACAAACAAAACCCGCCCGACGTCCTGTCAAGAGCTCGTACCAAATCCCGATCTAATGCACATCAACGATTCACTCAGAAGGAGTCAAGAGAGATGGTCACTCTCTTGCTGAACCGAAAGGAGGGCCTTCAAGGATGAAAGTAAAATAGAACAATAGATTGTTCACCGGGCAGAGCCCAGGAGCTGCAGAGGCTGCAAGCCTCGGAAGCGGACTAAGCCCAAGCTCTGAAAAGAGCAAAAAACAAAGGCCATACAAATGCACCGACTCGGATGTCAGTGCCGGCAAAGCGAAAGTAGGTTTCGCTGATGCCAACAAAACAAATCAAGGAAGGTAATGAATATGAAAAATAAATATTAACGGAGGAATTTAAAATGGGAATGAGAGTAACAACAAATATCAGTGCACTGAATGCTCAACGTAACTTGGTCGGTTCTCAAAGACAGATCAACGACTCTATGGCGAAACTTGCTTCCGGCAGCCGCATCAATAAAGCTGCTGACGACGCTGCAGGTTTGGCGATCTCTGAAGGCTTGAAAGCTCAGATCAGATCTGCTGCTCAAGCTCAGCGCAATGCGAACGATGGTATCTCCATGGTTCAAACTGCAGAGGGTGGTCTGAACGAGATCGGTAACATCGTGGTTCGTCTTCGTGAGTTGGGCATCCAGGCTGCTTCTGATACAGTTGGTGAAACAGAGCGTGGCATGTTGAATAAAGAGGTTCAACAGTTGAAATCAGAAATGCAGCGTATTGCTTCTGTAACAACTTGGGGTACTACAAAACTATTGGATGGTTCTTCTCCGAAGTTCGATTTCCAAGTAGGTTTGTTCAACAACTCTGAAGAAGATCGTATCTCCTTCAACGCTTCTGAAAACGTGGCTACTTTGGATGCTCTGGGTCTGTCTGGTGTGGATTTCTCCACTAAAGAAGGCGCTCAGGAAGCTTTGGGTATGCTGGATAATGCACAGACTTCAATCTCTGGAACTCGCGCCAACCTGGGTGCCCTTCAGAACAGATTGACTTCTACAGTGGACAACTTGGGTGTTGCTCAAGAGAACTTGTCTGCAGCTAACAGCCGTATCCGTGACACAGACGTTGCTCAGGCATCTTCCGAGATGACTCGTAACAACATCTTGTTGCAAGCTGGTACATCCACTTTGGCTCAAGCCAACCAGTCCAACCAATTGGCTCTTAAGCTGATCGGTTAAGCCGCGGCAGCGGACGAGGCTGAGGGCGCAAGCCCGAAGCTGAAGTAAAAGGTAACTTTATACCCGGAGGGTTTACGCCTTCCGGGTTTTTTATTTTGGGGGAACCGGCTAGGCATCGGCTTCCCTTTTTCATTTTTAATGTTCAAAGTTTTTCCAGGCAAAGCTGCCTAGATAATTAGCACCAGAAAAGTGTAGAACTTTTTTACCAATAATTTCAAATATTTAGCTAAAGTCCAGGGCAAAACCTTCCGAAAAATATGGAAGAAGCATGGAGGTTTTGTATGACTAAACATATCACAGCAAGATTGATGGTCGCTCTTTTCGCCACCGCAGCTCTTGCCGCCTGTGGCAAACAAGGAGGATTCGAGTCCCTGCCTGGCGCTACCGGCAATACCAGCCAAGGGTCCAGTGATGGCGGGAACTCTGGTCAAGGTGGCACACCTGCTCCGACAGAGCCAGCTCCTCCAAGTGCTTACGACAAAATGGATTTAAATGGATACGTGGGCGGCGGCACCTATGAAAATGAAAAGGTGCTTGGTATCGACAAAGCCAACAACGCTTTGCTTCTGTACCTCCCCCTGCCTGGTGCCTTCAGCAGTCTTTATATAGATGTGCCGCAAGTAAAGGGGGTTCAGATCAAGACGGTCATGGATTCCCAGCAAAAGGCGCGCGTAGCCGTCAGCATTCCACTGAAACTGATTGTTAAAGATCGCGTTACAACCCTGCCGGCGACTAAATTGCCAAATGGTAACAACCTGCCAATGATGCCAAGCGGAGAGCTTCCATCCCTTGGGCTGGGTCTGAATCCGAACTCGGACAACAAGGTTTATCTGTATTTCGGCGTGAATGCGGTCGGAATGTTTATCGAAAGTTCCTTGTTCCCGGCATTCCTGGGCCTGACGTACCCTCTTAAGAACGCTGCTGCGACCCGCACCCTGGGCTATTTCACGATTGTCCCTAAATCCGGCGCCTATAATGGTGGTCTGTTCCTGTCCTTCATCCTTCCGAATGATCTGGCCAAGATCATCGATGACCACTTGAGTGGGGTTATCAAGTAACCAAGACCGTCCTCATCGTAATTCTATTTTGATTTGCCTGCCCCCTTAATTCTCGCTAGTCTAAGGGGGCATTTCCATTATTGAACCAGGACATTTCAGGGAGCGAATCATGGCAAAGAAAAAAGCAAAACCTGCGAAGAAAGTAGCTAAGAAAGCAGCGAAACCTGCTAAGAAAGCTGCCGCAAAAAAAGTAACTAAAAAAGCTGCTAAACCAGCTAAAAAAGCGACTGCTAAAAAACGCTAAACCAGCTAAGAAAGCCGCTCCTAAAAAAGCAGCTGCCAAAAAAGCTGCGAAGCCTGCGAAAAAAGCCGCTGCTAAAAAGCCAGCCGCAAAAAAACCTGCTGCGAAGAAACCAGCTGCTCCTAAAAAGGAAAAAGCTGCAGCCGCTGCTGCCGGTGGTATCGCTGCCGTTGAAGTTCTGAAACCTCAGGTTGAAGACATGACAGCGGATTTCGATGACGAAGCTGAAATCGACAGCATGATCGACATCGAAGAAGAAGCTGTTTCTGAAGACGACGAATGGGATGACGAAGACGAGTCTGAAGAAGGCGAAGGTTCCATCGAAGAAGACGACGAAGACGAAATCGAAGAAGACATCACTTCCAAACACGATGATGATGGCGACGACGATGACGATGAAGACGACGAAGACTTCGGTGATGACGAAGGTTACTTCTAGTCGCTGCGCACACAGCAAATAAAAAAGGGAGTCTTTGACTCCCTTTTTTATTATCATCAGGGCATGTACAAACACCTTTATAAGCGCTTCCTTGATGCCCATCCCCAGCAGATCCATTTTGCCTGCCACAGCCACCACTACTGGCCGGATGCCACCCGCGAAGCCCACCTGCAGTACTGGGATGATTCCTGCAAATATGTCGACAACAAATGGAACCACATTTTTTCCACCAAGGTTCCCCAGGCACAAAAACTGATCGCCGAAAATCTGAACCTGTCCCATCCCGAACAGATTGTTTTTGCCCCGAACACGCACGAATTTGTCTTTCGCCTGCTCAGCTCCCTGAACTGGGATAAAAAACTGCGCATCCTGACCACCGATTCAGAATTTTACAGCTTCGACCGTCAGATCAACCGCCTGTCTGAAATGGCTCCGTTTGAAGTGGTGAAAGTGCCCACCCTGCCCTTTGAGACCTTCCAGGAAAGATTCGAGGCGGCAGCAAAATCCTCAGCCTGGGATCTGGTCTTTGTCAGCCAGGTGTTCTTTAACTCAGGACTTGCTTGCGATATTCACCGTCTGGCGAAAGCCGCCCCCGCCGACAGTTTGTTCGTGGTGGATGGCTATCATGCCTTTATGGCGATGCCGACGGATTTAAAGCCCATCGAAGATCGCCTTTTCTATCTTGCCGGCTCTTACAAATACGCCCAGGGAGGCGAAGGGGCCTGCTTCCTTTATGTTCCCCCAAGCACCCGTCACCGTCCGTTTCACACGGGATGGTTTGCCGAACTTTCCAAGCTTTCTGCCGTGGGAAATGAAGTGGGTTATCCGACCGATGCCCTTCAGTACGCTGGCAGCACCATGGACTTTTCAGCGCTGTACCGCCTGATTGCCTCGCTGGAAACATTCAAGAAAGAAGGCCTGACGGTCACGGCCATTCACACCCACATTCAAAATAATCAAAAGGTCTTTCTGCAGGAACTGGATCAAAAGAAGCATCCCCTGCTGAACCGCTCGCGTCTGATGGCTTTGGATCTTGATCATCATGGTCACTTTCTGACTTTCGATCTTCCCACCACCGAGGACTGCCAGAAGCTGGTGCGGGATCTGGATGCTCGCGGAGTCCATGTGGATTCACGCAAGAACCGCCTGCGTTTCGGCTTCGGGTTGTATCATGATACAGAAGATGTCCGCAGCGTGATCGCCCGTCTGTAGAAAGGTCGAGGCAGCCCTCGCGGTCGTTGAACAAGCCGAAGAATTCTCTATTCTTTATTAAGGAGTCCGAAGAAGGGAATTCGCGTGGCTGACCTTGAAAGTAAAAGAATATTTCTGATCGCTTCTGCCAAACCGGAAGAAGCAGAGAAAATTGAAAGCACCCTGACCAAGCACATACAAAATGCCACCGTTTTCACCGCCACTGATGGCAGTGCCGCCCTTTTCAAAGCCGAAAACGTGATCCCGAATGTGGTCATCGTGGATTCCGAGATCGCCAAAGTCAGTGCTCTGGATCTGACACAAAAGCTGATTCAAAGAAAAGAGCGCATCGCTGTCATCATCATGTCACCGCTTCCGGACACGGATCACTTTGTCGACGAAGTGGTCACGGGCCAGGTGCACATCCTGACCCGCCCCACCGATGAGGCAACATTTATTGAACACCTGACGCGCGCCTTGAACTGGATTGTGAACGGTGACAATGCCAACTATCGCATGAAGTTCCTGGCGGCCAATCAGATTCTGATCCGTGAAGGTGAAAAAGCCGAGTCCGTGTACCTGGTGAAACGCGGGCAGTTGAAAGCCTACAAGGCTGACAACGGTGTTGAAACCCTGTTGGGTCATATCAATCCCGGCGAATTCGTGGGTGAAATGGCCTACATCAACGGCGAACCCAGATCCGCCAACGTCATGAGCCTGACCAACTGCGAACTGATTGAAATCCCCAACAACTGTCTGGACGTGGTGCTGTTCTCAAAACCCGCCTGGTCCAAGGCGCTGGTGAAAACACTTTCCCTGCGACTGAAAAATTCCAACGAAGACAAAGTTCAAAACTAAAAAAGGCCGTCACAAGACGGCCTTTTTTCTTCCAATTTCAAATTTCCAATGTCTAATTTCTATCTCGGTGTCAGCGCTGACTTGTTCTGAATCATCTTTTCCATCAGACCGTTCAGGCTGCTTTTTTCCTCGTTGGAAACCACATTCCAGAAGTTCACAATGCGTGGATACCATTGAGGGAAGATATCCTGAATCGCCTGCTCCCCTTTTGGAGCCAGACGAATCACAAAGGAACGACCGTCAGACTGATGCCCCTCACGAACCACCAATTCAGCTTTTTCTAGGCTGTTGATCAAACCTGAAATCGTGGCTTGGGTTACACCCACCTGGTTGGCCAACTCGGAAGGACGCAATCCCGCAGGCGCATTTCGAAGCAGGAACAACAACATAAATCGACCGCTGGAAAGGTTGTACTTGGCAAGCAGGCTGTCCAGGCTGTTTTCAATCTCGCTGGCCACTTTCAGGAACAGCAGATTGGAATACACCGCCATGGAATCCGGCTCTGCCGCCACCGGCAGTGTCGTCAAAGACGTATGAACCTCTTCACGGGAAGGGAGATCTTGAATGAATAATTTTGCCATAAAGGCCTCCAATATCTGAAATCAAGGGCGGGTTCCCCTACTCCGGCAAAGCCGGATTGCTCAAGGTCCGCCCGGTACTGCATTATTTAGCCGGAATCATGCCTTTGTCGTCATGGTTCTCGGATTCTTCAATCACGGCATCTCTGGATTTTTCTTCCATCTTTTTCTGGGAAGTAAATCTAGCTCCGAAGTTATTTGCCCACACACGGAATCTGTCCACGTAAGTGAACACTGCCGGTACCACAATCAAAGTCAGGATCGTGGATGAAATCATACCCCCGATGATCGCAACCCCCATCGCCGTACGCGTTTTGGAAGCCGCATTCATACCGATCGCCACCGGAACAACCCCGGCGATCAATGCGAAGGACGTCATCAGGATCGGACGAAGACGGGTCTTACCAGCCAGAATCAAAGCTTCACGGCGGTTTTTACCCTCTTCCATCATCTGCTTGGCAAAGTCGACAAGCAAAATACCGTTCTTACCCGCAACCCCGATCAGCATGAAGAACCCGAAGATCGCAAAGATCGTCAGAACTTCACCGGTCAGGAACAGCGCCAGGAAGGCACCGCACAAAGCCAACGGCAACGCCACCATGATCGTGATCGGCGTGATGAAGGACTCGTACAGAGACGACAGGATCAGATAGATGAACAGAATCGCAAAGCCCAGTGCCATCACCGTGGATGTCATCAGTTCCTGCATGTTTTCCGCATCACCACCAAATCCATAGCGCACACTTGGAGGCAGAGCATTTTCACCCGTCGTCATTGCTGCCACGGCTGAATTCACCACGTCACTCAAGCCTGCACCCGGTGCCAGACCTGCAGTGATCTGAATGTAACGACCGCGGTCCTGACGTTCGATGGAAGCCGGTCCGGACTCCACTTCACCTTTGGCGATATCGCTCAAACGCACCAGTTTTCTGTTCACGTTCGGAACATAAACGTCATTGTACGTTTTCATCAAGTCGCGCTGATCTTCCTGCAAACGAACACGAACTTCGTACTCACGACCACGTTCGCGGAATTTCGCCGGCGTCAAACCCTCGACCTGGGCACGAAGCTCGCCCCCCATAGTGCTGGTGTTGATACCAAATACTTTAGCCGCGCCTGGTTTCAAGTGAACCTGCATTTCAGGTTTACCCGGGCGATAGTTCGAGTCGACGTCCTTTAGACGTGGATCCTTCTTCAAAAGTTCATACATTTTTGTGCCGGCTTTTTCCAACTCCACCGGGTCCGCAGAAATAATGTTCAGAATGAATGGCTGACCACCCATACCGCCAGTTGCGTCATACTTTTTAACAACCGGATTCGCAGAGGACAAATGCGTCAACTGACCACGGATTTTGTCACGGAACTGCTCTGTTGTCAGAGGCCCGCGCTCTTTACCATCCTTCATGCGAACATAGAAGCTGGCTTTATTGGACTCCCCGTACAAGCTGCCCACGATCATTGTCGTGAAGCGAACTTCCGGATTGTCGTGCAGGATCTTGTCCACCTGACGAGCCACTTCTTCTGTACCATCCAAGCTGGTGCCTGGCTGCAGTTCCAAAGTCACAGAGAATTCACCCGAGTCATCATCGGAAATGAACGCGCCTGGAACTTTCGTCACTGTATAGATACTCAGGAAGAACACCATCATGGTCAGACCGATAGTCACCTTCGGCCAATCCAGAGATACATTCAAAAGTTTCACATACACGTTTTCAAGCATGGTTTGGAAACGGTCGAAACCTTTCACCATGCGGCCCAGAGTCTTGTCATACAAGCCTGCTGGCTTGTGTTTGTCATGACCACCACCGTGACCGGAGCCACCGAAGTATGCTGTCAGCATCGGGATCAAAGTCATTGCCACGAACCAGCTGATCGCCATCGAGAACACGACCGTCATACCAAACTGTTTCAGGAACTGACCGATGGTTCCGGACATTGTACCCACTGGCACAAACACCGCGATAACCACCAGAGTGATCGCCATAACGGCCATCTGGATTTCAGTTGTCCCTTTTTCCGCCGCAGTCAGGGATTCTTCACCCAGCTCCATACGACGATAGATATTTTCAATAACCACGATCGCGTCATCGATCAACAGGCCCACGGCCAGAGTCAATGCCAGCATGGATACGATGTTGATAGAGAACCCGGCAATCTTCATGACCATGAACGCACCAATCAAAGAAATTGGAACAGACAAGGCTGTGATGAATGTGGAACGCGGGCTTCCCAGGAAGAAGAACACGGTAATAACTGTCAAAAGGATACCGATGATGATCGTCTCGTAAACGTCATACAAGTTGTCCGAGATTTTCACGGAAGCATCTGTCATGACCGCGACAACCGGAGCACCTTCCATTTTTTCAAGCTCAGGCTTGATTCGGTTCATCTGCTTGATCACGTCCTGGGCCACTTTCACAGTGTTGGAACCGGACTGACGATACACTTGCAGGAACAGGGATTTTTCACCGTCTACATAAGCACGGGATTTTTCATCGGCCAGAGTGTCAACGACTTTACCCAGGTCCGCCACGCGAGTTGGGACTTCATTCCCGTAAAGGTTTACCAGAGTGTCCGAGATTTCCGGCACGGATGAGAACTCACCCAGACCACGGAAGACCATCTCTTTTTGACCCTGATTCACTTTACCGGAAGGGATGTTCTGACCGGAAGCGCCCACTTGCGCCGCCACCTGAGATACAGAGATCTCACGGGCACGCAGTTTTTTGCGATCCAGAAGCACATGAATTTCACGCTCACGACCCCCGATGATCTCGATGGCCCCGACGTTACGAACCTGCTCAAGGCGCGGTTTCACAAACTGGTCGGCGATATCAAACAGTGCCGCATCGCCAAGGTCTTTGGCAGTCAAAGACACCGTCAGGATCGGCGTGTCCGCCGGGTCAAAACGTTTAATCAGTGGATCTTCAACGTCGTCAGGCAATTTGGCTTTGGCAAGGTTGACCTTGTCGCGCACTTCCTGCTCGGCGTGTTTGACGTCCACTTCACTGTTGAACTCAACGATAACCTGGGAAACACCTTCCAGGGATTTGGAGGTCAGACGTTTAATACCGGAAATCGTACTGACTTCCTCTTCAATAGGACGGCTGACCAGAGTTTCGATCTCGGCAGGACCCGCACCCGCATAAACGGTTTGTACGGTTACCACCGGAATGGAAACGTCCGGATAAAGATCAACGGACATGGATTTGAAGGAGGCCCAACCGACAACCACCATGGCGATGGTCACACACGTGATAAATATCGGACGGCTGATGGATAACTTAGGTAAGCTCATGACTATTTCCCTCCTTCAGGAGAGGCTTGGTAAAGTTTGATTTGCGCCTGCAAACCAAGGATATTTGCTGCTGATTTTACTTTGCTGATTGCGGACGTTGTATAGTCCTGTTCAAACAACAGAACCTGATACGTCGTCGTACGACCCTGACGAAGGCGAACGCGCTCGTTTTCAAGCTTCGCTTTCTGAGCATCTTCAATGCGAGACAACAAACGAAGGTTGTCACGGGCATCCTGAAGATTGCGGGTCAAATTGGTCCAATCGATTTCCTGGGCATAGTAAGCATATTCACGGTTCAGCTCTGCCGCGCGTTCCGCTTTGCGAGCACCGGCTTTTGTGTCAGATGCCGCACCGATATTCAAAGGCATGCTGAAGCGAACACCTACAAAAGCGGTGTCCTGGTCCGTTTTACCGGATTCTTTCATCGCTTCGTTGTATTCCTCATCGCGGCCGTTCATTGCATAGTTACCGTAAAGATCCAGAGACGGACGGTTTCTTTCCAGCGTGATCACCGCATTGGCGCGGGCTGCTGCCAACTGAGCGTTAGTCGCTTCAACATCCGCACGGCTGCCCGGACGAGCGCCCGGGATGGTCAGTTGCTCCAATGATTTATAGTTCACCTTTTCAAGTGTCTCTACTTTGGCAGAGGCTTCGCGGTTCAGGAATTTATTGAACATGCGTTGGGCTTCAAGATATTCGTTCTGAGCCACTTGCAGTTCCAAAGTACGCGCTTCAACCAAAGCGCGGGCCTGCAGAACGTCCGCTTCTTCGCCCAGATTCATTCTTTTTTTACGGCTGACATAATCAAGAATACTTTGCGCCGCTTGTTTGGCCTGTTCTTGAATCGTCACCACGTCCTGCCACGCAGCAAGCTTCCAATAAGCCGCTTCTGCACCCGCAAGAATGTTCAGGGATTGCCCTTGGCTTGAGAATTTTTCCGCAAGGTTCTGCGCGCGCAAAGCCTCTTCATTGGCCTGAGCGGTACGGCCGAAACCATTGGCCCACAAAGGCATGGACAATTCCAGCTTCGGAGTTGCATCCCAGTATTTGGATGGATTGATCGGAGACGTTGGCGCCAGCCCTTCAAATTGTGTGCGCGTCAGATCATAAGACAATTTGGTTTGAAGACCGAAACTGAACTGCTGACTTACACCCAGGGAGTAATACTGACTTTTAACTTCGTCATACATTTTCGGATTGCCGGGCTTGCCGTCATAGCCCCAGCGGGCTTCTGCAAAAAGCTTCGGCGTGAAGATCAAATCTGCTTCACGGGATTTTAACTGGGCACCTTCTGACTGCTCAGCACTTCCTTTATAGGCCGTACTGTCACCTTTCACCTGATCGAGATACTCGTTCAGAGTCAGTGCGGAGGCCGAAGCTCCGTGCAAAAGAGTCCCACAGATGAGGAACTTCGCTCCCCATTGTATGATCTTGTTTTTTTCCATATTAGTTCTCCAAAGTCCAATTACTGACTGGTTGAATATGTAATCGCTTACATACAAGTTTGTACCCCAATGATGATAAGTATGCAATCAATTACTTAATTGAATATCAATTGACCTTATGATACAGTATCTTATAGATAGTGATTTTAGGTATTTAGGGGGTTTATCCATGTCTGACACATCTCAACTTAAGACTGTTCAGGATGAAAGTGCTGATAGCCAAAAGGGTAAAAAGCGTGACAGAAGTGCTTCTGAAGAGCGTCTGATTGCTGCGGGCATCGAAATCTTCTCCAAGCATGGTTATGACGGCTCCACTACTAAGTTGATTGCAAAAAAGGCCGACGTAAATGAATCCCTGATCGGTCGCTACTTTGACGGCAAGGAAGGTTTGTTACTTACCATCGTCGAACGCTTCATCGAAGAAATGCGCAACGAAGAACTTGATTACCCTCCTCAGGAAAACCTGGAGAACGAGCTCATCAAGTATGTCGAATTCAAAGTGGGCAAAAGCCATGAACGCGACTGTCTTGGTAAAATCATTATCTGCCAGTGTCTGACAGACAATAAGTTCCGTAAAAAAGCATTAGAACGTATTCCCATGTTTGCGGATCCCAAGCTGATTGATCGTATGGCGCGCTTCCAGCAAAAAGGTCAGATCAGAGACGGCATGACGCTGGATGAAATCGCCGAAGAGATCGAAACCTACCTGCACGGCGCCTTCCTGTTTGATCTGATTCTTTCAGAAACTCCGGAAGAGGAAGTCGTGAAAAGTGCCCGCCGATTCATCGGGCACTACACCGCCGGAATCACAAAGTCCTAGAAGAAATACTTCAGGTTCAAAAGGGCGCTTCCAATAGCGCCCTTTGTTTTTATCGTGTCCGTACCGGAAGACAGCTTCAGCTCGGTCGTCGTGGATCGTCCGATATATTCAATCACGAAATTATCCGCAAAGAACCAGCCCAGGCCGAACAAAACACCCACCCCGTTGGTCGCTTCGCCGTCACCCGTTCCTGCCGGAGTGAACTTGTTGATACCATAAGCAAGACCCAGTGGAAGATAGAAGGATTCCCAGCGATACAGCGTTCCCGCATAAAGGAAGTGCGTCTGGAATTTGGAAGTGCTGCCGGTTGCGCTGTAAGTGATTCCGTTCAGGGTCATCTTGTCCAGATCACGTTCCCCGCCCAATGAAATACCACTGATAAAACCCCAGGAATGTTGAGGTGCGTACCAGGCGTTGAAGCCGACCTCAAGGGCGCCTTTGTATTCCAGATCATAATCAATGTCTGTTGGAGTCCCCGAAACAGTTCCGTCACCGGAAAGCTTCGCCAGATAATTCGGGCTGTACCCGATCTGAACACCATATCTCCACTCGGCGTTGGCCGTCGTGGAAAAACCCAAAATCATCATCACTGCTGCTGCGAAAATTCTCATGCTGTACTCCTGAAATGCACGTGGATTGATGATCTTTCGGGGGCCGCAAATGTGTAAACACAAATTAAATTGTTTAGGACCTTGGTCTTTTAATATGAAAAAGGCCCGTCGTTTTACCGACAGGCCCTTGGTGATTTTGGTTTTGATTACTCTGGCATTGGCAGATCGATGATCAGGCCGCCATCTGGTGGTGGAGGTGGAGGAGTCGTCACCGGATCCAACGGCGCTGGTGGCTGCTGGGATTCCTGCTTTTTCTTCTCTTCCTCTTTTTTCTTTTCTTCGTCTTTCTTTTTCTGTTCGTCCGCTTTGCGTTTTTCGTCGGCCTTACGCTGTTCTTCCTGACGGCGTTTTTCCTCGTCCTTACGCTTCTGATCTTCCTGCTGTTTGCCGGAATCTACAGATGGCTGAGAAGGAGTCGTCGGAGCTGTCGGCTTGGAAGGCTGCTGCGGGATCGGCTGTGGCTTTTCCTGCTGCTTGCGGTTTTCTTCTTCCTTACGGCGCTGCTCTTCTTGCTTGCGAGCCTCTTCCTGTTTACGAGCCTGCTCTTGCTGTTGTTGCTGCTGGCGACGAACTTCGTCGGCTTTGCGCTGCTCATCCTGACGACGTTTTTCTTCAGCCGCTTTTTTCGCAGCTTCCGCCTTGGCTGCTTCGACACGGCGCTGTTCTTCAATACGGCGACGTTCGGCCTCGGCACGAGCGCGGGTTTCAGCGTCGTGTCTTTCCATACAAACTGCTGCCGCAGAAACACCCGTACGACCGCGGTTTTGAACTTCATCCACGATACACTTATTCAGTGCGGTGTTGGTTCCGTTCTTACAAAGTCTCAAAGCATCGTACTGCAAGCGGTTGTTTTCAACCTCAAGAGCACCCTGGTTGTAAAGTTGCGATACGCACTTATCAAACGTAGGGCTGGCTGACTGGCGGCAGATAAATAGAGAATACTCTTTAGCCTGACCATAACGTGGGAACGACTTTTCCAGACTTTCCGTACAAAGCTGAGCTGGCAAATTGTTTTCAACGCCTCTTTCGCAGAAGAACGCAGCGTTTTCCAAGGTCAGCGAACGTTTCTTGGACAAATCAAGCATACACTGAACCGCATCTGCGCGTTTGGAGGTAACACAAACATCAGCAGCACGACCAACATATTTATTATGATCAGAGTATGACAAATGGTCCTTATTTGGATTGGCCTTGTTATCCAGAACCTTCGTAAGATCAATCACGCATTTTTGGAATTGAACATCCACGCGTCCCAGACCACAGGCATATTCAGCAGATGACGGCCACAAATCCAAGCCATTAAAAAGATTATCTGCACAACTTCCCATTGTCTGAGAAGCCACAGCTCCCGGCGGCGGCGGTGCTGGCGGATTGTTGTTGCCATTTCCACGTTTGATCCACGCATTGGCAGAGCTGGCCATGGCAATAATCATCAATAATGTTACAGAAGCGCGTTTCATATGAACCTCTATTATCCAAGGCCTTGAGTTGCAATGCCTGCGCCAAAACCATCTCAATTCTGTACGTTTTGGAGTATTTTACCTGCGCACAAGTTTGACAGCAGTGCCGCTTTCTGCGGCGACAAGGCCGGTAAATACAAACAGTTCCAGGGGCTTAAACGACAAAAGGCCCCGCAAAGGGCCTTTCGAAGAGAGAAGAGAACACCCGGAGTGGAAAGAGAGAGGAACCACTCCGGGTTGCTAGTACAAAACTATTTCATCGGCTTCGTGTGAACCGCGAATTTCTCGAATTCGCCGTACTCATGAAGTTTGTTATAAAGGGTCTTGATCGTGATACCCAGATTGTTTGCCGCCTGAGTTTTGTTGCCACCGAAGTGAGCCAACGCCTTCAGGATGTAACGCTTTTCAAGCTCATGCAAAGTCATCGCAGGATCGTAAGCGATAACGTCTTTTTCAGCTTCACCGTTACGGATATTCTCTGGAATATCATTCAACATGATCATGTGACCGTCAGACAGGATCTGCAGTCTTTCACACACGTTCTGAAGTTCACGGATGTTACCCGGCCACTCATAGCGAATCAGAGCCTTCATCGCTTCTTCATTCACAGAACGACCACGGTTCAGGTAGGCGTGCTGGGAGTTGTTCAGGAAGTGATTCACCAATGCAGGGATGTCTTCCTTACGACGACGCAGAGGCGGAGCACTTACCACGATCGTGTTGATACGATAGAACAAGTCCTCACGGAAGTTGCCACGAGTCACTTCCTGATCCAACTCACGGTTGGTCGCACAGATCAGACGGATATCAACTTTGATTGGGTCTTTGCCACCCACACGGTAAACTTCACCTTCCTGGATGAAACGAAGAAGCTTAGCCTGGATCGCCGGATCCAATTCACCGATTTCATCAAGGAACAAAGTCCCGCCGTTAGCCGCTTCAGCCAAACCGATTTTGCGGTTGTAAGCGCCGGTGAAGGAACCTTTTTCGTGACCGAACAACTCGGACTCAAGCAATGTTTCACGAAGGGCACCGCAGTTGATCGCAACAAACGGTTTGTTCTTGCGGCCGGAGCGATCGTGGATGGAGCGGGCGATCAGCTCTTTACCAGTACCGGATTCACCCAGAACCAGGATGTTGGCTTGGGATGGAGCTACACGGTCGATCATCTTCATCAAACTGCCCATCACTTCGGACTGATAGACGATGGTCTTGTTTTCAACCACTTTGGAAGTTTGATTTGTGTTCCACATAACTTGGTTTGCATTCTGAGAAGAGGGCAAAACAGTCGTTGAGTTGTTTTCGTTCATAGCTCCACCTTTCGGTTTACGTACTTTTTTAAACTTGGGTGGGCGTCTCAATTTGATTATCTCGCTTTGATACGCCGCGACAACGCATTGAGTTATAACTTTGGTCGTGTAGTAATTGCAATAAAAATAATGCACGACGTTAACTTTTTTTTAGGGTCTCAAACCCAATACAGGGACTTTCAGGGCTATGGCGAAGGCATTTAAGCTTTCCGAAAATATAGATAAATACCTGAAATACATGACTTTTATAAAGTCAGCCTCGCCCCTTACGATCAAGCACTATTCCCTGGATCTGATGCAGGCCTTTAATTATGAAGATCCCTCAGTTAAGTCTAAATCAATTTCGGAGTCCGAATTACTTTCCACGGCCCGGGCGGCCTTCAACCAGTGGGCGCACCTTTCGCTGGCCTCTAGAAACCGCAAAGCCGCCACTCTAAAAAGCTTCTTTTCCTGGGCCTTTGAAGAAAGCCTGACTGAGATGGATTTGTCCGTGCAGATCACCTGCCCGAAAGTCCCTAAGAAGCTTCCGCACTTTGTGAGTGTGGATGAGGCGCTCTCCGTTTTGAAAAGCTTCGACGCCGACTCGAAAATCCCGCTGAAAGAAAAAGTTCTGTTCCTGCTCTTGTATGGGGGCGGTCTGCGTGTCAGCGAGGCCTGCAATCTGAAGTGGAGCGAAGTGCAGATCTCGCAGAAAGTTCTGCGCGTGAAGGGAAAAGGTTCCAAAGAGCGTGTCGTGGCTCTGCCGTCTTTGACGGTCGATGTGCTGCTGAAATGGAAAAAGGAAAGCTCTTTTGATGAATACGTTTTCGGAGAAAAGCCACTGAATTCCCGCACGGCTTACGAAATGGTCCGCCAAAGTGGCATTCGTGCGGGGCTCTTAAAACCGCTGCATCCCCATGCGCTTCGCCACAGCTTTGCCACTCACCTGCTAAGCAGCGGCGCCAACCTTCGTACTCTACAGGAACTTCTGGGCCACGAAAGTCTGCAGGCCACGGAAAAGTACACGCACTTGGGCATTGATCAGCTGGCCCGCACCATGGAAAACCTGCATCCGCTGGGTAAAGGAAAATAAGCTTTAAAGAGTGGCGTTCACGATATAATGACGAACCATTTGTTCAACGTTCTTCAGTTCATCATCGACAATCTGACGATATGACACCAGTTGATTGCTGTCGGCCATGTTGGTTTTAAGAAAGGGTGCCATCCAGGGTTCAGCATCCACCACACCCTGCTGCAGAAGAAACTTCAGATAGAAATGCATTTTTACGACCAAAGGATCCTGAGCCGTTTCCAGGGCGCGCAACGTGTGTCCCAGAAGATTGAACAGGAACTCGGAATGACGGTCGCCTTCCTGACTGACTTTGCTGACACACTCTAAGATGTGCAAAGCCAGCTCCAGACGGTCATAGTCCGTGCGAAGTCCGGCAAAATCATTAATCAGTGTGGCCTCCAGCAGGACATGCAGTTTGCCTTCTTCGGAAGATTGTTTGTAGGTCAGGCTGACAAAATGAGTCGGCTCCAAAACCCCGCCCCCAAAGCGTTTTTTGCTCTTCGCCGCCCCCCGGGCCATAAAAGACAGCTTTTCACCTTGAGTGGAAATGGCATGCAGAATCAGATCCGATTCGGAGTATTTCATTTTCTTCAGGATAATGAAGCGATTCTGAGCTTGGGTCACACATTCCAACTTTGCTGGGCTTTGATATCTTCATACGAAGATATCAGCAGCTTGGCAAAGTCTTTTGTCGCCAGCAGTTCCGGGCCGACAATCAGCAGCCCACGCAGGCTGTCAGACGACGGCGCCGGCTCCCACCAGTGGCGGAACATTTTAATGGCATTCCACTGGCACATGTTGGTGGTCTCAAGCTTCTTCCAGCCCTCTTCGGCGGAAAGCCCCAGCTTACTGAAAACCTTTTGCGCCACAGCTTCCGCACTGACGTCCGAGAAAACACACAACGCCCGGTCATACAGTCTCGCACTGCCCGGCTTTAAAAAAGGCTGTGCGACAGAGGCCGCTTCTGTTTCAAACTTTTCAACCAACAACTGATTCACACTGCGACCGTCGCGGGCCTTCATCAGTTGATTGATAAAGTCCACCTCCAGCCAGGACTGATTTTGCACCTGCAAAGCTGGAGAACGGAAACGCTCCCCCAAAATCGCCACACTCACCATCGGTGCATAAGAACACAAACGAACGGTGTACGGGCGAATCTCAACGGATTCATGAAAATGTCTGGCGTGAGAAACACGGAAAGAAAAAATGCGCTTTTCATTCAGCAGGCGATCCAGCTCGTCGGCAAAAGGATACAACTCCCCCGTCACCGGATGATCTTCACTGAACAGAACAAAGCAGGTGTCTTTCTTCAGACTTTCCACCCACTCTTTCACGTCGGTGATCTGAGTGTGCGAACGGGCATTCACTTCATAGGTTTCTTTGTAATAGTAACCCAGCAAACCTTCAAAAACAGAGGTCTGACCCTGAACAACACCGATGGCTTTTTTGTGGGACATAAAGTGAGCCGTGCTCTGAGAAATTTCGTAAACAGCCTGAGACAGTCCCTGATAGGCACGCGCACGAATTCGCGGCGCCAGCCCCAAACAGGTTTTCACTTGATCGTTTAACTCTTCCCAGGTCTCAGGGCGCACAACATCGATGAGCATACTTCGTTCAAGGCTAGCAGATTCCCCGACAAAAGAGAGTGAGACGAAGGTCTTATTTTAAGACGCCGTTTTGAGAAACCCGGCAAGGAACATTACACTGAAATGGTTTTTTGGGAGTTCGTTTATGCGTCTATTTAATATTCTGATTCTGGCTCTTTCTTTTTTGCTGATGTCACCCGTCGCGCAAGCTCGCGATCTTTTTGAAGCGCGCCTTTCCTATGGCATGTTGAACTCAGATCCGGACTTGAACCCCTTGTGCGCAGGCTGCGCCGGTTCTGCTCCCAGTGTCACTCCGTTTTATGGTCTGGGCGCAGACGGAATTATCACACTTCCGATTCCACTTTTGCCCGGCATCGGAATTCGTTATGAGAATATGGAATTTTCGACCTCAAAATCAGGACTGGACTATACCGCCCACTTCAGCCGAACGGCGCTGCTGCTCAATTGGCGTCCCATTGATAATCTGATCTATGCCGGGCCAATCCTCACATACGGCCTGTCACATTCCACCGACCTGAAAGTCACGGAATTTGGTGTTAAAAAAGCCAGTTATTCGGCTGGCTCTCCCAGCTCGTACACAGTGGGTTTAGAGGCTGGCGTAAAGCTCATTGGCTTCTCATTAGGGGCTGAGTTCGGATATCAGAATTTCCAATGGAATGATGCGACAGACTCGACTGGTAACGCACCCTCTCAAGATATCAATATGAATGGGACTTACGGTAAATTTATCCTTGGCTTTTCCATTTAAGTATTGAAATCATGGCGCCTCTGTTACACTCAGTAGTACGAGGTGCCCTCATGACAAAAAAACGTATCGAATGGCCAGTGGCCTTGTTCTTGGTTCTGAATCCACTGATCACTCTCATCCTGGCCCCCATTTATTTCTACAATTTCGGTTTCCAATGGGACATCCTTCTTTTCGCGTTGGCTTTTGCCGCGGCAACAAACCTGGGTATTACGGCGGGCTATCACCGTTTGTTCTCCCATAAAAGCTATGATGCTCACCCACTGGTGAAAGCTCTGTTCCTTTTGATCGGTGCTTCCGCCTTCCAGGGTTCTGCGTTGAAATGGTCTTCTGACCACCGCCGTCACCACACACACATTGATGGCGAAAAAGATCCTTACAACATCAATGAAGGCTTCTGGTACGCCCACATGGGCTGGATGTTCTTCAAGGACTCCGTCGATCAGAAAATCCACGCTCCGGATCTTGAAAAAGACTGGATGGTGAAATTCCAGAACGATCACTACGTTCCAATCGCGATCCTGACAGGCTTCATCTTCCCTATGCTGGTGGGCTGGGCGATGGGTTCTTGGTTGGGTGGTCTGGTGATTGCCGGGGGCTTGCGCATCGCTTTGACCCAGCAATCCACGTTCTTCATCAACTCTCTTTGCCACACTTTAGGCAAACAGACTTATTCCAAAGAAATCTCAGCCCGTGACTCCTGGTTCGTGGCGATTCTGACTCACGGTGAGGGTTACCATAACTTCCACCACAAGTTCCAGATCGACTATCGCAACGGTATCAAGTGGTATCACTGGGATCCGACTAAATGGGTGATCCGCACTTTGAGCGCGATGGGACTTGCGACCAAACTTCGCCAGATCTCTCACGTGGAAATTCTGAAAGCCCGACTGCAGGCGGAAGCGGCCGAACTGACCAAACACGGTTTTGCTGAAGAAAAACTGGCTCAGATGAAAGAAAAGATCCTGGAAGCGCAGAACAGAATGAAAAAGCTGCGTGAGGATTATGAACAGTTCAAATTGGATGCTGTTCGCAAACGTGAAGAACTGAAAGAAGCTTACGATCACAAGCTGGAAGAGCTTCGCCGTGACATGGAAATTGCCAAACTGGAATTCCAGATGGGCATGAAACAATGGCGCGTGTATCTGCGCTCTGTCTAGATCCGGTTGTCATTATTGACATAGGCGTTGACGCCAGCACAAACCCACAACTTTAATTGGTTGTGGGTTTTGTTTTTTCAGGAGGTTGTTATGCTTAAAACTCTTTCTGCGGTGATCTTGAGTGCAGGGCTGACTTTGTCACTACCCGCTCTGGCTGATGGCTTTGCTGCCTCTTTTAAGGCGAAATACCTGCCAAAGAAGCTGGCCTCTGTAACCCCGGGTAAAACCACCAAAGCCGAAATCACCAAACTGCTGGGTAAGCCGTTAAAGACTGAAAACAAAGACACGCTGCTGTTCTATAAGACCGGCAGCCTGGATTATGACACCACCATTGAAATCAAAGACGGCAAGGTGCAATCGTTCTATCACCGCATCCCTGAAGGAAAAGTGCATCTAAAAGACGTGCAGGCCCTGCTCCCGGAAGATGCCCAAAAAGATGAATCCGAAGTGGGTCACGGCGAAGGCACCGAAACCCAAATTGAACACGACGGGGTTCGTCTGGCGGTGAAAAACACCAAGACCTCCCCGATCATTTCCTATTTTGAATCCGCAAAACCTTAAGCTTTGATCCCCACATCTAGGCTGGCGACAAAGCCGGAACTGTAGTTTCCGGACTGGATGCTCGCCATCTGATAAGCGGTCCCATCGCTGAACACATTGTCCGTGGCAAAACTGATTTTGTTAAAATTGGTTTTGCTGGCCGAATACCCCGAAGCATTGTTATATACGGAACTAGAAGTCGCCAGCGGGAACGTCAGCTGTGAAGTTCTGACGATATAGCTGTCATCCACGGCTTCAGCCATGCTGGGATAAATCTCGAAGTGGATATGGGTCATACGACCATCATAACAACCCGGAAAGATCGTCTGAAACGTCACGCTGCCATTGCTGTCGGTCTGCTGCACGCCACGCAGATAAGTTTCACTGGTGACGCCGGATGAATACATTGAATACTTGCCGTTAATATCACAATGCCACAAATAGATCGCATACCCCGCCAACGGCGCACAGGACGCGTTCACATCGAGCAAGTTCAACGTCAGGGTCAAAGGCACCCCGGTGGCCGTTGAGCTTCCCGTATAGCCACCCGTATTCAGACTGCTGCGAATATCACTGCGAACAATTCCGTTCAGTCTTAACACGTTGATGGCGCTGTCATCATGGGCAGGATACGGTCCCGCAGTTTCAGAGGGAATCTGGGCACAGCTTCCGCCATTACCATCACTGACAGACTCTGCGCCATCAGCCACGGCATTGGAAAAATTCGTTTGGGAACAGCCAGCAAGCACTCCGCCTGCGGCCGCTCCGAAAAGGGCGATTCCACCGTATTTGATCAGCTCTCTGCGAGACAGTCTTTTGATTTCCATATCCTCTGATTCCTTTCAGACAGAACACCGCCGTCTTGAACACAGAATATCAAGGCACTATGGATTCAGTATGGAGCCCAAAAAAGCCAAAAGCCGCAACCTGAAACAGGTGCGGCTTTCAGCGCTTCCATTTGAGATGGAAATCCTAATTATTCACACTTTTTGCTCTTATTATAGAAGAACCAGTGGAACTTTGATTCATCCGGAAGTGGCTTGTTATCCACCGTCATCGGCTGTTTACGGTACTCCTGATGCTTTTTACAATCAGCGACGCGGTAAGCTTCGTTGATCGCCAGCATGTCCTGGAAGGACGGCAGATAACCTTTCTTCTGATAGAACTCTTTTTCTTTTTCATAGATGTTCTTTTCAAGCAAAGTCGCTACCGCTTCAAACTGCACGTTCGTTTTGATGCTGTCGACAGGCATGTACTTCGGCAAAGTATCTTTCGCCACACCGAACTGACGAACCATTTTGGCAAAGTAAGCCTTCACACTGTGCTGAGGTGCCCAGTGGAACGTATAGTCCTTATCAATCATCCAGCCGTAAACACTTTGCATCACTGCATCCTGCATGCGCACCTGACGAAGCAGCGGCATGAAGCGGTATTCAGCGACGAAGTCAAAACGCGGATCCACTTCGATATCATAAGGCGAGAACAAAGAGGTCTTGGTCACACCCAGTGAACGCGGATAATCCGTGTTCTTAAACTTGGACACCGTGCTGCGATATTTAGGTACGATAAATTGACCACCGGAGGCTTTGTCGTAAGCCATGCGGATAACTTCAGAACAGAACAAAGATGAATAGTCATCATCGTCCATGGCAAAGTCATAACGGATGCCTTTCTTGCGATCCAAAGCACCTTTGGCATGATCATACATAAAGCGCGCAGCTTTCTTCGCCAAAGCTTCATCCGGCTGACGATAAAGCGCCACACGCGCATCTTCAGCCTGACGCCACTTTTCCAGCGGAGTCACAATCACCCCGTACTGAATCAATGCTTCAACGATGTATTTTTTCCCGGCCTTGTCTTCAGCAACAACTGCCAAGTGCGAGAAATTGCCTTCTTCATCAGAGATACGGGCAATCATCGCTGAAACATAGGACTTACCACGGATCAAAAGAACATCCCCGCTTTTCAATTCAAAACCGGAATACTTCGGATTTGTCCAGGTGTCCGGCTTTGAATTCACCATGATCGGGGTCTTTTTGAAGGTGAAGACCTTGTTGGTGTAAAGCCAGTCCAAAAGGTACTCTTCAGAGAATCGTGCATACTGGAAGCCTTCACGCATTTCCAGGATGCACTCTTTGCTCAGTTCATTGCGGGATTCAAACTCCTGCAATTTATCATGCAAAGCCACGCGGATCTGGAAGATGGTGTCCATCACTTCAGGTCCGACGGACTTCAATTGCTCCACTTCTGTGGCATTCTTCGGCAGGAAATGATCTGCTGGCAGATAATATAGATAGTCTGTGACTTTGTTCACAAAGCCCGCACAAGTCTTGGCATTAAACACCTGAGGATTGCCGATATCCGCCAGAACCTTGCGACTGCCCGTGATCAGCTCTTCCGTGCTGGCCGGATGACGATATGTTTTAACTTCAGATTTAAATGGTGATGTGCAGGCCGTAACCAACCCCACCGCCGCAGCGGCCCCCAATAAAACGAGCTTCTTCATAAATAATCTCCTAATTAGTCCCTTTCTTTTTCGGTCACTTAAGGAACAAAACCAACTGGACTAAAGTATAATAAGAACGCTCCCCCTGCTTTGGTCCCGTATTCTTCGTATCCCATAAGTACGATAAGAGCCTTGCTTAGTTTTACATCAGTTATTTCAACCTAGAGGAGTCAGCATGGGCGGCAACGGCGCTATGAAGCAGGAATTTTTCCAGATCGATGAAAACACACGCAAAAAAGTGATTCGTCAGGATCGCAATGATATTGAGCCTGGTGCCTGCTTCCTAACTATCCCCGGCCGCAATCTGGAAGTTCTGAACATCAGTTCTTTTGGTTGCGCTGTTTTGGTTCCTGGCGCGGAATACGCGGACTTGAAAGCTTGGTGGGATAAAAATCCTCACTTCGAAGCCGACGTCCTTTATAAAAACATTCAAACCCAGCACGTTTCCCTGCGCTGGGCTCGCTCTGAAAACCACAGCAAGTCTGTGACCGGCGAAATGATCGTGGGTTTTGAGGTTCTGGGTGAACCTTTGAAAGTGGACCGCATCAAAGCTCTGGAAGTGTCTTCTGAAGTTATCAATGCGCAGACGGAATATGCCATGCACCTGGCACAACTGCCGGCAGAATTTAAAACATTTGTGTACGAGATGAAGGACTGGCTGGAAAAGCTTAAATCCCGCATCGACAAACTGGAACAGGAATCCCCGGTCGATAGCTGGAAAGAAGCTCAAGACTATCGCATGACCATTGCGGACTCTGTGTCCGACTATCTGGGCCAGGTCATTCCAATGAAATACGCAGATGTTCCGAAGCTTGTGAAAGACTTCACGCCGGAACAAATGAAGTGGGCCACGGACTTTGCCCGTGAACAGGTGGGTCACCTGGTTTACGGTGCTCCGTTTGCCAACCGTGCTTACTTCAAACCACGCGGCTATGCCGGTGACTATGAAATGATGAATCACCTGTACCGCGACGAACTGGTGGGTAAAACCCTGTTTGACCAGTGCATGCACAAATACTTCATCGATGAACCTGCGGGTGCGGCGGTAAAAAACCGTGGTCAGTATCTGTTTGAAAAGATCACTCAACTGTTTGAGCGCACTCCACCGACGACTCCGGTAAAAGTTCTTTCCGTGGCCAGCGGTCCTGCGATGGAACAGCAGATCTTCCTGCAGAATGCGACTCCTTATCATGGCCGTCCGGCTGAATTCACGTGCCTGGATCAGGATGAAGAATCCCTGAAACACGCGCAAAGACAGTTGCACTCTGTTGAGCGCTTTGTGAAATCCGGCTTTAAATTCAAATTCAACAATATGGCGATCCGCAACGTGATCGCGGCTGGCTGCCCCGAGACAGATTATGATCTGATCTATTCTGCCGGCCTGTTTGATTACTTCACAGAACCTGTGGCACAAATGGCAGCACAAAAAATGCTGGCATCTGTAAAACCAGGTGGCCATGTCGTGATCGGCAACTTCAGCAAGGACAATCCTTGTGTGCCGTTCATGGAGCTGGTTCTGGACTGGCATCTGATTTACCGCTCTGAAGAGGACCTGCTGCGTATATTCAAAGGCATGGGTTCCAAGATCTGGGTGGAAAAAGAGCCTCTGGGTGTGAATCTGTTTGTAGTGATTCAGAAATAGGAAGCTTTGAGGAACTGAATGCTGGGGAAAGAAATCACCACCTCACAAATGCGCGAGTTTGAGGTGATTGAAGAAATCAGATCTGTCCTGCGAGTCATCGCAAACTGGATGGCCGTGCCTTTGTTCATGGCCTTCTGGATTGCCGATCTGATTTACGTTCCCCAGTTCAAATGGCTGTTCCTGGGTCTGCGCCTGACCATCATTCCGCTGTGTCTGGTGGCCAAGTACGAACTGCGCAAAGAGCAAAGCTTCCATCGCGCCCAGTGGTTTGCCGCCCTGTATGCGGGGCTCGTGGCTTTACCCATCAACATCATGATTTATTTTATCCCTGACGTGGGCACCGGCTACTATGCCGGGTTGAACCTGGTGGCCATCGGGGGACTTTCGTTCATTCCGTTTTCCACGGGCTTTTTTGTCGCCACCGCTTTGGGAATCTATCTGCCTTATTATCTGTTCACTGCACTGAAAATTCAGGCTGTGACGGATCTGTGGCCGGTGGTTTTGAATTCGTTCTTTATTGTCGGCTCTATCGTGATTTGCTTCCTGATTCGTTTCTTCCACGAACAGTTGCGCATGCGTGAGATCAACAGCCGCCTGGCCCTCAAGGCCGAAATCGCCAACCGAGATCACATTATCAAATCCAAAACAGAAGAAGCTGTCCGTCTGAATACCTTAAGCACCCAGTTCAGCCCGCAGGTGGTGCAAGCCATCCGTGAAGGTAAAGTGGATCTGGAAAAAGGTGTTCGCCGTGCGCAGATTTGCGCCATCTTTGTGGACATCGTCGGTTCCACGGAACGCGTGGTCCGTCTGGATCAGGCCAAAGTGGATCTGGTTCTGGCAAGGTTCATGGACACGGTTGTCAGTATCTTCCTGAAATACGACATCACCATCGACAAGTTCCAAGGCGACGGCATTCTGGCCTTTGCCAACGATCCGATCCGCTACGGAGACTATACACAAAGAACGTGCCTTGCCGCCCTGGAGGTGCGCGAAGCCCTTCGTCAGGATCGTGAGTTCTATCTGCTAAACTGGAAAAAGGAAATGCAGATCCGCATCGGTATTTCTGCCGGTTACGCCAACGTGGGCTTCTATGGTAATAAAAAGTTCTTCCGTTCTTACACGGCCATTGGCGCGCCGCTGCCATTTGCCTCCCGCCTGACAAACTTGGCGGAACCGGATCAGATTCTGATTGATTCCGACATCGCACAGACGTTGCAGATGGAAGGCTTTGCCGTAAAAAACATCGGCGAACGCGTGATCAAAGGTTTTGAAGGCGACACTCACTATGTCTTCGAACTGAATCAGGCTCCGATCGTGCGCAAGGATGTTTCTGCAAGCTCCTGCCCTCACTGCCCGGATTCTATCCTTTATTTGGATACGAATGCCCAGGGCCACTTCGTAATGAAGTGCCGCGCCTGTGGTTACGAAGCCGCCGAAGCCCAGGCTGTCGGCGCTATCTAGTTCCCTGCAGCTCCCCTGTTGATGATCTAGACAGGGCGATGACCGTTTAGGCCTTTGACACTGGCAATCTCATAACGAGACAGCTTACAGTCCCGCAAGTCCTTGATAATTGTGGAATCCTCTTTGGCAGGCCTCTTGCTCTTTAAGGCCGTGAGGAGGCTTCATGAGAGCTACCACACCCCATTTGTACAAAATGCTGTTTCTGACCCTTTGCTTTAGCATGGGCTGGAATATGAAACCTGTGGACTTCCATTTGGACCTGGCTTCCAAGGAAGAAAAGGGGCTGGCAGCGCCATTTAACCTGAACGCCTCCAAAGCCAAAGTGGAAAACAAAAAGGAAGAGGAAACAACCTCAGAGCCGATTCCTATTATTGAGCATGCCCTCGACAAGATTGAAAAAACCAAAAGCTTCCAAAGCCTGTTTGGCTGGGGTGACAATGTTGCCAACCGCAACTGCGACACCTGCCAGGAAGAAATCCGCAACATGCGCTACATGCAGTGCAATGCCCAGAACAACTATCTGGAAGCAGAGATGAAAACGGCCGTGGAATCACAGAACAGCCTGCTGGGTGATCTGATCCGTGCACCGATCAAAGCAAACTCCATTATTAAAGCGTCGTGCATTCAAATGGGCATGAACACGAAATTTGGTGTCAGCAGCAAAACCTTCCGTCAGTGCAATGCCGCTGGCGCCGCCCGCCAGGCCTTCCGCCCTTGTATTTCTGAAAACTACTTCAAGATGGTGAACAACAGCTTTGAACTGGTCAGCTCTTGCATGAAGGACTTTATTGCTCCGGGCAAGGACGAGGAAACACAGAATCTGGATGTTCGCGCGGTTTACGCTTTGATCAATATCGAATCCGGCTTCCACGTCAACGCCATGAGTGGCACCGGCGCTGGCGGTATCGGCCAGTTCACCGCCCCTGCTATTCAGGATGTGAATTCCAATGAACTGAACGCGGTTCGTATCTCTTTGGAAGGCAACAAGAACCCTCTGTGCAGCCGCCTTTCCATGGAGCTTCTGGATAAGATGGAACCGATCCGCCCGGGCAAAGCGCAGTCTTGTGAACGCATTTCTTTGAAAAACGGCAATCCAATGAAGAACATGATTTACACATACGCTTACCTGAAAGGGGTTAAAGCGGACATGAACAACATGATCTTCGAAAACAAAAACTATAAAAACAAATTCCGCATGTCTGAATTTGACCTGAACAAGATCAAGCGTGCTTTGATGGTTTGGTCCCACAACACCGGCCCGGCAGGAACCTGGACACCGGCAAAAACTTTGTTGAACACATTCTACAGAGGAAAAACCGTGACCAACGCGGATCAGTTCATCCAGCAAATGCAGCAGTACATGCAAAAATTCCCGGCCAGCGCCAACAAATCCAGCGCTCGTCGCAAGGAAACGTCCCGTTATTTCCCTGAGATCACAAAAACTTTGAATAATATCGAAAACGCAGTAGGAGGTGGCACATGCGTAAACTAGTGATGATTCTGGCTTTCGTTCTTGCCGGCAATTCCGCAATGGCTTTTCAGGATCTGCAAACGTACCGAGCGACGGACGAGCTGATCAACGCCATGCAACTGGAAGGTGACACCTCAGTTCGTTTGCGCCAACTGGAATCCTATAAGGACTTCCTGTACTCACGATTGAACACCATTGAACTGCCGGACATCGAGACCACACCCGACAACGATCCGCGCCTTGAGGAGTACCGCAGCCTGACGGAGTTCGATAACTATGTCGCCCTGATCCGCATGCGCCAGGTGTCGGCAAAATCCTGCCACTCCACGAAGGTGCACATTGAAAACTCCACCAGCCGTGAGGGCGGCGTGGTTCCAGAAGCAGTGGAAGCACTGAAGATCCTTTCAGCGCTTTGTACATAACAACAAAAAACAAACGGCGGGTTTCCCGCCGTTTTTCTTTTATAATGTAAAACCCTTCATCAACTTCGCCGCGATTGGATTGTCAATCTTGCGGTTGGCCGCCATCAGCCAGATCTCTTCATAAATGCCCGGCAATGTTCCCAGCACCACCAGCTTTTTCTCCCGGATCAGATCCGATGCTGCGACCTCCACAATCGGAATCAGCCCCACGCCCTCTTGACCCAGCAGTTTTTGCAGACTGGTATCCTGAGTTTCCGCGATGCGATCCACACGAATGCCATTGATAGAAAAATAATGTTCCAGATCCCGGCGCAGACGGCTGTGAATGGTCGGGAAAATAAACGGCTGACCTTCCAGTGAATACGGAAAATCCCGACGCAGATGTTTGTACTTCGCCGAGGCACACACCACCACATCGAGTTTGGCGATGGACTTGGCATACACCGTCTGGAAATCCACGTTCGGAGGATAGTTTGAAAGCAGCAGATCAATCTGATGCGCGCTGAGTTCGCGCAACAAATCATTGCCCGCACCTTCCAAAACCGAAACCGCACAGTTCCCCTGCTTATAGGCCTGAAGCACCACTTCAGAAATGATCGGTTTGGGCACACTGTCCAGCGCTCCAATTTGTACGTGCACACGGTTGTTCTGCATACGATCCTGCAAAACCTCCACCATTTCCGCCCCCAGGCGAAACACCTGGTCGGCATATTCAAAGGCGATCTTCCCCGCCTCTGTCAAAAACAGGCGTTGTTTGCGTCTTTCGAAAAGATTCTTTCCCAAGGACTCTTCCAGCTGCTTTAATTGAATACTAAGAGTCGGTTGACCCATGTTCAGCTTTTCGGCGGCCTTGGCGATACTGCCCTCTTTGGCAATAACGTGGAAATAGTGCAGATGATGGTAGTTCAGCCATTGAACCTGATTTTCGATACGAACGGGCATATTTCACCTCATTGCTTTTTGCGAATAACTTGTTAAAGAATATCTAATTTTTAAAACATCCAAAAGTCTTTATACTGCGCTCTGGAGGTTTTACCGTGTCCGAAACGTTACTATTCCCTTTTGCTGACTTCTGGTGGTTTTACGCAGGTTTCATCGCCTTTGTCATAGGTATGCTCGCCCTGGATCTGGGTGTATTTCATAAACACTCACATACGGTGAGTTTCAAAGAAGCCACGATCTGGTCGATTGTTTGGGTGTCGATCGCGATGCTCTTCAACTTGGGCTTGTATTACTACACCCTGCATCTTTACCCGGAAACCCCGGCCCTGGCCAAACAGGTGGGATTGGAGTTCCTGACCGGATATGTGATCGAAAAATCGCTGTCCGTCGATAACATCTTTGTCTTCGTCGTCGTGTTCGGTTTCTTCTCGGTTCCGGCCAAGTACCAGCACCGCGTGCTGTTCTATGGTATCCTGGGAGCCCTGATCTTCCGTGCGATCTTCATCGCTCTGGGATCAGTCCTGATGCAATACCAGGCTGTGGTTCTGATCTTCGGTGTGTTCCTGATCATCACAGGTGTGAAGATGATGTTTCAGCCGGACAAAGAAGTGGACCCTTCTCAAAACTGGTTGATCAAATGGCTTAAAAAGCACATCCGCGTTGCCGATCGCATGCATGAAGATCACTTCTTCATTAAAGAAAATGGCGTGAAACTGGCAACTCCGCTGTTTATTGCTCTGGTGTTCCTGGAATTCACGGACATCATCTTTGCGGTAGACTCTGTGCCGGCGATCTTCGCTATCACGAAAGAACCTCTGATTGTGTTCACGTCCAACATCTTTGCGATCCTGGGCTTGCGTTCCCTGTACTTCCTGCTGGCGGGCGTGGTTGATAAGTTCCACCTGCTGAAATACGGTCTGGCCCTGACTCTGGTGTTTGTCGGTCTTAAGATGGTATGGCTGAACAAGCTCTTCGGCGGCCACTTCCCGATTGGCATCTCTTTGGGCATCATTTTCGCGTTTATCGGTGGCTCTATTGCCGCTTCCCTGATATTCCCGAAAAAAGAAGCTTAATCCATTAGACAAGCCCCCTCATAACAGCGATCATAGTTATGAGGGGGCTTTATGACCAGACGACTGTTCCTTGCTCTCAACGCTACCGATCCTTTGGCAGACACCTTTCTGCCGACCTTAAAGAAACTCAAAATCAATGCTGATCGCCGTGACATGACCGTGAAGTGGGTCCCGCTGGACAACTACCACGTCACTGTGACGTTTTTGGGTGATCGCCCCGAAGAGGAAGTTCAGAAGGTAGCCGAAGCCCTGGCGAATGTTTGCCAGAACTTTGCGCCGTTTGATCTGAAGATCGAGGATGTCGGTGCCTTTTCAAATGAGCACGATGCCCGGGTTTTGTGGCTGGGTGTGCAAAACAAAAGAAGTCTGAATCAATTCAAGGAAGCTCTGGATCACGAGCTGGTGGAAAAGAATCTGCTGCCGAAAATTGAAGAGCGGCCATTTTCACCGCATCTGACCTTTGGAAGACTTCGCAACCCGCGAAGTGTGAAGGATATGATCTCGCCCTTTAAACGCAAAAGTTTCGGCAAGATTCATGTTACGGAAATCGTTCTGTACGAATCAACACTGCAAGGGGCCTTCCCTGTGTACAAGCCCCTCGCCCGTTGCAAGCTGACCGGAAGCGCCGACCTAGCGGATGCCGTTCCCGAACAAACGAATATAGATATTACTTTCACGTAGGTGAACAGTCACATCACCCCAGTGACCACCGGTTGTGGATGGACTGAAGATCACACGGATCACACACTGCTGCCCCGGCATTAAAATCTGCGGGCAGTTGGTGTCCACGCGATAGGCGAAGGAACCCTGAACGCTGATACCACGAATGAATGTGGAATCAGGGCCATTGGCCGTCAGAATGAAATCCTGGAATCTTGCGGAGTGAACAAATGTGGTTCCGAAGTTGTAGTTAAGATATTGATCCTGAGCTTTCGCCTCTACATTCAGCGGCTGAACAGACACATCTGCCAAAGCCAAGGCTGGAGCTAAAACCAACGCCAAAGACATCAAAAACTTTTTCATAGAATCCCCCTTCTATGACTTAAGTCTGGCAGGGGAACCGAAGCGCGGGCAAACAAAAAGGGAGTCTTTCGACTCCCTTTTTGACGCATTGTAGATTTAAAAAGTCACCAGGCACCTTTTTGAGCGGCTGATCAAAAAGGTTCAGCCGCGGCTTAGATGCCGGCTTTGTGGCGTTCTTCGTCGTCGACGTGAGTCAGGATGCCGCCCTTAAGGTTTGGACGGTATGCCAGATGATTGATGTCGTAGATGAAGTTTGCACCGTTCACGCCTGGAGTCTGCCATTCAGGGCCCAAACGGATTGCATCCACCGGGCAGGCTTCTTCACAGAAACCGCAGAATACGCAGCGAAGAATGTCGATCTCATAGCTGATCGGGAACTTTTCGACTGATGGGTCGTTGTGTTCCGCCGCCGTGATCTTGATACATTCCGCAGGGCAGTTGGTCGCACAAAGCATACAAGCCGTGCAGCGCAAAGAACCGTCTTTTTTAACCGTCAGAACGTGATTCCCTTTGAAACGAGGAGAGTACTCATACTTCTCCTCAGGATAGTTCAGGGTCATCATTTTCTTCTGATTGAACAAGTTCTTCAGCAAGTGCTTCATGGTCGTTGCAAGACCACCCAGAATCCCCGGCAGGAACCACTTGGACTTTTCAGAGTTGTTTTGCATTACGCTCATAGGCTACCTCTTCTGAACACGAACTCATTCTTTTTACGAGCTTCCAAAGTCACCTGATCTTCACGCTGGTTGTTCGGCATGAACGTCGCGTTCACCGCAGGGATCGCCAGGTTCTTGCCAACCATCAACAGCGCCGCTTCAGTCAATGTCAGTGCTTCGGAAACAATCGTCGTCGCTTTTTTGAACTTCTGCTCAAGACCTGCGTGGTTGATGAACGTGCCGTCTTTCTCAACAAATGTTTTTGTCGGGATCAACCATACGTTGCCAGTCAACGCCATCAAAGCATCCTGTTTGGTCGCCTGCAGCCAGATCAGGTTGGAAGCTTTGGAAAGCTCTTTCACGCGATCTGCGAAGTCAGGGAACGCATTCATGTTCTCCGGGCCAGCCACCACAACAGTTTTGATCGCTCCGGAATTCAAACCGGAAGTCAGATCCGCCCAAGTCGCTGTGATTCCGTGTTTTTCCAGAACTTTCAGCAGGCCTTTGGTGTTCGGGTTTTTATCCCCGCGCAACAGCAATCCATCGAAGCTTTCGAAGGATTCCTTGTTGTTGATCCAGAAGAAGACTTTCTTGGTTTTGAACTCGTTCACGAACGAGGAAACGATCGCATCGAACTCTTCCACCGTGTACTGAGCAGTCAGAACCAGTGCCAAAGAATCACCTTGAGAGTTTTTCAGAACCTCATTGGCATTCTTCGCCGCCGCCCCTGCTGTCATCTCTGTCCAGCCGGAAGCATTGCGAACCTGCGCCTTCAACAGACGGTGTTCACGGTTGACGAACTTGTAGATGTCACGACCTTCATCGCACATCCAGTGACCGTTCACCTGCTCATTGTAAACAGGCTTCACACGGAAGAAACCTTCCTTATTATAGAAGACTTTTACGTTACAGCCGGTAGAGCAGCCATTACATACAGTTTCAGCATCTTTTAGATACCAAACGCGCTGACGGAAACGGAAGTCTTTGGAAGTCAACGCACCCACCGGGCAGATGTCGACAGTGTTCAAAGAGTATTTGTTGTCCAAAGGCATGCCATCGTGAGTGCCGATTTCAGTACGGTCACCACGGTTGAACAGGCCCAGTTCGTTGGTTTTGGATACTTCCTCAGTGAAACGAACACAGCGGGAGCAAAGGATGCAACGCTCGGAATCCAGAACAACTGTCGGACCCAGGTCTACAACCTTGTGTTTCTTTTGCTTGTGTTCGGCCATTTCAGGATCGTACTTGCCGTATTCCATGTACTGATCCTGCAGACCGCACTCCCCTGCCTGATCGCAGATAGGGCAATCCAGCGGGTGATTGATCAAGTGGAAGTCCAAGCCCCACTTCACAGCGTCTTTTACTTTTTCAGACGTGTTGTTGATCTTCATGCCCTCAGTAACCATGGTGTTACATGCGATCTGAACGCGTGGATTTCCTTCGATCTCCACCATGCAAAGACGACAAACACCAGCCACGGACAATCCCGGGTGCCAGCAATAGTGAGCGATACGATCGCCAGACTGTTGCATCGCCTCGATGATCGACGTGCCTTCCTTTACTTCGACTTCTTTGCCATTAATGGTGCATTTCGGCATATGTCGTTCCTTTTACTTTCGAACGTCCTTCACGGACATAGAATTCAAATTCATCTCTAAACTTAGTTACGAAGCTCAATACCGGCAAAGCCGCTGCATCAGAAAGCGCGCAGATGGTTTTACCTTTCATGTTGTCAGCAACTTTGATCAACAAGTCGATGTCCTGCAAACGGCCGCGGCCTTCCAGGATCGAATGAAGAACTTTGTTCAGCCAGCCTGTACCTTCACGGCAAGGCGTGCACTGACCGCAGGATTCGTGAGCATAGAAGTGAGTCAAAACACCCAGCATATCAACCATGCACTGGGAATCATCGATCACGATCACCGCACCGGAACCAAGCATTGTGCCCAGACCCGCCAGGGATTCGTAATCCAAGTTTGCTTTCGCCACTTCTTCAGCCGTCAAAACCGGAGCGGAAGAACCACCCGGGATAACTGCTTTCAGTTTGCGGCCCGGCTTCATACCGCCGCCCTCTTTCATGATCAGATCCATCAACGGATAACCCAGCGGAACTTCAAAGTTGCCTGGAGTCATCACGTTACCGGACAAAGAGAACAGCTTGGTACCAGCGGATTTCTCCGTACCGTGTTTGCGGTAAGTCTGAGCGCCGTCCTTAATGATATAAGTCACAGCCGCCAGAGTTTCCACGTTGTTCACGATGGTTGGCTTTCTCAGGTAACCCTGAACTGCCGGGAATGGCGGTTTCAATTTTGGCTGGCCTTTCAGACCTTCCAAAGAAGAGATCATGCCTGTTTCCTCACCGCAGATATAAGCACCGGCACCGCGGTACACATCCAGATCGAAATCAAAACCGGAACCCAGGATGTTTTTACCCAGAAGACCGGCAGCATAAGCCTCTTTGATCGCCTTGTTCAGGCATTCAATCGGGAATACGTACTCACCACGAACGTAGATGTAACCTTTGTTGGAACCGATCGCGAAAGCAGAGATGATCATGCCTTCGATCAATTGATGTGGAGCACGCTCCATCATCATACGGTCTTTGAAAGTCCCTGGCTCGCCTTCATCGGCGTTGCACAGAAGATAGCGTGGCTCGCCGTTTTTCGGCAAAAAGCCCCATTTCATACCCGTTGGGAAACCCGCACCACCACGACCGCGCAGACCGGAAGCTTTCACTTCATCAATGATGGCTTGAGGTTGCATTTTGAAGGCTTTGTGAAGAGTTTCGTAACCACCCTTGGCTTTGTAGCCCGCCAAAGTTTGATATTCAGGCAGGTGGTAGAATTCTGTAAGCACTTTTACTTCAGACATTATTTCATACCTCTCAACAGATTCATCGCTGTCTCTGGAGTCAGCTTTTCGTGGTAGGTGTCATTCACCTGCATCATCGGCGCAGTTCCGCAGGAACCAAGGCACTCTACCTTGGAAACTGTGAAGCGGCCGTCAGCAGTGACTTCATTGTATTTTACACCCAGTTCATGGCAGATGTGGCTTGCCATCTCACGGCCGCCTTCAAGCGCGCAGGAGATGTTCGTGCAAACCTGCACGTGGTATTTGCCCACGGGCTTCTGGTTGAACATGGTGTAGAATTTGAACACTTCATTGATACGTGCTTCCGGAATATCCATAACCTGGGACAGATGACGGATAATGTCCGGCGTGATGAAGCCGTTATTTTCTTTTTGAGCAATATAAAGGCTTGGAATAATAGCGGACTCTTTCGCCTCGTAGCGAGCCAGTTCACTTTTTACTGCAGCCAAGCCAGAATCAGACAATTTAAACATCGTTGTTTCCTCTAGCGGTCCAATTCGCCGGCAATAAGGTTCATGGAGGCAACCGTTGCGATCGCATCGGCCAGCATCGCGCCCTTAACCACAGTCGGGAAAGACTGGTAGATCGCAAAGCAAGGTGGACGAACTTTCAAACGGTAAGGATTCGCGGAACCATCGCTGACCAGATAGAAGCCCAACTCACCGTTGGCCGCCTCTGTCGCATCGTAAACTTCACCCACTGGTGGGCGAAGACCCTTGATGATCAGCATGAAGTGATTCATCAAACCTTCGATGTTGCCGTAAACGTCTTTTTTCTCTGGAAGAACGATGCCTTTGTCGCGGATTGTGTAATCGCCACCAGGAACGTTTTTGCAGACTTGTTCAATGATACGAACGGACTGACGCATTTCCTCGAAACGAACCAGGTAACGGTCATAGATGTCACCGTTGGTTCCCACTGGAACATCAAAGTCCAAAGCGTCGTAACCATAGTATGGCTGCGCTTTGCGCAGATCCAGATTCACACCGCAGGCACGAAGCATTGGACCTGTATAGCCCCACTGAATCGCATCCTGAGCAGACACCGGACATACGTTTTTAGTACGCTGGATGAAGATTTTGTTGTCGATAACCATCGCCGCCATTTCGTCAGTGCCCTTGCGGATTTCTTTGCAAAGAGCCACGACTTCATCGAACCAGCCTTCCGGCGCATCCTGAGCCATACCACCGATACGGGTCATGGACACTGTCAGACGGGCACCGCAAAGTTTCTCGAACAGGCCGTAAACTTTTTCACGCATACCGAACATATAGAAGAAGCTGGTCAAAGCCCCCAAGTCCATCGCACCGGTACCGATTGCGATCGTGTGATCGATGATACGGGAAAGTTCAGCCAGGATCACACGCATCGCCTGAGCTTTTGGCGGGATTTCCACGCCCAAAAGTCTTTCAACCGCTTTGCAGTAACCGATGTTGTTCATCGGAGCAGAACAGTAGTTCAGACGGTCGGTGTAAGGGATCACCTGATTGTACGGGTGAGTTTCCGCCATTTTTTCGAAGCAGCGGTGCAGGTAACCGATCTCGTTGTTGCAACGGATGATTGTCTCGCCGTCCATTTCAGCCATCACACGCAAAGTTCCGTGCATCGCTGTATGGGAAGGACCGATGTTCAATGGAAGATATTTGTCATTCAATACGTCGCCTGGTGAACCCGGCTCGTTGTTGAAATGAATCGGCAGGGAGTTTGTGCACGCCTGCTGGTTGTTCGCATCGTAGTCCTTGCGCAAAGGGTGACCGACGAACTGGTGGTGAGTCAGGATTTTGCGCAGGTTCGGGTGACCGTCAAAGATGATACCGAACATGTCGTACGCTTCGCGCTCGAACCAGTCCGCACCACGGTAAGCAGGAATTGCAGTACCAATGGACTCGCCCTCGCCCACTTGCGCTTTGATGCGCAGACGGGAGGAATCCTTGGAGTTGAACAGGTTGTAGACAACGTCAAAACGCTTTTCACGGCTTGGATAATCCGCACCGCACACGTCCATCAGGAAGTCGAACTGGCCGCTTTCACGAAGGAACAACAAAAGCGCCGGAGCGTCTTCTTTAGGAACTTCGATCACGTCATCGCCGACAGCGTGGGTGAACTTGAAGTTCTCAATTTTAAATTTGCCAGCCAGAAGCTGTTTCAGATTTTCAAGCTTGTTCATATGGGCTCTTCCAGTTGTCTTTCCAAGGGCGTGGTTGATTTGTCGCGATCATACGCTGCAAAGCCATGATACCGTCCATCACCGCCTCTGGTGTTGGAGGGCAGCCAGGAATGTAAACGTCGACAGGGATGACTTTATCAACGCCCTGAAGAACGTGGTAAGCACGATAGAAACCACCGGAGCTTGCACAAGCACCCATGGACAACACGTACTTAGGTTCCAGCATCTGCTGATAGATACGCACGATCACCGGAGCCATTTTCTCGGTGATGGTTCCCGCAACGACAAGCAAGTCCGCCTGACGTGGAGAGAAGCGCGCCACTTCCGCACCGAAACGAGCCAAGTCATACTTGGGACCCATCACGGACATGAACTCGATACCGCAGCAAGCAGTACCGTACGGCATTGGCCACAGAGAGTTTTTTCTTCCCCACGCAACAATAGCATCAAGCTTTGACGTGAAAGCAAAACCTCGCGACATATCATCTACAGCTTGGGTTCCGGTCATCCCATCGTGAGATACCAAACCCTGCACTTGTTCATTGTGCATAAATACACCTCTGCAATTTCATTTAGCTATCATTAAGTAGTTACTGAAAAACCGTAATCCTGACAACTAGATATATATATTGGCGGCCCTCGCCGTTTTCTTCAACGCACCTTTCCAAAGCAGGCCAAATGAAATTGATTCTCCTGTCGTTTAACCACAAACTTTAGGGAGCTTAAACAATAGGAGAAAACCCACATGAAGAAGATGGCACTGTACGTTGCTTCTGCCATTCTTGCTTTGTCCGGAGTGGCATCTGCCAACTCCCAAAAGCAAGATTTGCTTATTAAACTGGCACCTGGCTTCGTTGAATTGGAAATTCAGGGCGCAAAAGTCGAAAAATTGAGCGAATCCTGGGTTCGCGTTCAAGCTCCCCGCCGCATGAGCCTTCAATCTTTGGAAAAAAATCCGGCCATCGAGTACGTTCAGCCGAACTACAAAATCTCTCTTTTGGAAGATTATAAAATCGAAGACCCTCTTCGCCGTGCCGCTTTGGCAAAAATGCTTTCAAGAAATCCTCAGCTTCGCGCAGCCGCTCGCCAGGACAATCCGGCGATCCCTGACGCTCCGCAACCAACAACCGGCGCAGATCCTTTGTTCTCCAAACAGTGGGGCATGCTGGATATCGGCGTAGTTGACGGCTGGAAAGTGACAAAAGGCAATCCGGAAATGATCGTGGCGGTTATCGACACAGGTGTCGACTACACACACGAAGACCTTCTGCCAAATCTTTGGAGAAACGCTGGCGAAATCCCGGACAACGGCATCGACGATGACGGCAACGGTTACATCGACGACGTGATCGGCTGGGATTTTGTGACCAACGACAACAAACCTTATGACCTTGCCGTGGATTCTTTGGACGGCCTGTTCAAAGGTGGCAACCCAGGTCACGGCACTCACTGTGCGGGTAACGTGGCGGCTCGTGGTGACAATGGCAAAGGTATTGCGGGCGTGGCACCGAACGTGAAAATCATGTCTTTGCGTTTCATCGGCATGACGGGCGGCGGAACCACAGCTGATGCGATCAAATCCATCCGCTATGCTGTTGATAACGGCGCGAAAATCATGAACAACTCGTGGGGTTCTGAAGGTGAAGAGCCAGGCGCTCCTGAAAATCAGGCATTGCGTGATGCTGTTCAATACGCTCAGGACAAAGGTGTTCTGTTCATCGCAGCGGCGGGCAACGGGCACAAAGGTGTGGGCTATGACAACGACACGGACAAGCTTCCGGCTTACCCTGCGTCTTATGATCACGACATCATCATCTCTGTGGCGGCATTGGATTCCAACGACCGTCTGGGTTCATTCTCCAACTGGGGTCAAAAATCTGTGGATATCGGCGCGCCGGGCGTGAAGGTTTATTCCACAACCGTAGCACAAAGCTACAGCGACACTGTTATCGATAAATTTGGCTTCAAAGCAACTTGGGATGGCACGTCCATGGCGGCGCCTCACGTTGCGGGTGCCGCGGCTCTTTACTGGTCTGCTCACCCGGAAAAATCCTGGCAGGATGTGAAAGCGGCGATCATCGGATCTGCTCGTAAGATCAATGCTCTTGACCGCAAATCCGTGTCAGGCGGCAAGCTTGATGTGAAAGCTTTGATGAGCTACTAAGTTCTGAACTTCAAAGCCCGGTGCCGACAAAGCACCGGGCTTTTTTTTGCCCAAAATCTGTCGCCGCACAATATTCCTTGAGCTTCTGTTTTTATCTTAAAAACTTTCTGCTTCTTAATTTGTAAATCTTCTTTCGATCAAAAACAGTTAATGAATACCGTCTCCATCCCGGAGCACCTATTTAAGAACAATCGAAAGGATCACGTATGCGCGCGCTGCTCTTGTCTTTCATGGCCACATCTTTGGTATCCACCTCTGCCCTTGCCGCGAAATTTGATGTCGACAAGGCTCACACCAACGTTTCCTTCACAGCTCCGCACCTGATGGTTTCAAAAGTCAAAGGCCGTTTCGACCAGGTCAGTGGCAGTTTCGAGTTCGATGAAAAGTCCATGAAGTTAAGTGACATCAATGTGACCATCAAAACCGATTCAATTAACACCAATGAAGCCGATCGCGACAAACACATGCGCAGTCCGGACTTCTTTGATGTGGCAAAGTACCCGGAAATGACTTTTAAATCCACCAACGTCAAATACGACAAGAACAAACCCGACAAAGTCGAAGGTGACCTGACCATTCGCGGGATCACCAAGAAAGTCACCCTGGATGTTGATTACAACGGCGCAGTCACCGACCCCTGGGGCAATCGCGTTGTCACCTTTGAAGCCGAAGGCGAAGTCAACCGCAAGGACTTCGGGCTGAACTGGAACAAGGCCATGGACAAGGGCGGATTTGTTGTCGGTGACAAGATCAAAATCGAAATCGATGGCGAAGCCAAAGTCGCAGCAGTTCCAGCAGCTCCAAAAAAATAGAGGACGTCATGCAAAATTCCAGCTTCTCCCACAAGGTGGGCATGGGCCTGCGGGCCCCGCATTTTTCTTATCTTGAACAGCGCCCCTCCACCGAGGTGGCGTGGTTCGAGGCGCAGACTGAAACCTACATTCATACCCACGGACGCTCGCTGGAGATGCTGCAAACCATCCGCCAGGACTATCCCGTCGCTCTGCATGGGATTTCCATGAACATCGGTGCGCCCGAGGGCATTCGCGTGGATTACCTGCAGGGACTGCGCGAACTGATTGAACGTGTGGAACCATTCATTGTTTCAGATCACATGTCATGGAATTCGATCTCAGGTCAGAATTTTCACAACCTGCTGCCAATACCTTTTACGGAAGACAGCCTGCAGACACTGGTGAACAACATCGATTTTGTGCAGAACTTCCTGCGCCGGGCATTGGTGCTTGAAAATATTTCGACTTATATCAGCTATCATCACAGCCACATGAATGAATGGGACTTTATCTCGGAAGTCAGCAAGCGTTCCGGCTGCGCGCTGTTACTTGATGTGAACAACATCTATGTGAACTCCCGCAATCACGGCTTTGACCCAAAATACTTTATCAACCACATTCCACTGGACCGTGTGGCGCAAATTCACCTGTCCGGCCCGAGCGATTATGGTGACTTCCTGTATGACACTCACTCTCAGGAAATTCCGGCGCAAGTTTGGGATCTGTTTAAAATGCTGGCGCCCCAGGTTCGTCACCTGCCGGTACTGATTGAACGGGACGATGACATACCGGATTTCCGTGAACTCGAAGTTGAAGTGATGAAGGCCGCTTACATTCTGGAGAATTCCTATGAAACTGAGCGAACTACAGAGTCTGTTTAAAAGAAACATCCTGGCTCCCGAAGCAGATCCGCAGCATCTGGCGTATCTGAAACCCGCCGGAAAGCTCAGCCTTGAGCAGGCCTTTCAGATCTATCACCGCACCTATGTGGCACGTCTGACTGAGGCTTTGCGCACGACCTATCCGGCCGTGGCCTGGGTCCTGGGTGACAACTTCTTCAATGAGCTGTGCCGAAAGTACATCGAAGCCCAGCCGTCCGTGGCCTATAATCTGGCGGACTATGGCGAAGCTTTTTCCGGGTTCATTCAGGAAACCTCCACCGCCAAAGGCATTCCTTTCTTGCCGGACCTGGCAAAATTTGAATGGATCCATAAAGAAGTGCAACACGCGGCAACCCCGGAGCCGCTGCCGGTTGAAACTATTCAGGAACTGCTGAATTCGGATGATGTGAAGATGCACATGATTGATGCGATGGAGATTTTTGAAAGCGAGTATGCGGTCTATGATATCTGGGAGCATCGCTTCGAACCGGCTTATATGTTTGAGGGTGTGAACTGGAACACCCCCCAAAGTCTTATGATTCACAAGAAACAAAAAAAGGTGCTGGTGCAGGAACTGCAACCCGTGGAGGCGCAGATTCTGCGCGCTCTGGCCAGCGGGCGCACGGTCGCTGAAGCCCTGACCCCGCATGCAAATTCATTAAGCCCTGAAAGAATCGCCCAGCTTTTTGAAATGATGATGAAAGCCGGGATCATTGAGGATGTGATGTCGGTAGAGGCCTACTAAGAGGCCTTACCGATCACTTCTGTAGCCATACTGTGCACCATGTGCTGAAGCGTGTTGGCCTGAGCGGACATTTCCTCGGAGGTGGCTGCTGTTTCCTCTGCCGCCGCCGAGAAGGCTTGCGTCTGGCGCTCCAAAGAACCCATAGCTTCGTGAATGGCACGGATGCCTTCAGACTGATGCGTGGTGGTTTCTGAAATTTCCTGATTCAACACATTCACTTTTTGCACCGAGCTGACAATGCCATCAAGCACGCGGTCACTGCGTTCTGCAAGCTCCAAGGACACTTGGGTTTGCGTCACACTGCTGGTGATAACGGATTTTACTTCTTTTGCGGCTTGCGCCGACTTCAGCGCCAGACTGCGCACGGCTTCTGCCACGACGGCAAAACCTTTCCCCTGCTCTCCGGCCCGGGCCGCCTCGACCGCCGCATTCAGCGCCAGCAGATTCGTCTGGAAAGCGATATCATCAATGATGTCCATCGCCGAGGTGATTTCACCGGAAATCTTGGACATGACGTTGATGGATTCAATCAGTTTTTTCACTTCCATAGCCCCTTGGGAAGCTCCGCTTTCAGAGCTTCTTGCCAGATCGGCCGCCGCACGGGCTCTTTCCTGATTGGCCTGAACAATATCATTCAGATTTTTGATTGAACCCATGGTCTCTTCGATACGCGCTGCAGACTCCACCGCCCCTTGCGCGACGTTTTGTCCTGCGCTGGAAAGCATATTGGACGCCTCCAGCACTTGTTGGCTGGCATCGTTGGTATCATTCACCGTGCGCGCCAGGAAGTTCATCAAACGGCTGGCAAAGACAAAGAACAAGGCAAACGCCACAGCAAAGGCAAGGGTGAAGCCAATCAGAACTTTATTTCGGAAGTTTCCGATGGCCGTTTCCACGTCATCGACGTAAACGCCACTGCCCACGATCCATTGCCACGGTTTGAAATTGCGAACGAAGCTGATCTTGGGTTCCGGATTCGGAGACCCCGGCTTCGGCCACAGATAAGGAACAAAACCCTCACCTTCCGCAGTCTTTCCTTTTTCAGCAAAGGCCACGAACAAATGGAAACCATTGGGGTCTTTAAAACCTGAAAGGTCCTTGCCGTTCAATTCCGGTTTGATCGGATGCATAAGCATGGTCGGATGAAGATCGTTGATCCAGAAGTACTCGTTACCGCTGTAGCGAAGTTTTGCCACCGCTGCCAGCGCCTGCTTCTTGGCTTCATCTTCTGTCAGAATTTTTTGCTGATACTGATCGTGATAAAATTCCAGCACTTTGGTGGCGATATCGACTGTGGCGCGAATCGCCACGCGGCGGTCTTCGTACATGTTCTCACGCACCAGCGGAAGCACATAGAAAAGAACAATCGCCCACAGGGGAATCATCGCGCCGATAAGCAGTGCCAGCGTCTTGTAGCGATAACTGCGAGTCTTCCAGAGTTTATTCCACATAATCCGATCCCCCTAGGGTTGAAGTCGTAGGGAATTATCGGATTCGCTTCAGGATACTGAATATCACAGATGTTATTGCGAGGAAGTTTATCCTAAGTGTCTCATTTTAATCCACGCCCCCACCTTCGCCGGGGTTGCGTCGTGTGTTCACTCCCGGAGGCAACAGCTCGTCCCCCATCAAAGACTGCTCCGAAGGGTAACGGCGGGAATACCCAATCAGGTCCTTGTGATAGGAAAACAAAATGCTTCCGTTCTGCAAAAGATTGATCAGGTACTGCACATACTCTAACCCTACGGCAAAACAACCCTCGCTCCAGCCCAGGCGCCGGTTGCGGGCGATGAATTCCTCACTGACATAACTGGCCCCGTGCAAAACAATCTGGCGCAAGCGCGAATTATTATTCGAACGATCTATACCGTCCAGATACAGTGACAAGCCGTTCTTGGGACTGTTGTAAGTTCCTTTGGCGAAATAAAACCCCAAAGAGCTCTTCCAGGAGTCCGGCAGATTGGAAAAGCTTCGTGTTTCCAGAATCCCCGAACGAATACCATGAGCGACATGGAATTTCTGCACCATCCCCGTGCGCAGATCCAGCAGATGCAGGCGTTTTTCCGTGCTGGGACGGGAATAGTCCACCAACACCGCATAATCAGTATTGGGAATACGGCCTTCATTATAGTCAAACATACGGAAGATCAGATCCAGTGGTTCACGGGGAACGGATTGTTCCAACAGGACATCAAACAGAAAACGACCGTTGGCTGCTCTGCGATTGAACATGGATTCCGCCATGCTGACAGAGGCAGATAGCAGTAAAAACAACGCCACTAAGTATTGGTATATTCGTGATGCGCAATTCATTCCCCCACTCTCAAGGGAGATGGGCGCATCCGCAAATTAAGAATCGGAAAGGTCAGAGTTACGGCCAGGGAATGTACGGAACATCCTGACAGACGATTGGCAAACCCGCCGCTTGCAAAGGTGCAGCAACTTCATCAATCTCGGCCGAGTCATCCAAAAGCATGATGTGAGATCTCAAAACTGTACGCGACAGGAACTCACTCGACACTTTATTTTTGGCTTTTGATTTTTGTGCGTGCACCGGGGTCAGGGCCGCCATGCGACGTACTGATTCCAGAATGTGTTTTACCATGCAGTTGTAGCGCGGCTTCTGATCCAGATCGACGATCTGTTTATCTGCATACTCAGCCAGTTGCTGGTAAGCCTTGGCTTTGTACAGCTCCAGCAGACGGGACTTGATACCCGCGATATCCGGACGGCGATAGTTGTGCAAAGAATCCGGGCCTTCAGGGTTTTGCGCCTGGAACTTCGGGGTTTCCGACATCGAGATAAAGTCCTGACAAAGAATTGGAATTCCCGCCGCCTGATAAGGAGCCGCCCACGCATCTGCAAACGGAACGGCCACAGACAGCTTTCGTTCCATCCAGATCAACTTGTCTGAAACCGCCTTGGACTTGCCGTCGGAAAGATTCATATACAGGGGCTTGCGCTCTTTATTCAGAACCAGGGCTTCGTGAATATGCTCAGACAGGCAGGGGCGCACGTCTTTCAGACCCGCCCAGGACAGGGCCGGCACCGCAAAAACCGCAAAGCTGAATAGAATCACAGACAAAGACTTCATGAGCTCGTTATACCATACCCCGCAAACGACCCGCCCCCCGGGCTCCGGGCCCCTGTAAATAAACCTCGACTGTCCAGAAATTGGTCACCGGTCCTTAACAAATCCCGGGGCATCTTCTAACCTTAAATGAATGCCTGGTTTGCGTTTTTTCATTCTTATCTTTGCTTTATGGACTGCCTCCGTGGCCCAGGCCGACTTTTCGGATTGTTATCTGATCAACGAATGCAGCAAATTCCGGCGGGACCCCGCCAGTCCCGCCCCGGGCGGCAGCCAGATTAAAATCAACCCGTCCGCTGTCCCAACTGAAAAAGGTCTGGGTCTGGAAGCCATCTATTTCAACCCTTCGGCAGACTTTTCGATTGTTCGGGGCAATGGCAAGATTGGCGCAGCTCTGTCCCCTTCCAATAGTGAGGAAACCTTCTTTGGAGCCCCCGGCTTTGAAATGATGGATGACCTTTGGGAGCGCAAACACAATCAGGAAAAATACCCCAATCAGAAACTGACCCTGGCTTCGGCCTTCGACATCGTCGACCGCAAAGGGAATGGGTATCGCCGTTACAGCCTGAAGGCCGGCGCCATGGCGAAGTACAATACCGAAACGAATAAAATCAACATTGGCGGCGGGATCAATGCCATCTGGGGCCCGTTTTCGGCCGGCTATTCTGTGTACGGCGATGAAACTCAACTGCAACAAAGCGAATACGTGAAGACCACCATCAAATACCAGGTCAACACCTATAACGTGGCCCTTCACTTAAGCTCTTTGATTTTAAGTTATGCAAATCTGCATCTGATGGAACAAGAGGAGCTGTACGAAGCCCGCGTGCAGACTTACACGGCTTCTCTGGCAATGGGAAAATTCATTTTCACGGCCGCTAAACGCATCGAGGATTCTCCGGCGTGGGCCTATAACTATGAAACCAAAGAGCTGGAAGAAAAGCAGATCAAAGAAGAATACTTTGGCGGCGTTCAGTATGCCCTCAGCCGCCGCTTTATGCTCGGCGCACTTTACAATTACTATCTTTTGCGAGAAGGCTCTGTCACCGCGACAGTGTTCTTCTAAACACCTGCCAGCTCCCTATCCGGCATCGCACCGGCAATCAGATCCGCAGCCTCGACCATCACCGCCTGCACCGGAATTTCCCGCATCAGCCCCGTCAAACTGCGACACGGACCGATATTCACGAAGCAGTCAATGTGATGATCCTGCACCAGCTTCTGCACGGCCCGGCTCCAGTGAATGGGTTTCGTGATACTCAGAAGAAACTCCTGTTTGATTTGTTGGGGATCATTCAGGGGCTGAGCACTCAAGCTTGAGAATATCGGCACCCGCGGATGTTCCGTGTGCACACTTGCGAAGTCATTTTCCACCGCCTGCACATAGGGAAGAATATAACGTGAATGCACGGGGTAATCCAAAATACGCATCACGTTCCAACCTTTGTTTTTGGCGTGTCTTTCGACTTCATCCAGGTCTGCATAGCGGCCGCCAATATTCAAAAATCTCGGGGTCAGGCAGGACACGTCCACGTTGTTTTGTTCAAACCACGCATAATCCTCGACGGAAAAAGGCGCCGTTTTGGGGGCCAGCACCGCAATATTGCGGCCGATCTTGTCAATCCCCTCGATACTGCGGGTGAAATGGATGTGATTATAAACAGCATCCTCAAAGGTGTAAGTCCCCGCAAACACCGCACGGGCCAGATCCCCCAAGGAACATCCCATGACCCAGTCCGGGTCGCCGCTTTGATCGCGTAAACGCCGGGCCACGCCGGTCTGAATGCAGCAGATCGCCACGGCTGCCAGGCTGATATTTTTCAAAGAATAAATATCCTCGGCTGGAAGCTCAAGAAACTCCCTGAAGCTGAAACGATAACCAAAACGTTCCTGAATGATGGCCTCGGCCCGACGAAAACAGGCCTGCACTTCGGGCAGATGCAAAAAGCGATGACGATCTGATTTTCGCAGCAAAGCATTCAGGCCGGGAAAAAGAAAAGCCGTCGCCATTATCGCAACTCCATTTCCGTCTCGGGGTGCCGAACCAAATTGCGCACCGGAAAGGCGCGCTGATACAGCGGAGCAAATTCAGACATCTGATCCTGGACTTCAATCAGGGACAGCACGCGGCTGGCAGTGTGTTCGAAAACCACATCCTCGGTCTGACGAACCCATTTCAAAAGCTGCACATTCATAAAGTCGCGATCGCCGATCTCTTCATGCACCATGCGCGTGTGTTCAGCTTCGTCCTGCAAAATGACGGAAATCGTCTGGGCCACCCCGACATGGTCAGTCCCGCGCATGATATCCGTGTAGTGACGGAACACCCGCATTTCCAAACCCCAGGCCCCATAAAGATACAGTTGTTCGGGTTCCGGGATTTCCCGCATCATCAAACTGAAATAGCGGTTCAGATAGCGTTCAAGCTCATGACACAAGCGACGCTCCAACTGGCGATAACCGGGTACTGACAGCCATTTGCGTCTTTCCATCACAACACTTCTTTGCAGCAGGCGGGCATGGCGCAATTCATCGCTGACATGTTCAGGCATCAGGTCCGGCATGGGCAGATTGCGCGAAATAAAAATCTTTTGCATGTGCAAAGAAGCCATCAGCTCGCTGTGTCCCAGAGCATGCACCCACGCCACCTGAGCATAAGGACGGTCCGCCAGGACCCGAACCAGCTTTTGACTGGCGCGAACGGCAGGTTCTGTCGGCATTTCATGATTCTGAAACTCCTGCACCAGCACGGTCATGCGTTGGACCATCAGCAGGCACATTTCCTTTTCAATGATCTGCAGTTCCTGCAAAGACAGGCGTTCGGCTTCGGGCAAAGTGGCCAAAAACTTTTTACCCAGTTGGATGTGCCCGACTTCGTCAGCCAAAACCTCTTGCATGCCTTCGCGAATCCGCGGGCTGCCGGTGCCGTCGATATAGGCGGAATAAATTTGAAAGGGAAACTGTTCAATGGTGATCGCGCCATGAACGTAAGCGGCAAAGCGGGACTGCGCCTGCAGCAAAACCGGATTGGCAAAAAATCCAAGAACAAAACTTTCCGCCACCGCCCGCAGCCGATGGCGCAAATCTTCATAACGCCCGTCTTTGGCCAGCGGATAAGGTCGCAGAGATAAAATGATATCACGATGACGGGCTTCATCTGCCGCATGCTCTTGAATTTCATTCACAAAATGCAAGGGCGTCGAGGCTGAGACATTTCCCAGCACCTGCTGCGAAGCCAAGTGCTCCATGTGCGCCAGGGTGCTAAGCCACGCGGATTCCAGATGCGGATCTTCCGTCACCAGTGAAATGAGATATTGAATGGATTCAGTGAAGTTTTTCATAGAGCCCAAAGGAATACTTTGGACTCTAAAACAAAGGCAAGGCAGGGCCTCTGCACTTGCCAGTAAACAGTGTATGAAAATCAGGTAATCAACTGACGGACTATTCTTTCTTCTTCAGTGCACCCATATAGGAATACTGCCAAGGACGGAATGCCATCAACACGCCGGAATCGATGACAGAAACGTTATGTTCCACCTCGTAGCGTGACTCTTCTTGCATATCCATCATCAGACGTTCCAGTTTGGCCTTGTACTTGGCCAGAGTGGGCGCGCTGACTTTGATCAACGTAAAGCGGATGTAATCCTCGGGACGAAAATCATAATTCAAATAATTCGACTTGGTTTGCTCAAACAACGCTTTCCCCACCGGCCCGTCACGACGGAAACGCAGAAAGCCCTGACGCTTCAGCTTCACCTTGTCGCGGGGGTGCAGTTCAATCAGGTTCAGACGATCCAACTGGAATAAATATTTTTTCGCCTCGGAACCCGGGATCTGATATTCCTTTTCAATTTTCTGCGGGGTTTTGCCTTCCTGAAGCATCATATAGAAATGCAGCAGGCGCGCGTTTTCAGCCAGGGCCTTTTCCTGTTCGTCCGACAGAATCATCGGCTGATTGGCTTCTTCCAGATTCGCGGATTTCACCACCTCGGAAAAACTGAGGTCGGCGATCCGACAGATTTCCTCCAGACGATCCAGACTTAAACTTTTGCTGGATAGAATGCGCTTCACACTGGATTCGCTCAAATCCAAAGCTTTGGCGAGATCCTTATAAAGAATATTCTTCGCTTTTAAGGATCGTTTTAAGGCATTCAAAAACTGGTCAATCTGTGACATCTCAACCCCCAAAACCAGAGTATTACATTATAGTACCCCAAGCAAGGGTATTGAATGCTGGCACCAAACAACCGATCCTAACAGCAGGCATGGAGGTTCCAATGACCGCTCTGAGACTGCTTTTCCAAAGACTGACACAGCACCGCCCCTTCTTTTATGGGTGGGAACAACGGGCTTATGAACGACGCCAAGAGCAATCCCACTGTGACGCCCAATTCTCTTGCAGACTTTGGAAGGATTAAATACAGTCCCCGGGGTGATGCAGAACTCCTCTGAAAATTCCTTATTATTTAAGCGTCCCCTTTGGTTTTATATCAAAAACAATCCCCGGGCCTTCAGCTTGGGGATGATTTTTTTGCTGCTGACGAATGCCCTGGATTCCGCCTATCCACTGGTCATGAAAGCCGCCATCGATCAGATTCAGGCCAAGGCTTCCTTGTCCGACATCGGAAAGACCTGCCTGATCTTTCTGGCCATGATGACCGGACTTGCCATCACCCGTTACGGCTGGCGCGCGAACTTTGGCCGTTTCCACACCTACGCCGCTGAACACATTCGTCAAAAAATCTTCCGCCACATCACCTCTCTGGGACCGAACTTCTTCCACAAAAACCCCGTGGGCGAACTGATGAGTCTTCTGACCAACGATGTGCAGTCGTTCCGTCAGGCCATCGGCCCCGGACTTTTGATTCTGGCCGACGGGATCATCTATATCCTGATGGTGCTGCCGATCATGATGTCCCTGAACTGGGAATGGACCTGGAAAACCCTGGTGTTCCTGCCGCTGGTGCCTTTCCTGATCTGGAAAGTCATGCGATTAATACACTTAAACTATAAAATTCAGCAGGAACGGTTTTCTGAACTGACCGGGATCGCCCAGGAAACCGTGGGCGGGATCCGCGTGATCAAAAGCTTCGCGCAGGAAAACAACCGCACTCAGCTTTTCAACAGTATCAGCGCCGGCTTTGAAAAAGCCTGCAACAAAGTGGCCCGCGTCGATTCGATGTTCATTCCGGTGATGGAGTTCGGCGTGACTTCAGGCAGTGTGATTCTGCTTTTCATCGCCAAGGACGATCTGTACTCGGGTGCAGTCACCATCGGGACCTTCTTTGCCTTCCAGCGCTACATCCAAAAGATGGTATGGCCGATGACGGCTTTGGGCATGGGCTTTTCCAACTTCCAAAAAGGATATGCTTCCTTTGACCGGATCAAAGAGGTTTTGCAAACCGAAACCGACATTCCCGACAACGGCACCGTGGAAATTGAAAAGTTTGAAACGCTGGAATTTAAAAACGTTTCTTTCTGCCATAAAACCAGCCCGGTGTATGCGCTTAAAAATGTGTCCTTCACCCTGAAGGCTGGCGAAAGCCTGGGCATCATGGGGCCGGTGGGGGCTGGCAAAACCACACTGCTGAATCTTTTGACCCGCATGTATCCGCTTGAAGAAGGCCAGATCCTGGTCAACGGCCACGATATCAGCAGCATCACCCAGGAATCTTTGCGCCGCACCTTCCTGCTTGTCCCGCAAGAGGCCTTCTTATTCAGCGACAGCATTGCCGACAATCTGAGCCTGGGCCTGACCGAGCGAGCGGACATCAATGAAATCCAACGCATGACTGAAATCGTCGATCTGACCAAAGAAATTGATTCTTTACCGCACAAGTTTGACTCCCAACTGGGTGAACGCGGTGTGAATCTATCCGGAGGCCAGAAACAACGTCTGACCATCGCCCGCGGAATTATCATGAAAACTCCGGTGCTGATTCTGGATGACTCACTCAGTGCCGTCGACACCCGCACTGAAAAAGCAATTGAGCAGGAACTGCGTAAAAGCCATGGCAGTCTCAGCCGCATTATTGTGGCTCACCGCCTGTCCTCCCTGAAGTCCGTGGACCGTCTGCTGATTTTAAAAGACGGCCATGCGGAAGCCTGGGGCACGATGGAGCAGGTTCAGGAAACCAGCCCGACCTTCCAGAAAATTGTGCAGATTCAAGGATTGGGGGATCACCATGAATGATAACTTTATGAATGAGGACCTGGTAAAAACCAAGGTCACTTACCCGATTCTATTCAAACGCCTGTGGCCTTATGCCCGTCGCGAAAAAGGTCTTTTGTTCATGGCGATCTTTGCTGTCGCCGGCGGCGCGACCGTGGCCCGTTTGATTCCGATGCTCGTAGGACAAGCCATCGACAAAGGTGTCGTGGGTCGCGATCTTTCGATCTTCACCAAAGTGGCTTACGCGTACCTGGCACTTGAAATCATGCGTTCGGTGTTTTCTTTCGGAAATGCCTTTTTATTCCAGTTGTTCGGAAACCGCATGCTGTACCACCTGCGCGAAGATCTGATGAACCACGTGCAAAGACTGCCGATGCAGTTCTTCAACAAAACTCCGAACGGGCGCATTGTCACGCGCCTGACCAATGACGTGATGTCCTTGGGCGAACTGTTTTCAGAAGGTGTGATTTCGGTCTTCACCAACGCGGTGATCATCGCGTCGGTGGTGATTGCGCTCAGCCTGATTTCCTGGAAGCTGACCGTGGTGTCCCTGTTCCTGGCGCCGTTCTTTATCTGGGCCACCTTCCACCTGTCCAATAAAATTCGTGCGATCTTAAGCGAACAAAAAAAGAAACTGTCCGTGATCAACGCCTTCCTGGCTGAAAATCTGAACGGCATCAAGGTCATTCAGCTTTACAACCGTGTGACCCGCAATCGCGACAAGTTCGGCGCACTGTCGGTGGACTATCGCGATACCAATATGCGTTCGATCAAAGCCTATGCCCTGATGCAACCGGTGATGAATCTGTTCAACGCCGTGACCATCACATCGGCTTTGTATTTCGGTGGTTACTTAAGCGCTGAAAACTCGATCGCCATTGGTTCATTGGTGGCGTTTTTGATGAACATCCAGGACTTCATCCCGCCATTGCGAGAGATTTTAGAGAAATACCAGCAGTTCCAAAACTCCCTGACCAGTGCCGAGCGCATCTTCACCCTGATGGATGAACCGAAAGAGCACGAACTGGCCGCTCTGACCAGCCCGGGATCTTTGCGTGGAGAACTGGAAATCAAGAGCCTGAACTTCCAGTACGAAAGCCATCTGCCGCTGGTTTTGAAAAACATCAACCTGCACATTAAAGCCGGAGAATCCGTGGCTTTGGTGGGGCGTACCGGCAGCGGCAAGTCCACGTTCATCTCGCTGTTGCAGCGATTCTATGATGCCCCGGAGCAGACGGTCTTTGTCGATGGTCTTGCCCTGGAAAGCATCCCGCGCGAGGAAATCCGCCACCACGTCGGCGTGGTTCAGCAGGATAACTTCATCTTCCGCGGCAACATCCGCGACAATATTGGCCTGGGCGACCCGCGCATCACAGAAGAACAAATCCGCATGGCCTGTGAAAAAACCGGCTATATGGCTCTATTGACCCGCACAGGCCGCGATCTGCTAAGCCCGGTGGCAGAACGCGGAGCCAACTTGTCGGTCGGCGAACGCCAGCTGATCGCCTTTGCGCGCATTCTGGCCTTCAATCCGGATATTTTAATTCTGGATGAGGCCACCGCCAATATTGATTCTGAAAGTGAACACATCATTCAGGATGCGACCAAAGAGATCACCAAAGGCCGTACCAGCATCATCATTGCCCACCGTCTTTCAACGATTGAACAGTGCGATCGCATTATTGTTCTGAATCAGGGGGAAGTGGCCGAGATGGGCTCGCACGAAGAACTTATGCAAGCCCAGGGCATGTATTATCAGTTCGCGTCTTTAGGTTTGAAATCGACCTTGATCGACGCATCCGCCGCTGGCACCGCAGTTCCATAGAAACGGATCACGTTGCTGGCGGCCAGATAGTCCCAACCATTGGTGGTGTCACGCGGAATGCTGACACCATTGATGCTGACCGTGATGGACTCTTCCAAAGGCACTTTGGACAGTTTAAAGTCCGTCAGGATCTGATAGATGCGTGAACGAATGTTCCCCACGGCCGACGACAGATTCGTGCTGCAGATGGATTCTTTGACCCCGCCTGACGTATCAGCCAAACCCATATAGCTTAAACCCGCCGACGCAAAGTCATTGAAGGTTTTGCACTGGGACGTCAAACTTAAGACGCCGATAAAATTAAACACCCAGGAACGGCTGCCATCCACCCACGGCTCTTTGATACTGTCCAATAAATTAGTGTAGTAGGTGATGCCCGCGGAAGAGCTGGATTTACTGAAGTCATCTTCATCCGACAACGCGATCACCACCAAAAGGGCGTCATTGCGGAAGAAGCCTTTGCCTTCATTGGCAAGATAGTTTGCTGACAGCGCATTTTCCATGGACTCCAGACCGCGCTCCAAATTGCTGCCCGCCTCACCCACGATCATGCGATTTTTCAGGCTGTTGACCAGATCCGGGGTTTTCGAAGTCACATATTTGGGACTGCCGATAAACTTCCCGCCGTCAGGGGACGTGCCCCCCATGCTGGTGGTCACCACGGCCATGTGATAATCCATCTTAAGAGTATTGAGTTTGCTGACCAGATCCGGGATTTGTTCACTCAGACGCTGCTGATGCTTCAGCATGGAGGTGGAGTTGTCCACGATCCACAGAATATCCACCTTGTTGTTGTACGTGATGCTTTGACCAAAGTTGTCTTGAGTTTCTGGAAGATCGAAAGACACATTCTGCGCGCAGGCCATCAAGAAAGCTGACGCTGCCGCGACAACAAAAAGCTGAAAGTCCTTTTTCATACCAAAGATCCTCTCAAAGGCTGCTTTTATGCAGCCTTCGTTGTGAAATTCTTGATTGATTCGCGAGCGGACTGGCTGAGAGTTGTGAACTTCACGCCATACTTCACCGGCTCAACGGCGGCGCCACTGTCCTTCACGTATTGTTTGCTGACGATCTGGCAGACCGCATTGAAAGGCGGCACACCATCACCCGGCTGGAAATGCAGGAACAGACTTTGCCCCGGCTGCAGATTCGGAGTGTCGATCAGAACACCCGCCCCACCGGCACTGATTTCCAGAGCCTGACCGCGGAAAACTGTTTTGTTGTTATGAACAATCAAAGAAGCGCCATAGGATGCACGCACATGACGACGGCGGAAGAAAATCTCGGCCACATCAGCTTCCTTGGAGTCTTTCATCACACGGATGCTTTCCGCAGAGAAGTCTTCCACCTCGGCCACTCTTTTCCAGGAAGGAAGTTTGGAGTGCCAGATGTAGTCGTATTCGTACAACGCCTTTTCCTGCAGCATCTGGATCAGCTCCAACTGGCAGAACGGGCCGTAGTTATTACCCTCTTTCAAAATAAACCATTCTTTGTCTTTCAATGCCAGCTTGCTTAGCAATGACACTGGGGACGCCGAAGGTCGAGTCGCAGGCTTTTGTGCCAGTTTCGCAGAAAACTCCGGATGCTCCAGCAGCATAAGCCACTCACCCAGCGCTTCGTCATAGATGTAATCCGTCCACTGGTTCTCCTGAGTCTCAATCTTTTTTAGAACTGTCTCAAGATTGAACGGCCCGATATGAGTCCCATTGTTCGAAAGATAATACTGTTTTCCCATGCTCTCGATACTCCTGTTCCGCACTATTCGGCACAAACAGAAGATGACTTAACTGTAGGAAATTAGACATTTTGTTGATAATTTGTTTGGGAAATTTCGTCGAAGTTCTGGACAATAAATAGAGTTAAAGGCTTCCTCACAGTTACCCGACAAGATTACTGCCAGTTAAGAAATCCGCATCTTAAACCGAATAGAGTTTATGGTATTCATACAGAAGAAAGAAATGAAAACACGAAAAAACATCCTGATCGTGGACAACAACTGTGAGCTTGAGCAACTGGTGAAAGAACCACTGCTAAAGCAGCTTGAAAACTCGGGGTTTTCCCCGGTGGTGGTCCGTGCAAAGGATGGCGCCGAAGCTGCGATCAAGTCCGAAAACCAAAAGTTCGACGTCGTGCTGATTGATACCGAAGTGCCGCGCCTGATGGACGGCGGTTTCGTTTATGGTATCCATACTTATAAGAACACCCAGGATGCCGAGCTGATCGTAATCTCACAACGAGACTCTTCGGATCTGCCGGAAAGTCTGCAGTCTTCAAAATTCTTTAAAAAGCCTGTTTCTCCGAATGAACTGATCAGCGCGATGATTTCGGTTCTAAATGCCCAACACCACGGCACCGGCGCGAAAGAACCTGCCACTGCGGCGGCCGCCACCAAGTATGCCGTCGATGTGCGCGTGATCAACGCCGTCATCAAGGCCACCACGCATGTGTTGGGTCAGTTTGGCTGCTCGTCCGTAAAAATGGAAAAAGCCGGCCCCAAGTCCCCGCACGATCCGATGATGGGGGAAGTTTCCTCGGTTGTGGAGATCAAGTCCCAGGCATTCCAGGGACATCTGTGCATTTCCTTTGATAAAGGCAGCTTCCTGGAGGTTGTGTCTTCCATGCTTATGGAGGAACAAACCGAGCTGAATAAAGACAATCAGGATGCCGTGGGTGAGATCAATAACATTATCTTTGGTAACGCCAAGGCGGAAATCAGTTCCTATGGAGTTCAGATGACCGTGCCGAAAGTTCTTTTGGGCAGCGGCCAAAATGTGCCGTGCGCTCAAGGCTCCGCCGGGATGATGATTCCTTTTGCGACTGAAAAAGGAAAGTTCTACATCACCGTCGTCGCCCTGCCACTGGCAAAAGCCGCTTAATCCATTCCAATCGCCCGCTTCCATTCCGGAGTGGGCTCAATCAGTTTTCTTTCTTTCATATCAAACAGACCAAACGTAAAGACCGCTTCGCTGGCAACACTGCCATCGTCCTTGATCATCTGCTGTTTCATCTGGGCGATCTTTCCTTTGTAACCCAGCATCTCCAGAGTAATGGTGATCGTTTCACGCAACAGCACTTCGCGCTGGAACTTCAAATTCACTTCCAGAATCACCGGACCCTGTTTCATCTTTTGAATGTCCCTAAAACCGTATCCACGACTGGTGATCGCTTCCCAGCGGGCTTCCTCGTACAACGCCAGATAGGTGGCATTGTTCATGTGGCCCAGTGAATCGACATGGTGTTCTTTGATAGTGACTTTATAGTTATTCAAAACAGACATGGAAAGCTCCTTAAGACTATTTCAATGCTTCACGAACATAGGCCGAGGCCTGATCCAGGGCCCATACCACCACCGCAATCACGACAATGATACAACCCACCTCACGCCACATCGCCTGCCCCTGATACTGCACCAGCATCGTGCCGATACCGCCACCACCGACCAGACCGATGATCGTCGCCATGCGCACGTTGATGTCCCAGCGATAGACCGTAAATGAAATATAAGGCAAAAGCACCTGAGGAACAATCGCATACCAAATCGTTTGCAGTTTATTGGCTCCGGTGGATTCAATCGCCTCAATCGGCCCTTCTTCAACAGATTCCACCATCTCGGAATATTGTTTGGCCAGTGAAGCAACCGAATGAATCATCAAAGCCAGCATCCCGGCAAACGGTCCTATCCCCACCCACACCGAAAAGATGATGGCCCAGATCAGAGCTTCAATGGATCGAGTGACGTTCAGGAAGGTTCGCATGACGAAATAGATCATCCGGGCCCAGGGACCCTGCATGATATTTTTGGCACAGACAAAACTTAGCAAAAAAGCCACCGGGATTGCGAGCGTGGTTGCCAGAAACGCCATAAAGATGGTTTCAATGATATTCAGCACAGCTCGGGGCAACACATCCCAGTTCGGATTCAACAGTCCCTTGAACAGACGAACTGCCCCGGCAAAACCGTTCTGATCAAACAGCTCAACAAACGAAAACTCGGTCTTGATCACGGCCACCGTCAGCGTGGCGGCCAAAGAAACCAAAAGCTGCCAGCACCAGAAAGTGCGATACCAAGGGCGATCTTCCTCAGCCCCCTGATGAGCTGCGAATAACTTTGCGCCCAGAGTGACGACGTTGCGGGCTGAAAGCCCCAGACTGATGCCGCAACCAACAACAAAGAACAATAAGGCCAAAGATGAAACCAGGCCCAACTGCAAAAGCTGCTCTTCCGAAGTGACAAACAGAGCCGCCAGAAGGCACAGCAAAAAGCCAAAGACAATGCCGTCAAATATCGTTCGGCGCAACATCCTGTGCTCCTTCCCCGTAAATACGGCGGAACCATTCTTCGGTGATTTCTTCGGGCTTTCCGCGGAAGACGATTTCACCGTCTTTCAGCGCAACCACACGGGTCGCGTACTGGCGCACCAGTGAAAGAAAATGCAGATTGGCGATCACGGTGATGCCCATCTCTTGATTGATCTTGCGCAAATAATCCATCACCACATGACAAGTCGCCGGATCCAGCGAGGACACCGGTTCATCCGCCAGCAGCAATGTCGGCTTTTGCATCAAAGCCCGGGCAATGGCCACACGCTGCTTTTGACCGCCTGAAAGCTGGTCTGCGCGCAAGGAGGCTTTTTCAGCGATCCCCACCAGACGCAGGTTCTCTTTGGCCTCTGACCTTTCTGAGCCGGAAAACATCCCCCACAAACTTTGCCAGGTGGACTTTGCCGCCAGTCGCCCCATTAGAACATTCTTTAAAACACTTTGTCGCGGAATCAGATTGAAGTGTTGAAAGATCATGGCCATCTTGCTGCGCACACTGCGAATTTTCGCCGCATCTTGCAACTGACCTATTTCCTGTCCCGAGAAATAGATACGTCCGGAAGTTGGCTCCTGCAGGCGGTTCAGACATCGCAGCAAGGTTGATTTCCCCGAGCCACTGAGGCCGATCACCACCAGGAATTCTCCGGGATGAACCTCCAGATTGATATTTTTCAGCGCCTGCACACCGTTGGGATAGGTCTTGGACAGGTTTTCAACGCGCAACAGGGCTTCAGCCACGATCACTTCCCTTCCGGCGCCAGCGTCGACAGCATCTCGCGAACGCTGTCATAGTCACTGTCGGTGGATTTTTTCAAATTGGTTGCCCCCAACATCAGGTCCAGGGACTTTTGCCCTTCAGGTGTGGCAGCAAACTGCAAAAGGGTGTCGACGATCTTTTCTTTCATTTCTTCCGGCATGTCTTTGCGGAAGACGATCGGGTCATTCGGGATGGGTTCGGACAATTCGATGATTTTCACCTTCTGTTCGACATCAGGATACTGGGTTTTCACCAGGCGGCGGGCGTCTTCAAGCTGCCCATTTTGAGGTGGACTGTAATAGGTTGCGCCCGCATCCACCTGCCCTTGATAAATCATCGTCACAACGGAATCGTGCTTCATTGCAAAGACGGTGTCCTTGGGTTCGATCTTGCGGTCCTTCAAAGTCTTCAGCGGCAGCAGATAACCCGAAGTCGAAGCCGGATCGACGAAGGCCACTTTCTTTCCCTGCAGGTCTTTCAGTGATTTGATCTTTCCATCCGCCCGGGCCAGAAACTGCGATTGATAGGTCGCGGACCCGTAACGAATCACCGTCAGACGGGCTTCCACACCGTACTGCTTGTGCGCCAGATAGTATCCATAGGTGTTGATAGCAGCAACATCCGCCCGCTTGGTGCCGAAAGATTCCACCACCGCCACAAAGTTCTGAGGGATAGTGATTTGAAATTTATAAGGTGTGTTCTTTTCCAGATAATCCTTCAGAATCTGAGAATTGTCGGTCAGAACTTTGGCATCAACTGCAGGAACCAAATGAAACTTGATCGGGTTTTCAGCCGTTCCTAAAACATCTTTCTTCAGATGACATCCACCAAGCACAACAGGTCCCCACAGAACCATGCCAAGAAGAAGTTTCTTCATGCTGTTTGCCTCCCAAAATCATTATAGAAAACCCCCAAGCACGGGCAAGAAAAGTCTTTGATTTCACTGGACTTGTATGGCTAGATGGCCCCTATGCTGGAACAGATTCTTGTTAATATTCAGGACCTCACAAAACAGGGCAAAACCAGCCTTGCTGTTTTCGACCTCGACTCCACTTTATTTGATGTCAGTCCCCGCCTTGAAAGAATCCTTCTGGATTTCGCGGCTTCGCCATTGAATCAAAAAAAATTCCCTGAGCAAGTGGCGTTGCTAAAGAACATCAAGACCCTGAGAACCGACTGGGGCATCGTGGGAGCCCTGACCCGCGCCGGACTGGACGGGCATCATCCTGAGTTCCAAGAGGCCGTGAAAGCCTACTGGCAGAAAAGCTTTTTCTCGAACCACTATTTGCAGTTCGATGCACCTTATGACGGAGCCGTGGAATTTGTGAACGCCGTTTCCGATGCCGGTGCTGATGTTGTATATCTGACCGGCCGGGACGTCGAACGCATGGGCGGAAGCTCAGGCGAAGTCATTGCACAATGGGGATTCCCTTTGAATGAAAAAGCCAAGCTGGTGTTGAAACCTCATCGCAGTATGGACGACGCGAAATTCAAAACGGACTGGTTCTTGGATGCCGAGAAAAAGAATTACGAGGCGATTTATTTCTTTGAAAATGAACCGGTGAATCTGCATCTGCTGGCGCAGCACTGTCCAAAAGTACAGATGATCTTCTTTGAAAGCACCCATGCCGGAAAAGCCGAGCCGCCCGCGGACCTTCCGCGTATCATGAATTTTCTGCTGAATCAGAAGGAGTCCTGATGCTTTACGTGGTGGCCACCCCGATTGGCGATGTCAGCGAAATTTCCCTGCGCGCCCTTGAAATTCTGAAAAACTGCGACGTGGTGATTTGCGAAAGCACGAAAGAAGCGTCAAAGCTTCTGCGTGCCCATGGCATTACGGGTAAATCCTACGAAGTTCTGGATGAGCATTCCACCCCTGAAGACAAAGCCGCGCTGGTTCCGCTGTGTGCGGAAAAGACCGTGGCTCTGGTTTCTGACTGTGGAACGCCAGGGTTCTGCGATCCGGGAGCGGATCTGGTGCGCCTGTGCCGCCAGAAAAACGTACCGGTAAAATCCGTTCTGGGCGCTTCAGCCCTGATGGGATTGCTGTCTTTAAGCGGTCAGCGCATTGATGAGTTCGTGTTTCGCGGCTTCTTGCCGGCTGAAAACGAAGCTCGTGCGCGTGCTTTAAAAGAACTGACCAAAGAAAAGCGCGCCATCATTCTGATGGACACTCCTTACCGCCTGAAAAAAACCCTGAACGACATGAAAGAGCATTTTGCTCAACGTCGCTTCCTGCTGACCATGAATCTGTCCCAGGAAGAAGAGATCGTTCTGGAGGGCTCAATCGACAAACTGATCGGCGGCCTGAAAGCCGACAAGGCAGAATTCATGCTGCTGGTGTATCCGGTCTGATTGATGAACCAGGAACTGCTGCTTCCAATTGACAGTTTCGTCCCCGAGATTCAGAGCCTTCTGAAAAATGGCCAGAATCTTGTCATCACCGCAGCGCCGGGTGCCGGTAAGACCACCCGTCTGCCTCCGGCCCTGCTGCAGGTAACTTCCAAAAAAGTCATCGTGCTTGAACCGCGCCGTATGGCGGCCATCGCTGCTGCCCACCGCATCGCCGAAGAACAAGGCTGGCAGGTAGGTGAAGAGATCGGCTATCAAGTTCGCTTTGCCAATAAAACTTCGAATAAGACGCGTTTGGTTTTTATGACCGAAGCACTGCTGGCCCGCCAGATGATCGACGACCCGGAACTATCCGAAGTCGAACTGGTGATTCTGGATGAATTCCATGAACGCTCCATGCACGTGGATCTGGCTTTGGGACTTTTGCGTGAATTGCAGGAGCTGGGCCGTGATATCAAAATACTGGTGATGTCCGCGACCCTGGAAGCCGAAAAAATCGCCAGCTATCTGGGCGACTGCCCGATTGTCAGTGTGCCGGGAAAATTGTTTGAGCTGGACGTGCGCTATCAAAAGGGATCTCAGCAACTGCAAACCTTTCCGCAGTTCTTTGATGCCGTCGCGCAAACTGTGAAAGACGCCCAACTGCAAACCCGTCACGACATTCTGGTGTTCTTGCCGGGCGTGGGTGAAATTGACCGCGCCAAAGATGCTTTGCAAAGCTGGGCTGACAGCAAAAACATCGAACTGGTCCCACTGCATGGGTCCTTGAATCTGGAAGACCAGCGACGTGCCTTGAAAAAGACCTCCCAGCAACGGGTGATCCTTTCCACCAATATTGCGGAATCCTCGGTCACCATTGACGGCGTGAACACGGTTATCGATTCAGGTCTTGCCAAAAACATGAAGCAGGATCACCGCACCGGGTTTTCCCGCCTGGAGCTGGGACGTATCAGTCTGTCCAGCGCCATTCAGCGTTCCGGCCGGGCCGCCCGTCAATTCCCGGGTGTCGCATATCGCATGTGGAATAAAATGGATGAGCTGTCCTTCGGTAAAAGCGAAGTGGCTGAAATCCAGCGCGTGGACCTGACAGAAAGTTTGTTGTTCTTAAGTGCTCAAGGTGTCACTGATTTTGATTCTTTCAGCTGGTTTGAAAAACCTCAGAAAGTGGCCATTGAAAATGCCCTTCGATACCTGCGCATTTCCGGCGCCGTGGACGACAACAACAAAATCACAGCTTTGGGTCGCAAGATCCTGCACTTCCCACTGCCCGTGCGTCTGGCAAAGCTGATGCTGGTGGGAATGGATCTGGGCGCCATTGAATTGGCGTCAGAGATGGCCGCCTTGCTGCAAGAGCGTGACATCCTCAGACGTGAATCCGTCGCTTCCTTCCTGGGGGACAATCTGGAATGCGACCTGAGTGCGCGCCTGGAGGTGTTGCATCAGTTCCGCCAAAGCAAGAAAGCCCCAGCGGGCAGTGCCTACTTCTCGTTGCAAACTGTGGATCAGGCGGCTCGCCAGATTCAGGAACTGGCCAAGCGCCTGCAAAAATCTTCAGAAGCTCCGGCAGCAGCGCTAAAAAAAGATCAGCAGTTGGCTTTAACTAAAAAAATTCTGCTGACAGCTTACGCTGACCGCCTGTGCCGCCGCCGTGGCAAGTCCGAACGCGCCCTGATGGTGGGCGGTCGCGGAGTGAAGCTGCAAAATGAAACTCTGGTGAAAAATTCTGAATTCTTTGCCGCTCTGAATGGAGTGGAAGGCAGTTCCGACGCAGAAACCATGGTAAGCCTTGCATGCGGTGCTGAAAAAGATTTCGTGCTGGATCTTTTCCGCGATGACATCGTCAAAATTCGTGATGTGTCCTTCGTCGAGGAAAAGGGACAATTTTTCACTCGCGAATACCGGTCCCTGTACGGCCTGCCTTTGGAAGAGCCATCACTGAGTCCGGCTTCAGCAACCGAAGTCGCTGAAAAACTGCCACAGATTCTGGCCGACAAGTTTGATCTGGTTTTAAAAACCAACGAAGCCCTGTCCCACTGGTGGGAGCGCCTGCAGTTCCTGCAGCAGCAAGAGGACCTGAATCTTGATATCGAAAAAATGAAGGTCGAAGCCTTCACGCAAGCCTGCATGGGCGAAAGCAAAATGCAGACTGTGATGGAAAAGGACCTATGTTTCTTCTTTGAAAGTGTCCTGCCACCAGAAACCGCAAACACCCTGCGCCGGGAAATCCCCGACCGCATTGAAGTTCCCAGCGGCAGCAAAATCCGCGTGATTTATCCGTCCGACAAACCACCATACCTGGAAGTGCGCATTCAGGAAGTCTTCGGCCTGATGCATACACCGAAAGTCTATAAACAGACGATTCCGATCACATTGCATTTGCTGGGGCCGAATTTCCGCCCGGTGCAGGTGACTTCAAATCTGGAAAGTTTCTGGAAGAATGGTTACCCGGAAGTGCGCAAAGAACTGCGCATCAAATACCCGAAACACCAATGGCCCGAAGACCCCGCCGATGGCGTCCCGGAAGCCAAAGGCCGCCGCCGCCACTAAAAGGTACCTGCTTACTTTTTCCGAAGCTTTGCGTCAGTCTTCTTTGAGGACTGATTTTACATATGCTTGAATCTTGGGGGAAAGATAGTCTTTCGCCGTGGGATCGAAGATGTAATAGGAAATGATCTCTGCGAAGGATTCATGAGTGTTGGTCATGGAATACACTGTCGGGAATCCATACTGAATTCCCAGTTCGCGGTCTTGAGCATAAGCCCGCGCACTTTGTTTGTTTCCCACCAACGCCAGAATATTTTTAAAGTCCAACTGCGACTGATGATAGTCCACGCCACCAATCACATGCTCCTTGCCGTCCCAGTGCCAGCCCACGCTGTCATAGAATTCCTGCGAGGTAGAGATATGCCCCAAAGCCACATCAAAGACATGCACCAGTTCGTGGAAGACATTGATCTGTTTGCGATCCACTTTCGCGTGAGGATCCATGAAAGATGTGCCGGTAAAGAATGAGTCCGAGAAACCAATCACATTGGTGACCGGATTGACCCACAACAAAGCTTTGTCCCTGCTGCGCACGAACTCGGCCCGACGCTTGGAAATATTGTTGTACCAGGTGGCACCGTACCCCACGCGGTGAATTTTGGTGATGCCTTTGCTTTTGATCACTTCCAGCAGGTGCCCCAGACGGGGATCGTTGATGTTGGCCAGATACTCCCCGACGATCTGTTTTTCGGCCTCAGACCAGGGGCGGAACTCCACAGCCTCGCAGAAGGAATGATGAGGAAACTTGTCGTTGCAGGTGAATTCATCCTCAAAGGTCATCACATCCAGAGCACTTTGGGGACGGGCTTGGGCCTGAGCCACAGAAAGGATGGTGACCAACCCCAGAACAAACGACAAAAATGGGCGAAACAAGGGCATGTGGCCTCCAATATAACGACTCTGAATCATCTCAAATGATTCTCATAAGGGAGGGAGCAATCACGGTGCCAGCGGAGCCTGGATGGCTTTGGATTTTGGGCAAAAAAAAAGGCCTCTTTCGAGGCCTTTTTCTTAGTGTACTTTAGCTTCTGCAGGAACGCCTTCGCAGACACAGGTGCCTTGCATTGCGGCCTGTTCTTCTTCCTTGGCTTCGACTTGTGCCAGGAAAGAAGCACAGCGGAAGGACAGATCGAACAGAGTATCCACGTCGATCACGAACTTCTCATCCCCGAATTTTACGGAGACCCAGTTTTCAGCTACTTCTTCGAAAGCAATTTGCTCTGCTTCGATGAACTTCGTCGTTTTCATTAGCCCCTCATTGAGTAGTAACCGATGACCAAACCCGGCTCGAAGGCAAATGGAACGGCCTCAAGATTCGGTTCATCAGTCAAACGGCCTTGTTCTTTGCCTGCGACGTCTTCTTTAGCCATGAATGATGGCAAAGGCAGACGTGGAGCCTGTTTCGCAGCCATGTAAACCTGATTTTGGTACGCTTCATCTTTCAAAGTGATCTTGTCGCCAACCTTGATAATTTGCGAACCGATGTTCACTTTCTTGCCGTTCACAAGAACCTTGCCATGAGATACCAACTGTCTTGCTGCCGGGATGCTGCCAGCGAAGCCCAGGCGGAATACGACGTTGTCCAGGCGTTTTTCAAGCAAGTTCACCAAAGCTTCAACCCAGTTGGTGGCTTTGGATTTTTTGGCTTTATTGATCAAACGACGGAACTGCTCCTCGCGCAGACCATAGTGGAATCTCAGCTTTTGTTTTTCCTCAAGTTGCAAAGCGAATTCAGAGTACTTTCGGCGTTGCAAGCCGTGCTGACCTGGAGGATAAGGGCGTCTTTCAAGAGCGCCCGCCTTCCCCATACCGGGAAGTTCGGTCAAAAGTCTTCTCTGTCTTTTAAAACGTGGCGTTTTACCTTGTCTGTTCATAGATTATTTCATCCTTCAATGTCGTCAGACGATTTAAAAGCACCCTGAGTGAAAGAACAGCATTTCATTGAAAACAAGCGCGAATGAAAACGTGAGGAAAGCGGATTGAAAAGAAGATGAGATTGAAAACGAACTGAAGTGCCAACTGAAAATGAATAAAAAAAAGCCCCCGAAATGGGAGCTTTAAAAAAAGCCGGTCAAAAAGGTTCAGCCGCTTATTCGGATGGGCCTTGTTCACCGGCTGTGGCGGTTGGGCTTACCAACCGCTGAGACGTCTGCGACTTCTTCTCTTGCGTACCGGAGCAACTGTTCCGTTGCTTTCCTGGTGCGGAGTCGAAGTTGGCACCGTCTGGATTTGTTCTGTCTGCTTCATAGCCGAACTCCTTTCGCCTAGATTAAGATCACCCTTAGTATCTCAGAAACGCACGGCGGCAAGCGAACCATTTAATATGAAGCTTGAGTCATGAAAACAGGATGAGAATATCTTGGCACTCAAAACAGGCCACGGACCACCCACAAGGGTCCGATCAGTAGATACTGTAAGTCTTTGAAAAAAGATGGTTTTTTACCTTCAAGGTGGTGCCCATAAAACTGTCCCACCCACGCCAAAACGAAGATCAGGACCAAGGGCCAGATCGGTGACACCCACAGACTTAATACGTAAACCAAAGCATAACTCAGAACCAATTGGCCCAACATTACCAGAAAAACCCGGGGACCCAGGGTCATGTACCAACCCAAAGCCACGGCAATCAACAGCTCTCCGAGCTTGATCGGCCCCAGTTCAACAGGGATTTGCAGAAGCATTCCAACGATAGAAAAGAAGATCAAGGGCACGCAGACTTTGTGCAGGCGCTGGTTGACGGGATGCTGATGACTTTCACTGTATTCGGCAAACCATTGTTCCAGCGTTTTCATGCTACCTCTGAGTTGAAACCGGCCCCACCATCGTCGCCCCGGCCGGCACGTCGCGAATCACCACGGCATTGGCGCCCACAAGGGCTCCATCACCGATAGTGATAGGTCCCAGAATCTTGGCGCCAGTTCCGATCAGCACTTTGTTGCCAACCGTTGGATGACGTTTCACAGGATCAAATTTCAATCCACCCAAAGTCACACCGTGAAAGATGATGCAGTCATCACCAATGACGGCGGTTTCCCCGATCACGACACCGAAGCCATGATCGATCACCAGGCGTTTTCCCAGAGTGGCGCCGGGATGAATCTCAATGCCGGTCAGCCAACGGGAAATCTCGGCCACCAGTCGGGCCAGGAAAAACAATTTCATCCCATAAAGTTCATGAGCAATCCGATGCAAAGCCACGGCTTTGGGCCCCGGATACAGCAAAGCGATCTCCCACAGGGATTTTGCCGCCGGGTCGTAGTTCTTATAGGTGCGCAGGAATTCCAAAATGCCGCTAATCATCGTGCTTCTTTTCTAGTATTTCTCGTTCATATCATCGAGCAGGAAATAGCGATCAAACAGTTCGCTATAGCGGGACCACTTTTCTCCGGAACCGCGCTCGTTATCCATCAGGGTCTTCACTGTGGCAACCTTGCTGTCGAAATCATCCACCATGGCCACCACCATCGCTTCGAGGAACTTCGGACGCTTGGGCGATCCGTACTCCAGTTTGCCATGATGACTTAAGATAATGTGCTTGCAGATGTCACGCAGTTCTTCGGAAAAACCCAGGATACGTGAGGACTTCTTGTCTATCAGCTCGCACGCGATCTGCATGTGCCCGATCAAACGGCCACGATCGGTGTAAGAAATTCCATTGTCATACGACAACTCCCAAACCTTGCCGATATCATGGAAAATCGCACCGAACAAAAGCAGGTCACGATTCAGGAACGGATAGTGCGTCCCCATGAAGTCCATAATTTTGCAGATGGAAAGAATATGCTCCAACAGGCCGCCCATCCACGCGTGGTGAATGCTTTTCGCGGCCGGCGCACGCAGCACCATGGGACGAATCTCGGGATCTTCCAAGGTGTCGGTCACCAACTGGCGCAGATAATCGTTTTTCATTGAACGCACAAGCTGAGTCAGTTCGGCCATCATGTCTTCGGCATTGCGGGCCGTGGCCGGAATGAATTCCGCCATGTCCACCGTCGAAGACTCGACCCGTTCCAGACGATGCACGATCAGTTGCTTGCGATTTTGAAAGATCTGAACCAGACCCTTCACTTTCAGAATATCGCCAATTTCAAATTCGCGAGCCAGTTCGTCCACTCGGTCCCACAGACGTGCATCGATGGTGCCCGTGGCATCACCCAATTGCAGACCCATAAAAGGACGGCCGTTTTTACCGACAGAAACATTCTTTTCCTTCACCAGGAAAAGAGCGTCGACATTGCTTTTATCCTGAAGACTTTGGACAGTTTGTTTTTCCATCAGCGCTCCTCGCAGAAGAATTGGGGCTGTTGAGAGTTGGTGAATCGAACCTGGGCCAGATGAACATCCGTCCCTTTTTCCGCCGCGAACAGGAAGCTTCCCCCTAGCACACTCAAATATCTGTCCTGGGTGCTGTTGACCTTCAGTCCTTCGGCCTTCATTTTCTTGAAGAATTCATCCGTAATATCAAAGTACTGGTTACAGCCGGCCCCGAAGACCTCGCTGCCCAGACGGCGCTTGCGCGCCTTGCTCAAGAACAACACTTTCTTGCCCGTGGCATCAGTGAATTCCGGAAAATCAAAGCCCACATAGAAAGTGCCCCGGCGGTCGGTGATAAAGCGTGAAAGGTCAATCGTGCCCCCGCCGCGCGGAAGCTGGATCTTGATGGCTTCACCTTCAACCACACCAGGATTTTTTTCGACCAGATAAACAGTCAGTTCAGAAAAGATCAGGTTTTTACCCACTGCGGGCCCATGGCCGTCGGCAGCGGGTTTAAACTCCAAAAGGTCCCAGGCCTTGGTGGGAATTTTGATTTCCTCAGGAACATCCTCGAACTTGATTTCCTGATAATCTGCCACGTGATAACCGGGCTCCTTCGTGCAGGCTCCCAGCAAAAGAAACATCCAGATGCTTGCGGCCTGGACGGAACGTTTCATTACTCAGACTCCAGTTGATCCCTCAACTCCAGAAGTGGCAGATAGTTTGGTTCTGCCTGCAAACCAGCGCGAACATAGTCGTAAGCCATAGGACGGTTGTTGCTCTTCACCATCACCCACGCCAAACCATACAACGTCGGCGCACTTCGTTTGTCAGTGCTATAGATATGAGTATAAGCAGTCTGGGCACAATTCACATCCTGCGTGATGATGCAGATGTCACCCATCAATAAGTTTTTTACAGAAATCTGGGACAGCTCCGGCATTTTCAGAATTCCCAAAGCTTCCGGCAGACGCCCCACTTTGGAAAGATAACTGGCCTGAGTCACCAGAACATACGGATCTTTTGGAGCTTCCGCCAACGCCTCTTGCAGAATCTTCGCGGCATCCGAGTCACGGTTGACTTCCATCAGACACACGGAACGCAACGCTTTCAGTTCGGCATGCGGGGATTGTTTTTTAAATGCTTCTGCACAATATTTTTCCAGATAGTCCCACTGGGTGAAACGCCATTCAACCTGCAAAGGATGGATGTAGTTGCGGGCCTGTCCCGGCATTTCTGCCAGGAACTGCACAACGGCACGATTCACCCCGTCCACGTCCCCCATCAAACTTTGCGCGTACACCAGGAACAGCAAAAGTTCCTGACGAAGATAACCGGTCTTCTGGATATTGGCTTTGATATCGCCCACCAGTTGGTTCAGGAAAGTCAGATCGTTGACGGACTTGGCGTATTCCACCGAGGCCATCGCTTTACCAAACAGCGCCAGAACAGAACCCGGGTTTTTGCGATAGATGGAATCAAAGTCACGCATCGCTTCGCCGTAATTCCCTTTTTTTAACTGGATGATTGCCAGATTCAAAAGAGCAGAAATATTAAACGGCTCATGCCCGATGGCTTTTTGCAAAGTGTCTTCAGCTTGTTTCAGGTCCCCGTCCATCATATAGGACACGGCAATCCCCAAATAAGCATCGACGATTTCGCTGCGGCTGCGGTTTTCCTGAACCAAAGCACGCTCCAGAATACGGCGGCCCATCAGACTTTGACGGTCTTCAGAAATCAGCACGGTTGCCATCTGCACCTGGGCTTCGGCATCCGGCTCTTTCAGCTTGGAAGCGCGCTGATAAGATTCCAGGGATCTTTCGTACAACCCCAGGGATTTGTAGCGCAAAGCCTGGCTCATCAGCTCTTCATAACCCAGGGATTTATTCTTGTCTTTCTGGGAAAGTGTGAAGAACACCACACCTGCCACGGCCACGGCCGCCGCCAGCATTCCCCAGCGCATAAGATTGGATTTTTCACGGATTTTACCCTGCAAACGGGTGTCGCCAGTCGCGCCATAGCTTTTGGCAGCGGTTGCATTCACCGAGGCACGGTTCGCCGGAGTCTGCACCACCGGAGTCACATCCTTGATGTCGCGAATCGGTGGCGGGGTCAGATCCAGATGTGGCACCGGGGTCGGCGTCAGATCATCGGTCACTGGCAAGACATCAGTCCTTGTCATCGTGTGATGAGCAATCGACTGGGTCATGGTTTGTTCAGAGTGGGAATCCTGTTCTTCACGGATATTCTTGACGATATCCATGAACAGTTTGTTTTCACGGATGTAGCTCCAGCGGCCTTCCGGCTGACGAACCTCATCGATGATGGACACCTGCTTAGAGCGCAATTGTTCAGTGACTTCAGCCAGAGTGAAGGGGCCCAGAATCCTTGTGGAGGATTTCACCAACCAGTTCTTTTCTGTGCTGCTCATCACGTTGTCACCGCTCATAGTTTAAAAAGGTGCCTTGGTTAGAAGAAGTTTAAGATCGTCGTTCGTCAGGAACAAACCCGCACCCAGATAGCTGGAACGTGCCCCCTGCTGATCGAAGGCATCGTTGATACCACCGGTAATAAAGATACCGCGATACAGGTTGTAAGTCAGACTGCTGCGCACGTTGGTTTCGCTGAACTGGAAGGCTTCAGCCGTGAACTTCAGCTTGCGGCGGAAGAAGTAGTAATCGATACCGAAACCGCCGTTGTTTTCGATCAGACCCCCTTTAAGAGTCAGATCCCAGAAATTCTTTGCAAACAAAACAGTGAACTTGATCTTGTTGCTGTAGGTTTTCTTTTCGGTGTAAGAACCCGGCCCAACATCACCCGCCCCCGGACCGGTGACTTCAGTTTTCGTCGTTTCCACCACACCGGCAGGGTCATCCACCACACCGATATAATAGTAACGATCCAGACCCGGCTGGATCTGCACACCAATATAAGACTTGGTCGCGCCGACCTCATTCAGATACTCGCCGCGGAACTCAAACGCTGTTTGAATGCGGTTGGCAGTGTCCAGCATTCCCCCCAGACCATCGATCGCCGAGGTCAGGTTTTCGGAAGTTTGTTCATCACTGATAAGTTTACCCAAAGCACCTTCACCCTTGTTGATACGGGTGGTGATGTCATCCAGGTTTTTAACTGTGTTGGACAGCTTCTTCCAGGTCTCTTTCAGGCCCGAGTCGCTTTTGTCGTTCATGACTTCCTGAAGGTTCGCGGTGATGCCGTGAATGTCATCCACGATATCGCCGATCTTGTCCTTGTTCTCGGTGGTCATTTGCGCCAGATCACCGGTCAGTGTCTCGATGTTTTTAACGATACGGCCCAGAACGTGGGCACGGGTGCCGTCTTCAGAAGTCGCTTCTTTCAGGTTTTTTGCCACTTCTTTCAGGGAGCTTGCCACATCAGAAACCTGAGCCATCAGGTTTTCCATACCCGCCCCGTCTTTAATGGACAGGATCTGGGCGTTATCTTCCAACGGAGGATCCGTGGGTGAACCTGGGTATACTTCGATGTGCTTGTCACCCAAAATGCCCTGAGCTTTGATTTCTACAGATGCGGACGTCGTCAGCGGCACTTCAGATTTGATAGTGATATCGATGCGGGCCATGCCGTCCTGCAAACGAATGTCCTTAATAACACCCACCGGGATACCGGCGGAACGAACGGCGGAGTTTTTAACCAGACCACCAGCATTGGGAAGAAGGAACCAGGCTTTTTTGGAACGACCAAGATAAGATGGATCGTCGCTGACCTGCATAGACATGACCGCGATGAGTGAACCCACCACAATCACCATTAATCCGACTTTAAATTCTGCAGCGCGAAGCCAATTCATTGATGTTTCATCCCTTTATTCACAAATCTCTTCACCAGTTCAATATCCGTGTTGAAGAAATCCTCTGGAGTACCAAATAACAAAACCCGCCCACTATCCAACATCGCGATGTGGTCGGCAATCCTAAACGCAGCGGACAAATCATGCGATACCATGATTGAAGTCACACCCTTTTTTAACTTATGGGTACTCAGGATCAAATTATCCACCATTTCTGTCAGAATGGGATCTAAACCCGTGGTCGGCTCGTCATAGATCAGAATTTCTGGATCTAGGGCGAGAGCTCGCGCCAGACCAGTTCTCTTCTGCATACCACCACTGATTTGACTCGGAAGTTTATGGTAATGTTTGGACTCCAAACCTACCTGATGCAGCTTTTCTTCGGCTATACGAAGGACTTGGGCCGGCTTCAGATCCCGGCGGTGTTCCTGCAGGGGGAAGCAGACGTTTTCCAGAACGGTCATATCATCAAATAAGGCCGCAGACTGGAAAAGCACCCCGAAGTTACAGCGGAACTTCGTCAGTTGATCCGGATTCAACGTGGACAGATCTGTACCCAACACTTCGATGGTTCCCGAAGTGGGTTTGAAAAGTCCCAGCAAGTGTTTCAGCATCACGCTTTTTCCTGTGCCGGAAAAACCGATGATTGCCGTCAGACTTCCTTTGGGAATTTCCAGATTGATGCCTTTCAGAACGAACTCATGCCCGCCATCGAAGGACTTTTTCACATCACGCAGTGAAATTGCTGATTCAATCGCCATTATGTAATCCCCACAAGACTGTAGAACAGACGGATCAGGTTGGTCGCAAAATAATCCAGAATGATAATACCGACCATGCTTTGCACGACACCCTGATTGGTGGCTTCACCCACCCCCTTGGCGCCGCCCGTGGTGTTAAATCCGCGATAGGTGCACATCAGGGCAAAGTAGATTCCGAAGATCATCCCCTTCAAAAGCCCCTCGTTGATGTGACGGATTTCAATAAAGTCGGCGATCTTTTGCCAGAAGACCGCTTCGTCCAAACCCACCATTTTCACACACAGGAACCAGCTTCCCAGCATCGCAATAAAGTCAAAGACCGCCACCAGCAACGGCATGCAGATGAAGGCCGCCACCAGACGCGGTGACACCAGATATTGCTTGGTGTTCACACCCATGACATCCAGGGCATCGATCTGCTCGTTCACACGCATGGTGCCCAGGCGAGCCGCCATGGCACCCCCAGCCCGCGCAGCCACGATCAGACCCGTCAATACCGGACCCAATTCACGAGTGATACCCAACGCCACCGTCGGTCCCACCATGTTGACCGCGTTAAACAGTTTAAAACCCAGATACAATTGAAGGGATAAAGCCAGCCCCGTAAAACCACCGGTCAGGCAAATAATCCCGATGGACTGGTTTCCGATGAATTCCATGTGACGGATGATTTCGGCAAAACGCGAGGGTTTGGCGAAAATAAGGCGCATACTTTCATTGAAGAAAATGATGATCTTTCCCGTCGAGGAAATCAGATCCGAGATGGTGCCCATAAAGTACCGACCGAGCCCGGCAATCAGTTTATACAGTTTTTGCGACAGGGTCATCGTTGGCCTCTGCTTTCATCAAACACAAATCCGACATCCACGCCGGAGTAAATACGCGGCACGCGCTCGCCCACACTGGTCAGCATTTCCCAGGTGATACTTTTGGCCTGAACCGCCAGTTCTTCCGGAGACAGGAAACTGCCATCGGAAGCAAATCCGAACAAAGTCACTTCCTGATCCTTAAAGTCCTTCAGATCCCTGCCGCGCACCACTTCAGTCACATCCAGCATCAGATAATCCATGCAGATGTTTCCGACAAGAGGAACTCTTTTGCCTGCAAAAACCACAGAAGACTGATTGGATAAAATGCGATGATAACCATCCGCATATCCAATCGGGACCACCGCAATGACAGACTCCTGTTTTGCCGTCCACGTGCCGCCATAAGAAACAGTTTCACCGATGTGAAGCTGTCTGTAGGTGGCCACATGAGATTTCAGGCTCATCACCGGCTTTAGCCCCCCGAAGTTCTTCGCCCCCAGTGGGTTGTAACCGTAGATCATCAGCCCCGGACGCAGCCCCCAGTTTTGCATGAACAACGGATGATCCGCCGATGTGTTTCCGGCGTCTTTCATCTGCAGGGCGCTCATGATCCCGGCTGAATTCAAAGCGTGGCAGAAAATATTAAATGGCTTAAACACCGTGCTGACACGATTCAAATCGCGCAACTGGCGGGCACTGATCCCTTGAGAATCCGTGGCGTCTTCACCGTTAAACAGATGAGTCACCAGGGCTTTCAATCGGATTTTTTTGTTCTGCCACAGACGATCGAAAAGTTTTTGCGCTTCTTCGGGCCGGAATCCCAGACGGTTCATACCGGTGTCAAACTTCAGGTGAATTCCCACCGGGTCTGAAGCTACAGCCTCCAGATGATCGATCTGCTCCCAGGAACTCACCACCGGTGTCATGTTGTATTCGATGATTTTTTCCGCCCCTTCGCGATCGAAACCGCGGAAGACCAGAATTTCTGCGCTCACACCCGAGCGACGAAGCAGCAGGCCTTCTTCAATCAGGCACACACCCAGATGTTTGATGCCCAGAGCTTCCAGGAAACGCGCCAACTGCACATCCCCGTGGCCATAGGCATTGGCCTTGACCATGGGACACAGAAAAGGGGTTTGCGGAAAGGCCTTCTGCAGCACTTGGATGTTGTGCTTCAGATGATCCAGATTAATTTCCGCAAACGTGCGACGGTACATTTCCATTCTCAGTCTCTATTCCGCTGTCACTTCAAATTCAGGCTTGTGGGTTTCCGGAGCCTTGAACAAACAAATTTTATTTCCACCCTTGTCATTGATGTGAAGCAAAGCCTTGGTTGCGGATTCATCCAAAGACTTGGCGGAATCACACAAGGAAGGATACTCACTGACACCCAGGCTGATGGACACCTTCATGCCATTATCCATGAACGACGTGCCTTCGATGATCCGGCGCAGACGTTCCGCGCGCAAAGCCGCACCCTTTTTCGGGCAGTGCGGAAGGATCATCGCCAGCTCATTCACCCCCGTGCGGCAGGTGACATCATTGGTTCGGCTGGTCTTAGTGATGATGGTTGCCACAGCTTTTAGCAACTCATCTCTCACCGCTTCACCCAAAGATGATTCAATCTCATAAAAATCATCCATCGAGATTTTAACAACCGACAAAGGCTGCTTCAGGCGGCGGGCCCGGGATACTTCATCGCCCAGAACTTTCTGGTAATAGTTGCGGTTATAAACCTCAGTGACGAAGTCCTGCACTTCCAGGGAATCGACTTTCTTTTCCAGAGAAAAGTGCGAATAACAAAGCGACAACAGCGTGAACTCTTCGTTCATGCGTGCAACTTCTTCAGCCGGCAGTTGGCCGGAATAAACAAACACACCTTCCAAAGCGTTGTGCGCATACAGCGGCAAAGCTTTCGGCGGGCTGAAGTGGAAGGCTTCCACCAGCATTTCGGTAAAGCGCGGAGGCAGCAATCCGACAGCCATTTGCGAGCTCAGCTCTTTCATGTCATTGGATTCCAACTGCACGCCGACGCCCTGAATGTCAGAACCCGGAATGCCACTGGCATGGGTTGCCACAAACGAACGAACTGAAGGCAGGAATTTAAAGAACACACAAAGACTGCCCGGCAACTGATTCAGATACTTCTGGATCAGATCCTCTTTGCTTTGCGCAGAACGGTATTCGCCGATGCGGGTTGAAATGGAAACCGGCGGAGCTTTTTCAGCTTCCGCCTGCTTCATGCTTTTCACCGCCGCGGCGTGGACTTCTTCCATGCGTGATTCGGTGGATTTCAAATCATCAAACAACTGTTCGTTCTGATAGGTCAGATAAAGTTTTTCACAGGCACGGTCCACCGCCCACACCACGCGGGACTCAAGGGCTGCGGCATCGTCCGAAATCACATCCACAAAACCGTGGCTGTTGTACTGGGCCAGAATATCGAACTGGGAAATCGAGCTGACCGCAATAAAGCGGATCTCGTCGTTGATCCCCTGTACGATGCTGACAAAATCACTCAGCGAACCCGCCAGGGCCGCTGTGGAAAACACCAGAATATGCGGGGCGTTCTCTTTCAGTCTTTGTTCCAGCGTTTCAGGATCCTGGAAGAAATAGGCATCATAGCCGGCTTGTGAAAGATACACTTTCGCCGACGCCCCCAGATCCACATCCGTGGTGAAAACAAAAACCGTAAACTGAGAACTGTAATCGCGAATGTTCAATTAAATCCTCTTTCCAGGGCGGCGAATTTCAACATGATATCCGTCGAGCTTGGATTCTTTTTTCGTCGCAGCCATTTTCGGCGGAACGATAAAATTCACCGGAGTCAGTTCATCATCCATATCAGCAAGGCTGGCGCCGGCAGCGTGCTCCACCGGAATCGCCGTGTTGGTCACGGGCTCTGTCGCCGCAGCGACAACAGTTTCAGCGGAAGCCTCGGCCTGATCGGCCGCCACAAGAATTTCCTCTTCCACTTCAACTTCCTCCTCGACCTCTTCACCCATGAAGCCGTCAATGAAGGTCAGTTCATCGCTGGCAGGCTGGGATTTCTTTTTCACCGTTTTCTTAACGATCTTTTTAACCATCACCGGTTCCGTTGCCGCCACCGGCTCGACTTTGGCAGGCACCACCTCAGGCAGCTCTTCCAGCAGGTTGTCGATGTTCACATCCAGCGGGGATGCCGCAGGCTCCGGCTGCACCGTGGTTGCCGCGACAAAGTTCGCTTCGGCTTCGGCGCGCTCCGGGGACTCTTCTTTCAGGCGAGGCAGTTCTTTCATCACAATCACTTCTTCCTCCTCCTGCTTTGGCGCCACCGGCGCTTTCATCACCGCAAGACCCATGGTTTTCTTGAACAGGATCATCACTTTCGTGCCCTGCCCGCGCTGGGATTCCACTTTCACATCGGCGTTGTGCTCTTTCAGAATTCCGAAGGCCACCGACAAACCCAGCCCCATGTGATTCTGGAACGAACGGGTTGTGAAGAACGGATCAAAAATCTTTTCGATGTTCGCAGGTTCAATGCCCTCGCCACAGTCCTCGATGTCCAGATGGGTTCCGCTTTCGGATTCGTACAGGGAAACCTTGATTTCCTTTTTCGCCATACGCTCCATCGCTTCCACCGAGTTGGTCATGATGTTCACCATTGCGCGCGTCACGCCGTCCACATCCAGATCTTTCGCGTGAGTGTCCTGAATGTCTTTGGTGATCTTCACGCCTTTTTGCGCAAACAGCGTGTCCAGTTGCTTCAGGGCGCGCACCAGCGGACCTTCAACACGCATGGCATTTTTTTCTTTCACTTCTTCGCCGGCATATCCCAGAAGCTTGTCCAGGACCGAACGTGCCGCGCGGGTTTCACGCAGAATGGAATCCGTGCTTTGCACAACTTCCGCTTCCGGAGTTTTGGAAAGAATGATCTGCGAATAGCCCAGAATGGAAGCCAACGGCCCGCGCATTTCATGCGCCAGCGCCGAAGCCACACGCATCGAAGCATCCAGACGCTCTTTGTGCGCGATCTCTGGATCTTGCGCGATGACTTTTTCGACCACCGGAGCCGGTGCCGGTTTTGCCTTCGCTTCTGCCAGTTGGGTTTCCAAGGTTTCAATTTCTTTTTCCGCAGGTGAAATCACCCATAATGCAGCAGCCGCACCCACCAGCACCAGACCCGCCCCCAGAAGCAGGAACTGCCACCACAATCCGGTGCGCCCCTTCATCGCCTCTTTCAGCGGAGCGGAGCTGAGCACATACAGATTGCTTTGCGGGATCATTTCAAACATGCCGTAAAGATCCTGACCGGAAGCCAGCTTGAAAACAGAACTGCCGTGGGAGGATCCGCTTTTTTGCGCTTCACGGAAGACAGGATCATCGCGCATCACCGTGCCCAGATATTCCGGCACCGAGTGGCCCACCGTCAGGCCCGTGGCCGTCACAATTGAAAATGCGCTCAACGAACCTTTTTGCGCGTCGATCAGGGACTGGAAGGTTTCACCGGAACCGATCAAAGCATAAGCGCGCGTGCCTTCCAAAAACACCAGCGCCACGTAACGACCGCGCTGGGAATCCTGGAACGGCTTCACATAAAATCTCATGTCATTGCCGCGCGCACCGATGTTGCCGATAGCGGCCTTGACGAATTCTTTGTTCCAGTTCGCGGCTTTGGAATTTTCACGAACAGCAAGGGCCTGCGGATCGAGCTCGTTGCCACGCACAGAAAAAGCGGCCACCGCATAATACGGAGCCATGGAGCTCCAGTTCATTTTTCCTTTTTGGAAACTTTCCGAATTCAAACCAGAAACCAGGCGCTGCAGGGATTTCAATTCCACCGTCAATGAATGGTTGATGGCACCCAGTTGGGTGCGGGTCTGCGCTTCGACCCAACTCATACGGTCCCCATAGACAAAACTGTCCGTCCGCCACAAGACAGCGCTGATGAAAACAGCCGCCACCGCAATCAGAACGACGATGAGTTTAACTTTCATTGAGGCAGTTCCTTCCTGTAACTTCTCCACGCTCTTCCAAGAGCGAGATACCTTTGATTTTATTGTAGTTTTAGAAACTGGTAAGAATCAAGCAAGAGTCCTTTGCAAATGCCACTAAAAGGGGTAGAAGATCCCCACTATGAGTACTCACCGCTGCGACATTTTGATTATCGGCTCTGGCACTGCTGGCTTGGCTTTGGCTCTGAAGCTCTCGGAAAATGGAAAAGTGATCGTGCTGGCCAAAGAAAGCGCCGGTGGAACGAACTCGGCCATGGCTCAAGGTGGAATCTCTGCGGTGATGTCGGAAGAAGACAGTTTTGAGTCCCACGTGCAGGACACTTTGACCGCCGGAGCCGGTCTTTGCAAAGAAACTGTCGTCCGAGATTATGTAGAGCAAGCCCCTGATCGCATTAAAGATTTAACAAACTGGGGCGTTCATTTTGACGTCCGCAGACGAGGCTCTGAAGAAACCAACGAAGTGGATTTGACGCGCGAAGGCGGACACAGCAAAAGGCGCATTCTTCACTTCGAGGACCAAACCGGTTTAGAGATCCATCGCACTCTTCTGGCAAGAGTTCGCGAAAATCCGAACATCATCCTGATGGAAAAGTACTACGCCATCGACCTGATCGTGAACAAAGAGGTCGACCCTGCGGACATGGATCCGGTGACCTGCATCGGCTGTTACGCCCTTAGCAAAGACACCGGAGAGGTGCATACTTTTATAGCAAAAAACACCGCTCTGGCCACCGGGGGCGCGGGCAAGGTTTATCTTTACACTTCCAACTGGGGTGGCGCGACCGGCGACGGCATCGCGATGGCGTACCGAGTGGGCGCCCGCATCGCCAATCTGGAATTCATGCAGTTCCACCCGACGTGCCTGTATCACCGCGAATCCCGCAACTTCCTGATCTCGGAAGCTTTGCGCGGCGAAGGTGGCGAGCTGATCGACAGCAAGGGTCAAGCCTTCATGCGCAAGTATCATGAACTGGGCTCACTGGCTCCGCGCGATGTGGTGGCTCGTTCGATTGATAATGAAATGAAAAAAACCGGTGCTGACTGTGTGTATCTGGACATGACCAAACTGGATCGTGAATTCCTCAAGCAGCGCTTCCCGACTATTTTCAACAAGTGCATGGAATTTGGCATCGACATGAGCACCCAACCGATCCCGGTGGTGCCGGCAGCGCACTATTTGTGCGGTGGTGTTTTGACAGATGTTTCAGGTCGCACGGACATCACAGGCTTGTGGGCCATTGGCGAAACTGCCTGCACAGGTCTGCACGGCGCCAACCGTCTGGCCAGCAACTCGTTACTGGAATGCCTGACCACGGCTCACAACTGCGCTGAGGAAATCAAAAAGCACTGGGACACCTACAGGCTGACGGACAAGGAGCCGAAAGCCTGGACTCATCCTCAGGAATCCAACGACGATGAGATGATCGTGATCAACCACATGTGGGACGAGATTCGCCGCCTGATGTGGAACTATATGGGGATTGTCCGCTCTAACAAACGTCTGGAACGCGCCCAGCACCGTCTGAAAAACATTCTTTCAGAGACCAAAGAATATTATTCGAACATGAAGATCCACCCGGACATTCTGGAACTTCGTAATATCGCGATTGTGGCCGACCTGTCGGTGGAGTGCGCTCTGCGCAGACATGAGTCCAGAGGTATCCATTACAATCTCGACTATCCGGAAAAGAGCAAGACCGCCCACGATACAATCGTGGTTCGAGGCCTGAATTGACTTGCCCGCTTTAAACGGGCACGGCAAGCTAAGACAGTATGTACAAACGATCTGAAGGCTTCTTTAAGGGCTACCAAGACATCAAACTTTTCTTCCAGATTTGGGACAATCCCGAAGCGCGCGGCACCGTGATCATCACGCATGGCCATGGCGAACATTCGGAATCCTATCACCGACTGATCAAAGCTTTTGAAAACGACAAATGGAGTTTTTACGGCTGGGATTTGCGCGGTCACGGCCGCTCGGACGGACGCCGCGGTTACGTGGCGGAATTTGACGATTACTGCAAGGACTACAAAATCTTCCTCGACATGGTGATGAAAGATGAAAAGGTCAAAAAAGGCCCGGTGATCTTGTACTGCCATTCCATGGGTGGATTGATTCAGCTAAAAACCCTGCTGCAAAATTCCGATATCGACTGCACGGCGATGGTCATCAGTGCTCCGCTGCTGGGTTTGACAGTTCCGGTTCCGGCGTTCAAAGCCAAAGGCGCTGGCATTCTGAACAAGCTTCTGCCACAGATCACCATGGGAAATGAGCTTTCCAACGACATGCTGACACGCGATCCAGATGTGATCCGTGAATACGAACAGGATGCTCTTCGCCACACGCGTGTTTCACCCGGCGCTTTTCTGGGCTTCCTGGAATCCTTTGAATTCGTCAACCCTCGTGCGAATCAGCTGAAAAAACCCGCATTGGTGATTGTGTCTGATGCCGATCCGGTGATCAGCACGGCGGCAGCCAAAGCGTTGTACGAACATCTTGGCACCACAGAAAAAGAGCTTTACGTCTATCCGGGCGGCAAGCATGAATTGATCAACGATACGATCCGCCAGACCGTGTATGCGGATATCAAAAAGTTCCTCGACGGTTTTTTGGAGTCTAAGTAATGAGATATTTTCTGGCCTTGGCCACTGTCACAATCCTGTCCGCCTGCGCTTCCACTTATGAAGTGACTCCGTCCGGTCGCACCCTGCGCACCTCTGACGAATACATGCAAGTTCTGGAAGACAACTCGGACAAACTTCGCACCTACAACGGCTTTTACAACGTGCTGGATGTTGAAGGTATTCAGTTGAATTCCAAAGTCGCTGCCGCACAACTGGATCAGAGCATGCGCCTGTATCAGTGGACGGAAGAAAAATACGCGGAAGAAAAGGCGAAGTTTGAACAGCGTCTTTCCAAACAGTCTGAATTCTTTGTGACCTTCTTTACACCAGAAAGAAAGAACGACGATCTGTACAAAGCTGACACTGTGTGGAGAATCTTCCTGGATGTGGACGGCCGCCGCTTCGAAGGCAAAGCCACAAGAATCAAGCTGCCGCTGGCTGAAATCCAGGGTCTGTACCCGATTCACAACCGCTTCTCAACCCCTTACACCTTCACATTCCCGGTTCCGATGATTTCCATCGAGGGCAAGGACCAGAAGCTGACCATCACCGGTCCGGTGGGTTCAGGAACTTTAAGCTACAAATCTTCAAAATAAAAAAAGCCCGCTGTGAAAGCGGGCTTTTTAGTTTTAAGAGCGCTTGAACCGGCGCATGACTTCCATTTCAAACAGGGGCTTCGCAAGCTTTGCGATCTTCAAGCCCACCCCCGTCAAACCGGATGGCTCCACCACTTCCAGATCATGCAAAACCGCTTCGCGGATGACTTCGGCATACTTCCCCGGAGTCATTGATTCCGATGGAATCACAAAGTTTTTGGAATACAAAGTTTCGATTTCATCAAACATGCGGGTTTTGATTCCCGGGGTGATCAGCAGCAACGTGCTGACGCCGGTGTCTTTCAGCTCCAGACGGATGCAGTTGGTGAAAGCCATCACGGCCGCCTTGCTTGCTGCATAGGTCGAAGCGCACGGGAAGTTCATATACGCAGAGACGCTGGAATTATTGATGATCTTTCCGCGTTTTCTTTTCAGCATGCCTGGCAGCACCCCTTGGGTCAGATGCACCAGCGCATTCACATTCACCTGCAGCATCTTGTATACGTCATTGATCGGCTGTTCTTCAATCAGACCACCGGTCAATACACCGGCATTGTTGAAAAGGATATCCACCGGTACATCTTTGATTTGCTCCAGCAGATGCTCAACGCCTTCACGGGTCGACAGGTCTGCTTCCCAGATGTTCACGGACTTGGCACCCAGGGAGTCAAATTCCTTGATCACTTCGTCGTCTTTTTTTCTGAGCACCAGATGCAAATGGGCTTTGTCTTCGGCACAGATTTTTGCAAAGGCACGACCGATTCCACGACTGGCTCCGGTGATCAGGACATGACGGTTGGTGATTTCCATAGGTGCTTATCCTTCCTTGATAACTGTGCTGGGACTTAAACCCCAGGACTTCAGAATCTCGATTTCTTCAGCGGCCGAGGTGGCTTTTTTAAACTTCGCTCCGGACTGCCCACTCACGCGCTTCTGACAAGAAGGCCAGTTGCGATGACGGTAAACCAAGCCCCCCAGGTTGCTCAGGTAACTAAAGGCTTCTTTCTTCTTTTCACCAGGGCCCTTCATTTCTGGAAGGCTGGTGTCAGCAGGAACCTGCAACAGATCGTAGGGATATTGATCCAAACTCCCAGAGTACAAAGACACATAGTCGTTCTTGGAAAACGCCACCGCAATACGGTCGCAGCGCTCATTCCCAGGTATTCCCACGTGACCGCGGGAATAGTGCCATTCGATCTTGCCTTGTGCCCCACGGGCAGCAACGACATGGGACAGCTCTTCCCAGATATCCTGATTGGAAACTTCGCCACCTTCAGCAGTTTTCCAGCCGCGACGACGCCAACCATGCACCCACTGGGTGATCCCACGAATCAGATAGGTGGAGTCCGTATAAAAACGCACTGGCACCTTGAAGTGCGCTACGGCCTTCAAGGCCTCAAGGGCGGCCGTCATCTCCATGCGGTTGTTGGTGGTGGATTTTTCACCATCCCCCAGCTCCTGCACCTGATTGTCAGGGTAAAGAATCACACTGCCCCAGCCCCCAGGGCCGGGATTGCCGGAGCAAGCTCCGTCGGAATAAATCATGATATGGTCGCGAGTTTTTGTAGACACGCCCAACATCCTTACGAGCCGGGGCTTTTCTGTCAATGCCCTGTGCGTAAGCTTAAGGAAGCCGGAATTGGCCCGGTGACCAAACCTTGGACAGTCAACTAGGGTCTTATTGCAGCTCAGGTCGGATTTCAATGGCACCCGATTCGCAGTTGTAATGGTTCTGAGGTGGCCTATGTCTTTTGCTATTCGTCCTGTTCTTGGATTTCTGATCAGTGCTCTGATGGCAGCGCCCGCGCTTGCCAACAATGCTTCTGTGACATCAGCAACATCCGTGATGCAAGCCCCGAAAAAGGACGGCCGCCGCTGGAGTGGTTTTATCAATTCCAGCTATTCCACCAATATGATCGACTATCAAGACGGCACCCGTGGGGAATCCATGGACTATATGGCCCGCTTCAACCTTAAACTGAACAACACTTTCACCGCCCGCGTTCAGGGTGGTTATGCGCAGGACTTGAAAGACTCCCAAAACGATTCTTTCAGCAACACCACTTTCAGTGTGAACCGAACACCGTTCGAGGTGGGTAAACGCCTGTCCATGAACTATCGCGTGGGCATGGTGGCGCCAACTTCCAAAGACGCTCAGAAAAGACAGAATATGATCACGGCCCTGACGGCGGGAACGACTTTCATTGTCAATCCGGACTATCTCATTTCGGGACTGGATATCACGGCGACTCTGGGCTTCAACCGCAACTTCCACCAGTATGAAACGGCTCTGGATGGATCTGTGAACACAGAATACTCATCGAACCAGGGTTTGTCCTTTGCTTACTCTTTTGCCAACGGCATTTCCCTGTCTGCGGACTTCGTGCATATGAACACCTGGTCTTACCAGCGTGTGATGCGTGATTCTTTCGATTTCTCTCAGGAAATCGGTTATGAAATCAATCCTACGTTCTCGATTGCAGTGGGTCACACCAACAGCGGTTCGACTTTGAAGCCGAACGGAACTGATTCCAATATCGACCTTATGGACGAAGACACGTCCATCGTCTATGGCTCTGTGACTGTTGTATTCTAAGGAACTTCATGAAACTGTGGCTGGCAATTCTCATTCTGATTTTGAGTTTCCAGCCGCAGGCCCGGGCGCAAAGCCCCTCCCCCGGATTTGATATTGTTTTTGATATCGACTGGACAACCTTCTACAGCATCAAAAATCCTGACGATCATAAAGGCGACAGACAAATTCGCGTTGTCGAGGACAAAGCCTATCGCCACACTGATTTTCTGCCCGAAATGATTGAAGCCCTGATGCAAAGACACCCGGATGCGCGCATTTCATTCTTCAGCGGGGGCACCAAATCCCGCAACGAAACCCTGTTATCGCAAGTGCATTTATCCGACGGCAGATCCCTGCTGCAGATCGCTCACCGCGTGTTTTCCAAAGACCACCTGCAGGTGGTTTCTCAGGATGAGACACTGTCATTTCCTTCCCGCTTTAAAAAGAATCTAAGCCTGGTGATGCCAGAAGCGGTACCGGCCCGCACGATACTGATCGATGATCAGACTGACTTTGCCGTGAAACCCCATAAAGCCGTCGGCTCTTTGGGAATCTTTGACTACTTTAAAAACTATGATTCTTCCATGGCTGGAAAGCCCTATGCGCCTGCTTCCTTTGAAGCCTGGAGCATGGAACGCAACAAAGCCCTGCTGTGGCTGGCAATGCTTGATACGGCCCTTGAAAATGCCCGCGTTCATGGCGATCTGGCGACTGAAGCCGAGATCCAATGGAATAAGCACCCGCAAAACCGTTTCACTCTGGAAAAGGGCCGTACTTTGATCGCCCGCCCGAAAGCCCCTGCCTGCGGGCGCGTGTTCTAGATCATTTTTCTTTTTTCACCAGATTTTTCAGTTTCACATAATACAGATTCTTAAACGGATCATAAGCCAGCGAATAGGCCGTCGGATAATGCCCGCTGATCATCACCTTGTCCGGGACGGGAATCAGACTGGCAAACCACGTTGTGGCCTGGATGAATTCTTTGGTGATCATCGGCTCGATGAAGCTCATTTCTCCGTTATAAAATCCATAGATCATCGTGCTGGTAAAAGGCTGCCCATTGTATTCGGGCGAACGTGGATCCACCCAGTGCCAGCCCATCTGCGGAACTCCCGCCGGCGTCGGAACATAGAAGGGCGGAATCAGCTCACGCAACGGTTGCTTCATACACACAGCCTCATCCGGCCCCAGGCAAGTGATCTTCTGACGGTCTTCAGAGCTCATCATGTAAAAGTGAAAATCAAAATGCGGGCGACCATAGACTGAATCCGGATCATGCCCGTGGGGCATCCAGTCCAGCATCACGTGATTGTACGGAGGCAGCGCCATTGCCGAGGGCAGAGCCACCACAAAAACCTCCGGGGCATGCTCAGAAAGCCCTTCCATGGCCTCTTTCGGAAAGGCCAATCCGATGGAAAGCGGCTCGCCCGAATCAGTGGTTTCAATGAAGGTGCGCACCTCCCCTTTCCCCATCGTCGTAGGAGGTCCCCAGACAACGACGGCGTTTGCTCCGATCCCATACAGACACACTGAAAGCCACAGCATTAGAAGCTTCATTTCTTCCTCCTTGAAGACATACCCATAGCCAATCCCCAGATCCATTCCGAGACAAGATCCTGTGTAAGGAATCAGGGCGCTTGCCTTGTTTCAAAATGAGAAGAGCCCTAATTGTCCCTTGATCAAACTCTGGACACCTTTCGCGGCTGAAATGCAAATAGTTCAAACTGAGGTGGTTTCACCGTGGCACCTTCAATGCATTTATATCCTCTTAGGAGAGAGTCATTTCCCGAAGACCTTTATATTCGATATGGGTCCCGAGAGGTGACATTTTAGGAATGGAGAGAGTTATGTCTAACAAGTCTCAATACGCAAAGGCCTTCACAGCCCTGCTGGCTCTGGCAATCTTTGCTACTGGTTGTACAAAGAAAAGGGACGCCGCTTTGCCGGAAGAAGCCCAGGAAAACATCTTTGCGATCAGTGACATCCCTGAGCTGCAAACTGAGAACTCTCAGTATGAAGTTCAGACTGATGACAGTCTCTCCACTTTAAGCCTGGGGGATTCCTCCAAAGCGACGGCGGAAAAAGGTGTGGTTGCGGTTCGCGACTCCCAGGTTCCAAAACGTCTTAAATATATGTTTAAAGGTCTGGAGATGTCCGGTCAGGCTGGCCAGAAGTACTCCATCACTTTCTCTGTTGATAAGCAGTTCGTGACAGCTTACAAAATCGTGACTGACACTTCTGAGTTGTCCAATCTGGAAAAACACCTGGCCCAGGTGAAAGAGGAAGTTCAGCTTCAAAAGCAACTTCAGAAATCCAAAGACAACAGCAAAGCGAAGTCCATGGTGGCTTCCTTGAAAAAGATCCGTTCAGAAAAGCAGGCTCTTCTCTCCCAGAAGTCTGCAACTCTGCTGGTTCCACTGTTCAAATTCAAAATCAATGGTTACGGTGTTTTGCAAAGAGTTAAAAATCAGTTGAACGAAGAGACCTCCACTCTTCGCATGAAAACAACTGACTGGGCTGATGCAACTCACATCCAGGTGTCCATCAACCCGGCTGATCGTATGCCGGTGGGTATCGACGCGGCTTCTCGCGGCGATCTGGACCGCACATTCGTAATGAACAAAATCAACAATAAGTTGATGACTGCTGGCACTTTGAACTCTGACTATCAGATCCCGGTGAACCTTGAAAAAGACACTCGCATCCTGACTTTGCTGGATGTGGATGCTTTGCATGTGTTTGAAGTGGGTCAGGTTGGTAAAACTGTATTGACTGACTCTCAATTGGCTCAGTTGAAATCCGGCGCTAAAAACGCCAACGTTCGTCAATGTACCGAAGAAATCGTAAAAGCTCTTCCGGCTGATGCTCAACAAAACTGTATCCTGGTTCTGCGTTACGATGTTCCAGTAACATATGTACGCCCGGAACTGCCAGTTGTTGACTACGAAGGCAACCAGGACGCAACGATCTCTTTCAAAGAGGTTCGTGCTGGTGACTCTGTAGGTCTGGTTCAGATCGCTCAAAACGTACAAGCTAAAAAAGTAGAGGCGAACACTCAGTTCGACCCGCGCACTACAATCAAAATTGCTGATGTTAAAGGCAAAGAATTCTTCTATAAGCGCACGATCGAAGACGTGGCATTCTCTGCTGCTTCCCCAGGTTTGGCTGCTGGTATGGCCGGTTCTTTGACTATCGTTAAGTTCGACCTTGAAGAATCCCGCGTAGTGGTTCGCAAGGCGGACCTGATCGCCAACTACAAATCCGGCACAAACGCAGTGGACTATGAAGAGCTGATGTCTTTGCCGGTGAAATACCTGAAACTGGAAGAAAAGGACGCTACCGGCGCGAAATACGCAATGGCTCGTCTGGTTGAAACTTCCCGTAAAGATGCTGACTACATGGAATTGGACTGGACGAAGAATTCTCTTCCACAGGACAAATCCCCTTACGCTGCTATCTATGACGGTTGCCTGACTGGTATCGCTGATGCACAGGTAATGGACGTCAACATGAAACTGGATCAGGGTGTGTTGAGCTTCACTCAGCAGTACTCCACAGGTCTTCGCTGGGGTTGCATCGGTGACTTCCAGGCCTTTGATGATTACAACGGAACTCCAGGTTACCAGGCAGCGGTTCGCGTAAAAGAACGCGTATCCTTCAAATTGAATGACGGTTCTACTGACAAAGCGTTTGTTGAATCCATCCCGTTCTCTGCACAAAATGCACTGGGCTACGGTGTTTGGACTATCGGTCAGGCAAATCCTGACAAGAACAACCTGCGTGGTCGCGAAGGCACTGAAAAATCACTGCCGATGGTCCACGATTTCAGAAACGGCAAGAAACTGGTTTACACAGTAACTGGTTTGCCAACTGATAACCCTGAAATGCGCAAGCTTTACATCGAATCCACTGAAGAGCTGGTGAAGGCATGGAACTTTGCTTACAAACAAGCCTTTAAAGGTTCCGCTTTGGAGCGCTCTGGTGACTATATCGAAATGCAGATCGCCGGTGAAAACGGTGTGGAAGCTCACTTGGGTGACCTTGATAAGAACATCATCCACTTCGAGAACAAACCTGCTGACCACGGCATCCTGGGAGTATCTCAGGTTGGTTTCAACCCTCGCTCTGCGATCGTGGTTGCTGACTCTTTGATCCTTTATGCTGGTAACATGCTGCAAAGCGTGGGTGCGGACTTCCGCAACATGAAGATCAAACAAGACTGGGACAAAATGAAAGAGAGCTTCCGTGAACAGGCTCGCGCTCAGTTGGCTAAACAGCAGGCTGAAGAGGCTGAGGCAGCTAAAAAAGCCCAGACTCAGCAAGGCACAGCCCAGGACAAAGCGGTCGCTGCGACTCAATTCACACGTAACATGGTGAACATGGTCAAAGGTGCCCAGACTGATGCCAAGTCCAAAATGAAGGCTAAGAACATCGGCGCTTCCATGAACATCCTGAAAGCGGCGGTGGCTGAGCGTAAATCTTTGGGTGGCGACAGCAACTTCAAGTTCTCTTCTCCGCAGACTCAGGACGCTTGGATGAACAAAGTTCACAAGGCGTTGTCTGAAAAACCGGGCATGACTCCTCGTGAAATCGAGACAGTGATGGCTCGTGAAATGCTGGCGGCAAAGGGTTCCAAGCTGTCTGCGAAAGAAAAAGCGACTTTGGCTAAAACTGTTAAAATGGGTGAAATCCACGCCAAAATGATGGCGACGATGCAGAACGCTCCAGGTTGTATGAAAACATCCGCGGAACTGGCTGACTCCAGCTTTATCGCGATGCCATTCAACCAGGCTTTGAAGATCGAGATCATCAATACACTGGGTCACGAGATGGGTCACTCCCAGGGTTTGACTCACAACTTCATCGGTTCCTTCGACAAAGCGAACTTCGCTAACGAAGACGGCACTGAAAGCAAACGTAACTACTCTTCCATCATGGACTACCTGACTCCAGGCAAGTTCAACTGGGATGGTCTGGGTACTTACGACATCCGCGCTTTGCGTGCTTCGCACCTGGGCTTGGTTGAAGCGACTCCAGAAATGATCGCGAAGCTTGAAGGTAACGCTGCTTCCAAGAAACTTCTTGTTAACGGCAAGTACCTGCACGTGAACACGATCAAAGCTAACTTCGCCAAAAACGGCTGGGCTAACTTCAACAAGTACCAGGTTCAGGGCGTGGTGAAAGAGTACATGTACTGCACAGACAAAGACGTTGGTTACGAGCCTACGTGTGAGCGTCACGACTTCGGTACTTCCGCTCAAGAGATCGTTGAATCCAATATCAACGACTGGGAAAGCATGTACGTGAATTCGTTCCACTCTTGGGACCGCCTGGTATTCGATGTTGGAACTTCCATCCGTGCAAGCTCCATGTCCTCTTACTACCAGTTCCGTATGCGCAAGTTCATGGACGAGTTGTTCTACATGCTGGTTGTTGACAACAGAAACCCTGCGATCCAGGACTACGTACAGGCTTCTTTGAAGACGTACCTGTTCTACACGCAACTGATCAACACTCCGGATGCGAACTCCCTGTTCCAGAGCGCGGACCGTTTCATTGCGGTTCCTTACGAGAAGAAAGAAGTGAACGAAAAGGGTGAAGAGACTGGCAAGACTTCCATGGATGTTGCGATCGTTGAAAAACGTGCAATCCAGGACATCTCTGTAACCAAAGACCGTCTGGACACTGTAGGCCTTGAGTACGAAAAAATCACGGCCATGGAAATGCTGACTATGAAGGGATACCCTTCATACAAGTACTACTACAACAGCATCCAGTTCTCGTTCCTGGATTTCGAAAAGTATATCCTTGGCATGAGCCCGGAAAACAGCCTGTTCGTGAACACAATCACGGGCATGATGCTGGATCAACTGCAGCCGACGTTCTCTAACGAAGACGTTACTTTGCAGCCAATCCAGGGTGAAAAAGCGACGGTGACGGCTTCCATGAGATTCTATGCCGGTATTTACGGCATCCTGAATCTGGAAGCATCCACTCTGCGTGACAAAGACAACTTTGCAACTCTGTTCAAAGTTGGCAGCAGCCTGGGTAAAGCGCCTTCTGACAGAACGGCTTTGAGCCAGCTCGGTGTATCTGAGAAATCCAAAACTCGTCTGAGCTTCTGGGCTTTGGACAACGCTTTGGCTTCCCAGACTCTGGTTGATGTGGCGGCTCAGAAAAACTTCTTCATCCAGAATGCAGAAGTTCTGAACCCACTGATGCAGAAAATGGCGGTCCTTCAGCTTCAGAACCTTCTGACTCAAGGTCAGATGGAAGCGAAACTGACTGAAGCGAAGACGGCTCTGACGGCGAAACTGAACGAGCTGAACAAAGATGGCAAAATCGTTTCTGCTGAAATGGTTAAAGCCAATCCGAACCTGAGCATTGAAAAACAAGTTGAGTTGATGACTCAACTGAATGAGCAGGTGATCTCTATCTCTGTAGCGGTTCTGACTAAACAACAGGGCGCTCAAGAGGCAGCTCAGGAATTGGCAGCTCAGACAGCTCAATTGGCAGAAGTTCTTCCATTACTGGCTTTGGACTTCAACGCTCTGAACGAAGCAATGAAAACTGCTGGCGAAGCTCTGAGCAAGCAGCAGGGTCTGGAAGTTCTGGCTCAACTGGGTGACGTTTCATCCCAGTTGGTTGATGGCGGCGGTCTGGAAGTTTCCTACGGCATCATCATGAAGAACCTTGAGTTCCTGAACAAGCTGACTCTGATGACAAACCCAGAGTACAACAGATAATCAATAGGCTCTCCTGGCGCGGATTCCCCTCTCTCTGGAATCCGCGCCTTTTTTTGTTTTAGACAAGTGACTTGAACCAAACAATAAACCAAGCATGAACCCGGAGTTTTTATGAAAAAAGTAGTGTTTGCAGCCCTTCTGCTAAGTGCTTCTTCCGCCCTGGCTGACGTCAGTTCATTCATCGGTCGTTACGACCTGAATGCGTCTGACATCAATGGTGAAACCTTCTGCTATGACGGAGTGATCATATCTGAGAACGAAGAATCTGAACTGGAATTCTATCGCGCCGACGTCACCTATATGCCACTTTATAAAGGTGTTGTGAATGGCGAGGCTCGCGAAGTCAGTGGTTCTCACGGCGAGGCGCTGAGCTCTTCCAAAGGGAAGGAAAAAGTGACCTATAAAAACGGCACTCTGACATTCCAATACAGCGGAGTTAACAAGTTCCTGGGTGTGCCTGCCAGCCGCGTGCAGAGCGGTGTCTCCATGAAAATTTCTGAGAAAGGCCGTGTGCTGACTCTGACCCGCAAGGAATTCGAAGGTATTGCCTTCGGCGTGGGTCGCGATGCTGTTGCCAAGTGCGAATACATTCGCAGCAAATAGTCCCGGAACAAAAAAAGGGAGGCTTAAAGCCTCCCTTTTTTATTTTTTAAACTCTGGCTTTCGGGAACAGACCTTCCCCTTTGGTCAGAAGTTTCTTCAGCCACACACCGAAGCTGTCCTCCGGTCCTGGCAAACGCTCAGAGATAATCAACCCTTCCCCACGAAGTTTGGCCACCAGGGCTTTGACTTGCTTTTCGGATTCATCAGAATGGCTGAACTTCACACCGTAACCCGGAATATCCGTGCGGGTGTTTTTATAAACCACAGTTCCGTTCACCTTGATGTGCTGGCTTTGATAGTTCCACTCCATCTCGACCGTATCGTTTTCATGCAGTTCCGGTGCGGAAGACAGAAACAAGCCCCCCTGAGAAATACTTTTGATAAAGGCTTTTTGCCCGTTGGCAGAGCCCATGTGATTGAAGTGATAGCGAGGAGCCGCTTCCCACCAGCGCATGCGTGGATCAAAATAAACTTTCTGAACGGAAGGCACCACAAAGTAAGCCACCACCAGAACATCGATCAAAACCACCACCAACAAAAGCACCAGAGTGCTCTTGTTCATATTGGTCCAATAACTGTAGATATTTGAAAGCAGAATCACCAGCAGACAACCAAGATAAGCCCAGTAGCTCCAGCGGCGGCAGATGAAAATAAAGATCCCCGCCAACACCGGCACCAGAACATAAAGAGCTACCAAAGGTTTTGGCAGAACCTCAAACCAGTACGTCCACTGCTGAGACAGCGTCCTTCCGGAACGTAGTGCATTCAGCAAAAGGTTACCTGCCGGAGCCAGGATGTGAAGCAAAGCAAGGATGATGAGGGACCATGGTTTTGTTTTCATATCAAAAATGATATGGAACCCTCAATTCCTAGACAAGGAAATAGTTATCGATGCTCTTTTCAAGCCGTTCGTTCAACTCTTTGAGACTGCCCAAAGTTTCGATCTTGACCACTTCGTCCACAGGATAAACAACCGCCAGTTTCACCTGCTGCACGTTATCCAGATATTTCATACGATACAGCGCCCAGGTGTAGGCCTCCAACTGCCTGAAAGCAGTGTCTGAATATCGTTGGGATCCGGTTTTGTAATCCACCATCCACAACGTGCCGTCCACAACACCCCAAAGATCGATCTGCCCCTGCATCAGGGCGTCCTTGTACTTTAGAGCAAACCCCCACTCGACAAATCCCTCATTAATGATTCTTAGAAGTGGCAGTTCCGGGGTCTTGGCCAGGAACTGCAAAGGCTTCTTCAAATCCTCGTCTGAAATCTTCAGAAGCTCGTCAAAGGAGGTAAACTTCAAAGCTTCAAACAAACGGTGCGCATTAGTCCCCTGCTGAGCCCGGGCCAAGCCCGACCCCAACTGAGAGGCCTTCGGTGTGTAACCACCCCCAGCCTGAACACCTTCCGGCGTCACCAGCTCGGTGACAGAAATATACTTTCGTTTTTCAGATGCTTGCGCCTGCCATTGCGGGCGCAGGTCCTTTTCCGCGAGGTCCTGCTCGGACATTTTTTGCGGCTGAGGATTCTCGCTGCGTACAACGTAAGAAAAATCTTTTTCCTCGTGAAGACCTTCTTCCAGATTCAACGGGCAATGGGCCGCCCAGGATTTCTTCCCGACCTTTTTATCCCAAAGCAACGTCACTCCGGATTTGGCACGGGTCAAAGCCACATACAAAACACGGTTGAATTCCTCGGTTTCACGCTTGCGCAGTTCTTCCACAATCTGATCGGCCAACACACTGCCGGCCATGGCTTGAGTTTCTTCGTTGCGCACTTTCAAAGACCACTGTCCGGTCTTTTCATGAATGCTCAAAACCGGCGCATGACTGGCGCGCGGGTCATTCCCCATGCCCGGTAAAATCACCTGATCAAACTGCAACCCTTTGGACGCGTGGACCGTCATAAAGTTCACACGTTTGGGTTCAATCACCGGAGTCGCATCCGCATCCTCGCCACCCTCATCGGTCGAAAGTGTTTCAAGACTCGAATCCAGGAAGTCCAGATAGTTAAAACCCGGACGGCGTTCTTCCTGCGAAAGCAAAGAGATAACCTTCCACAGGTTCGCTTCGCGACGGCCGGTGGAATCAATACGTGCGGAATAATCAAACAGACCCAGATCAATCAGGGCCTTTTTCAGTGTCCAGGACAAGCCTTTGATTTCAGCCTGCGCCAAAAGAGCCTTCATCACCCGTAGCGGATGGATTTCAGGCTTCTGATCCAGACCCTTTTGTGCTTCTTTCCAGAAAGAATGACGGAACGAATGGCAATAAGAAAGAATCTCGCTGTCCGGCAGCGCCAGCCATGGCGATCTTAAAAGCGCCACAAAGTTGGCATTGTCATGGGGATTCACCAGGAACTTCAGAACCGCCAAAGCATCCAGCACCTCACGACGCTCATAGAATCCGCTGCCGCTGTGAAGCTGCAAAGGCACACCGTATTCCTGCGCGACCTTGGCAATGTCTTCCAAAGTTCTATGTGTGCGCCCCAGAACACAGATCTGCTCCGGACTGGTTCCAGCCTGCAACAGCTCCTGAATGCGTGCAACAGTGGCCAGGATCTCGGCCGAGGTTTCATCCTCGTCACCGGTTTCAGACAGAACAACCTGCACGACTGGAACTTCGGGGCCTTTTTTCGGTTTCTTTTCATCCGGGGTCATCGCAGCAAACTGCGAACCCAGACGAGTGAAGTAATGATTGAAGAACTCCAGCACTTCCGGGGAAGAGCGATAGTTCACAAGCTTGACCTGCACGTCGCCCTGCTGGGCTTCGATTTCAGCCACCTTTTCACGGAAGACCTCTGAACGGGCGCCACGGAAAAGATAAATACTTTGTTGAGGATCCCCGACGATGAACACCGGCTTTTCCCCAACAAGATGGCGCAATAGCTCCACCTGCACGGGGCTGGTGTCCTGATATTCATCGACCATCCAGAAGTCCCATTCCTGGGAAAACTTCACTGCAGCTTCGGGCTGATCCAAAGTGATCTTGGAGGCCAAGGTTTCAAGATCACTCATCGAAAGCAGACCGCTTTCCAGCTTGGTCTGCATAAAGTCGCGACAGAAGTTCTGTGCCAGTTCTTCAAACAGCGCACAGTTCTTTTCATGACGATCCCAGTATTCGGGACGATAGCGGGGTTCAGCCAACAAACGATCAACACGGTCTCGCAGCTCTTCCAGCTCTTCATTCAGACTTAAACTGAATGGCGGAGTCGCTTTGCGGAAGACAGGCTTGCTGATGTTTTCCCAGAAGGACTCCAGGCGGGCAAAGAAGCCCTCCCAATCCCCGTTGGCAGCATTCCAGTCAAAACCAGTCATGGCACCGGCATAATCCACCCACTTGTCATTGCTGGTTTCCTGGGAAATTTCCAGGCACACCCGGCGCAAAGCCCCGCCGATATCAGCCACAAACTTGGCGGTTTCTTTTTCCATCTCGCCACGACGGATGAAGGTCATTCCCGGAAAGATCACCTGTTCGCCGAAATACTTCAGCAGGGCCCCTTCCAGAGTCTGAAAGTCATATTCTTCCAAAAGTTCCTGCAACTGCGGGTTTTCCAGCAGGTACTTGCGCATGATCTTGCGTGCGCCCTTGCGAATCTCGGATTCGCTCATGATTTTATAGTCCGGAGTCAGTCCGATGGAGGAACCATAGCGGGACAAGAACAGGCTTAGCACCCCGTGAATGGTTGAAATCTGCACCTGGGACTTGGAGCTGACAAACTGGAACAAACCTTTGTTCTTTTCATCGGTCTCTTCTTCAACCAGCGCTTTTCCAACAAGACGCTCTTTCAGTTCCTGCGTGGCTTTGCGGGTGAAGGTCGTCACCACGATCCGCGGGAACTTTTTATCCTTGGCTTTAAAAGCTTTCGCAAAATCCAGGAAGGTCTGGGTCAAAGTCGTTGTTTTCCCCGCACCGGCACCGGCACGCAGGATGATATTTCTTAATTCAGGTGTGGTGCCCGACATTGTCGCCTCCACTCACAGCTAGTACAGGTTTTGAAATCAGCCGGCTTCGCATCACATTCACCATTCTTGATGCGGCCCAAAGTCGTCATCAGAATCTGGCTGAACTCGGTCAGATAGCGTTCTTTGGCCTCGAAGGTGGCGTTTTTGTCCTTGCGTTTGTTGGCCGGGTAAAGAACGCCGGCCAGGTCATCGACCTTGAAGCCCTTGCGCTCAAAGTTTCTGAAAACATAATAGAACAATCCGATGACTTCACCTTGCACGTCCTGCACCAGGCCCTTTTCCAGAACCCACATATAGAACAGCAGCTGCAACTCACGATTCTTCAACCACGAACCATGGGCGGAAATCCCGCCCGAAGAACTTTTGTAATCCACCACCACCAGCTGCTGGCCGCCATCGCTGTCGATTCGGTCAATCTGCCCCGAAATGCGGAAGCAGTTGTCGCGGGCTTCAGTGGAAACATCCCCGGACTGCGGGTCCAGATAAAACTCAAAACGTTTTTCGCGTCCGATGGTGCGGGTTTTCTTAAACTCCTCGCGCCAGCGCTTTTCAAAATCCAGGAAGCGCAGACCCAGTTGTACGTGTTTCTTTTTCAGCGGCATCCACAGACGCTCGTCTGCGAACACCAGCTTCTTTTCTACCCGCACGGTTTCAAGCAACTGATCCAGCTCTTCAACCTTCCAGTCAAAGCGCATGGGCTCAATCGTCAGCTTTTCAAAGATGGCATGGGCTAACTGCCCGCGGGTGCGATGATCCACATCCAGATCAATGTCCGGCAGGTCTTTTAATTTGAAATATCTTTGTGCCGCGAAGATAAACGGACACTCCAGGAAGCTTTCCACCGCCGACGCCGAAATGCGTGGCAATTCTGGCGATGTAATTGTGGCAAAGGGAACTTTGCCCAGATCCTGAAGGATTCTTTGTTCTACCAGCTCTTTTCTTCCAGCCAGCAGCGGACGCTCCCCCCGCTGTGTCGAGTGTTGCAATTCGTCCCAGCGGGTTTCCAGAGGCACCGTCAGCTTTTCGTGCTCGCCCTGCAGGCTCATCCAGAAAGTGGCCGGTGAACACAGGGAACCGCTTAAGTCCGTGGCGCCGAAGCAATAAAGGTCTTCATCACTTTCCGCTTCTGCCAGCAAACGCAACTCAAACTCCAGATCGCTTTGATCCGGATTGTCCAGATAGAATCCAATGTCTTTGGCCAGTTCAAAATAGTCTTGTCCTGAAAGCTGGGTCTTGTTGCGACCCTTCAGGGCTTCATCAGTCAAGCCCACGAAAATACGACGACGGGCTTTTTCACTGTGGGCCGACATCAGTTTCGTCACCATGATCCCGCGAGGCTCGCCTTTTTCCAAAGTGTATTCCTTGGCAGCGACGATGCTTTCAAGATAGCTCAACCATTCTTTCCAGGTCAGGGATGTGCCGGCCACAGCGTTTTGCAGAAGTTCACGCAAAACAACCTGCACGATATCGGTTTCATCGGAATTCCAGGACAACAAAGCTTTAGCGACAAATTCATCGCGCTTTAAGAAACCGCCCAGATCCATCTGTTCGAAAAAGACCTTATGCACGATTTCATTGCGCGCCAGATCCTCATTGACATAGAGGCTCTTAAACAGGGACCGGAACTCCTCGTAGCGCAGTTGTTGGGCCTCTTCTTTTTCAAAGAATGAAATCTCCAGATCCGAAGTCGATAGTCGGCCGCTTTTGGATCTGAGCAGTGCCAGCCAACGGGTCACCGAAGGCAGGCTTTGTGCCTTGTGAGTGATGTCTTTTTGCGCGGGAATGCCCTCTTCAGCCAGATACGCCTGAAGCACCGGCCAATAGGTTTCAATGTCCGGGGCAATAACGGCGATATTTTCAGCGGCAATGCCCTGATCCAGCCACTGACGAACCTGCCCGACACTGTGTTTGATTTCAGCCAGCATCCCTGAGAAACGCAGAACTTCGGATTTCTTTTCCCCACGCACCACCGCCGGAAGCTTTTGCACTGCCGTGCTCATCGCACGCAGGTCTTCATAAGGTTGCAACAGGAAGTGGAAGTCCGACCGCCAGGCAGGGGTTGGTTCTAGCACCACGACATCAACCGAACGGGAAAGCGCCTGCAGCAGCTCAGCCTCCACCCGCGTGATCTCTCCGCTGAGATCCACGATCAAGGGCATGCTCCAGACTCTTTCCAGATCAGGGAAGGTTTGCAGGTACGCGGTGATCCAGTCGGCTGTGATCACACGGTGTCCATCGACCAGCATCTTCGCGCAAAGTCGCGCGCGCAGATACCATTCCTGCCAACGGTTCTGAGCTTCCGAGTGGCTTTCAAACCACTCCTTCAGACGTTCAGTGCCTTCCGGGTGAAAGATGACAGCCGCCATCTGATCGATATAACTAAACACAGTGTCTTCGGCAGAGGAATTCACACCCAGAACATCGGCGTGTTCATCCATGATTGTGCGCAGAAGCGAGCGCGCAAACGGATCACTGACCAGACGAAGCCCCGGATCCAGACGCTTTAGCAGCATCTTCCACAGGTCACTGGCACGCAGAACGGATTCATCGATGTACTGGCCATCACGGCCCAGGATTTTTTGCTGAAGTTCAAATTTGGTGCGCAGATCCGACACGAGCCAGGATTGCTCGCGGGGATTGTAATTGGCGAAGATCTCAGAAATCTGAGATCTGCTTTCAATGGAAATTACTTTCAGCATTCAGGATTACCGGCGTTGTTTCAGTTTTCTCTTCTTGCCGCTATTATCCGTGAATTTGAAGTTAGCATCAAAGCTTAAATCAATGCTGAGGCCCACCATGATGCGATTGTCAGCACTCTGGCCCGGGTAAACACCCAGCTCCTCTGTGTAACTTGCAGCATCAAGACGGAAAATAAAGAAATCAAAGCCTGCACCATAGGAGAAATACCCCTGATTGATACCAGCGCGGATATCCAGGAACGGAATTGAAATCTCAGTCCCCAAATGCAACTTTTTTCCGATCTGTATGTCCGGATCCAAAAGGTGCTGGCCTTCCAGAGCCACAATCCAATCAAGACCCGGAAGATCAAAGCCCAGGGACACCCCCGCCCCCAGATTCTGAGGAATATGCGACGGAGCATCCGCCCCGGCAGTTTTTTCGAAAGCCGTGTTACCCACATCTTTCCACACCACGGTCAGGGTTGGATTCAGCGGAGTGTCCGCCTGAGTCAGCAAGGCGATGTCCACGCCATAGCCGGTACCCTTGTTTTCAAATTCGTCCATGATGGCGTTGATGTCACCCGCGTTGGCCACGGTCGTCAGACCCAGCTCTTGCACGTCTCCACCCCAGCGATTCACGCGCTTCATTGCCAGGCCCAGGAAGGTCTTCGGTCCCAGCGGATAAGCTCCGCCGATATAATAAGCCGAGTCGTTGCGGAAGTACGTCGTGAACTCGGGATAGCCGGGGTTATGCAATTCCAAAGAAAGAGTATAGTCGGTGTAATAGCCAAAGCCTATGTAGGGTAAAGCAATCGCGGCACTTCCCGTTCCCAGGAAATGCAGACGGCGTCCAAACAGGTCGTTGTAAGTGGACGGGTCATTGGAGTCGATTCCTTCGATGGCATCAAGGTCCTCAGTGCTTGGCACTCGTCCCCCCAAGCCCACGCTGAGAAGATGAATATCAAGACCCTCGATTTTACCCATCGCCGCCGGATTTGAAAACAGCGCCTCCGACCCATGAACTGTCGTCAGCATTGTACCCCCCATCCCCAGAGAGCGGATAGGACGATACATCTGATTGATTTCCTGCGCCTGCGCTGACAGACCCAGAAGCAAAAGAATGAAAGACGCCAGGAACTTCATCATCAGAACCCCGGAATCTTCAGACGAGGGCAGCATGCCGCCGCGTCAGGATAAACTTTAGTAGGATCACAAGTCCCAAACCCCATGCCGTTGGCATCCATCAGCACGCGGATTGTGTAGAGCAGTTCCGGAGTCACCGCCGCCTCATTGGTCGCGGTGCAGTTGCCGGCCCCGGCCACATCCTCGCACTGAGTGAGCGCATCCTGCAAAGCTGTCAGCGTGGAATTGTCACCGGAAAGTACAGAGGCCAGCGCGGAAATGTTCTCAAAAATCAGGCCAATTCCAGAGGCCACTTTTTTGGCTTCGGTGTCAGTGACTGAACGAGTTGGCGCCACAACCGGTGCCGGGATTGCCAGTGGATTCTGCGGACTTGGGCCGGGTTGTTCCCAGCCATCGGTGGCTGTGGCGGTGCCCGGCGCACCCGAATAGTTATGGCAGACACTGAAGTCCGTATTATAGACACCGTCAGCGACGCCGTCATTGGTTGGATCCAACTTAGCACCCAAGGTGGTTCCTATCCGGGCAATTCCCAGAATGGTCATGAAAAGATTCTGATCCTGCGTGCGCTGCAAAACCGTACCCAAACTCGAAATAATGGAAATCGCCTGATCACAGGAAGCGGTATCAAGTGTATTGCCCCCGAAAATCGAAACAAAGAACGGGAAGATATTCGCAGACGGGCTGTTTTGCATGCCGCTGATGATATCCACGAAAGTAAAGCCGCATTTGCCGGCATAAGCTCCGGCCAAAGTTTCCTTCACGCTGACTTTCGCAGCGTAAGAAGGCGACAGTTGATTTTCGATAATATCAATGGCTTCGTCCCACTCCAGAGCATCGAGCTTTTTCTTGGCCTCATAGTAAAGTGCATCGTCTGAATCGGTGTCCGAGACATCGGTCAGCAGATTTGGCTGGGCACAGGAGGTGGTCAGTACCAGGCTCAGCAGAATTATGAAAGCTTGTTTAACACTTTTCATGCTTCATCCTTAAAACCGGTATGCGAACTTGACGGTGTATCGTCTGTCTTCTTTGGGTGAATCTGAGGTGCCGATCTCTTCGCCGTAGGTGGCAAACTGCCACTGAAAACGTTCGGAGGCGAGCTCCATACCAGCGGTCCAATATCTTTGATTATATCCGGCACGGGCAAAAACCACATCCCCGAAGTTCAATTCGAGACCGCCGTGGATCAATTTGGCTTTGTCCTCTTCATCCCCTGATGTTAATAAGCCACGGTACTCCACCGTCCAAGCAGAGCGAACGTAATTAGAATGAATCGGAAAGATTGCTGCTGCGACATCAATGTCCTGCTTCACCAAATTGGGACGGTTGGCTGTGTCTAATCGGACACCATGGGCCTGATCGAAGCTGGTGCCACCCACATCACGAACAACTGCCGACAATGTCGGAATCATTTTCCACGGTGCCGCCAGAATCAAACCCACATCTGTTGAAAGCCCCACACCTTCACTGGCGATGGAGTCATAACTCATCGGGCCCGTCGCAGAAAGAACCGGATCATCCACTTCCACCCGACTGATCAGTTTGGTGTTGAAGCCCAGCTTCACGCGTCCATCAAAGAAGCGGAAGTTAAAGCCCAGAACGAATGCCAGGTCATTGCGATAATAAGCATCGACGGTGCTGCCATCGGCCGCCATCGTGGCATCCAGAGTGTAGTTACCATAGATCCCCACTCCGAAATTTCTGCCCACGAAGGACGGGAACACCTGAAGTTTTGCATGATAGGGAGTGCCGCGTTTTTTATCCAATGCGCCCAGCACGTCCTCTAAGCTGTAGGGATTTGAAAAAGACTGATCCGCATAGAAGCCCTGAGTCTCTGAACCAAATTCAATTTCAGGATCGAAGATCGTCCCATAGAAATCACGCAGTTTACCCAGCGCTGCCGGATTCACCAGCAAAGCGGTTTCATCATTGGTTACAGCCAGACAGGCTCCGCCCATTCCCAGGCAGCGCACACCACTATAAAAATTATGACGCTCACGTGCATTCACTTCCGGCGTGAATACCATCAAAAGAAACATTTGAATGAGCGTTATCCACAAAATCCTTTTCATAGATACCCCGATTGAAAAACATCGAAACAAGTCATCATCCTTATCGGTCGAACAGGGGATCACATTGAGACGTTTCAGAAAAATACATTCAAAGGTCCTGCTTACATATTCGTTACGAATTCACGACCATTGTCGATTGTGAGTTAAGGACCCCGGATGAATTCCGATAAGTTCTCTGTACCTAAGACCAAGGAGTATCCAGGATGTTTTCGAAGAAAATCGCAACCATGATTCTAGGATTGAGCGCAGCTCTTCTCACGGGATGTGAGGGTGAACAAACTGAGAAAGACATGATCGCCGAAGCCCAGTTCTGTCTGGACGAAGCGCGAGATGCCGCTTCCGCCCAAGCCTGCATGAGCAAAATCAACGGGATCACCTCCCCGAACGCTTATACATTAAGATGTGCGGCTGGATTTATTTCCTCCGGCATCACCTCTGCTGCCAACCTGTCTACGGCCCTGACTGCAATCAGTGAAGGCGGCGGTCCAACAGATATGCTGAACGCATTGAACTTTGGCGATGTTAGTCTTGTGAACGACACCGCCAACTACTGCAACCAGTCCGGTCAAAAAGGTCTGGCTTTGATTGGTGCCATGGCGAAAAGTGCGACGGCTCTTTCCAATGCCGCCGAACTTCTGAATCTGGGCTCTTGTGGTGGTGACATCGCAAGCTGTGATACAGCAGCGATTGAAGGCGCTATCAACGACATTATCGCTGATCCGAACTCGCCTGCCGCTGTGGAAGCAATCGAAGCTATCGGCTCTTCGATTCAGACGGTGTATTCCGTAACTTGTGGCGGAACCAACAACGCCAACTCTGACATCTGTGGCGACATCAACCAGGCAGCCGCTAGTGCCGGCATTGACATGTCCACCGCAGACATCAACGCCATCGGCCAAGCCCTGCTAGCCCAATGGCAACCATAAAAGGTACCTGCTTACTTTTGCAGAAGCATCGAGCCATTTGTCCGAAATACAGATTTAAAAATAGCAAAACGGCCCTAAAGTGGGCCGTTTTCTATTTTGCTGCAGAGCTTCTGCAAAAGTAAGCAGGTACCTTTTAGAAGTCGAGGTTTAGGCGGGTCATGTAGACGCGGCTTTCAACCGGGGTGTTGCGGGTGCCGACGTCATCCGCGTAGGATGCGAAATCCAGATTGAAGATCCCCAGCTCTGCGGAAATACCTGCTGTCCAGAATGACTCTTTCAGGCCCACTCTGTAGTGACCTTTCCACCAGGTGGAAACTGTCCAGTCGAATTCAAAACCAAGGTGAACACCTTTTCTCCAGTTAAAGTCAGGGTGTCCAAGATCACGCACATCCAAAACTCCGCGCCCACCAAAGATCCACATGCTTGGGTATTCCCAGCGAGTCCCGATATCCACCACACGATACAGTTTCTCCGGTTCCCCGTTCTGGCCCTCTTTATTCAAGAGCTTCAAAGAAGAACCAAACCCGGTTTCAGCAACGTTACGAACCACCAAACCCACAGTCGGGCTGGCCAGACGAAGCACCGACCACAAGCCTGAATCCGGCAATTCCGGAGTCCAGAGGAAACCAATGTCGGCATCAATCGTGTAGCCTTCCAGCATGTCCTCTTTCTTAATGATCTCATCCCCGTTGGCAAAATCCGTGGAACTGATCGGACGGCTGTAGAATCCACGGTTCACAAATTTACCGGTCACACCCCAGGAAAGACGACCATGATCCACTCCTTTGACATCATCGGCATAAGACAATGCCAGAGTGGTGTCAGCATAGACGGTCGTGTTCACCGTAGGCCCGACTTGCTGGTGCATCGCCATTTCAACCGACACATCAGCCGGAATCAGGGCAATACCCCAATTCGGACGAACCCAGAAGCCTTCCATCGGTGCGATACGCATAGAATAAACTTCGCCATAGTTCTTTTCAATCAGCTCCAGATAAGCCTGCTGTTTCTGCTGATCGGTCTGATTGCTTTTATCGATGTCCGAGAACTCATTATAGAAGTCCATCGCCCCCGGAGTCCCCCCCGCAGTCAGGGACAGATTGATTTGACCGTCTTCACGACGAGCCAGACCTGCCGGGTTATAGAACATAGCCGAATAATCATTGGCAACCGCCACGAAAGCGTCACCCATCCCCAAGGCGCGAGGAGCCTGATAATGATGGTGAATGGTGGTGCTGATGCTTTCAGCCTGCGCCGATACAGTGGTGATCATCGCAGACAGGCCCGCGAGGAACAGGAATCCTCTATTGAACATAAGTTTTGCCTCCAAAATTCTTACCATTGATTGTAGACATAATTTATACTTTGTCTTATGCGAGTTTTTCTTAGCCTCCTTTTTTTGACCTTGGTCGTGAGTTCAATTCAGAGCCTTGCTGCTCCCACAACAACGACCACTTTAGAAACCTCCCCGCTTTCAGGCGAGGACGATCCTGATCTGGCATCTGTAAAAGTCTCAGATTTTGCAGAACGAAAAGAATTTATGATTCAGACGTCGCTGGGATATCAGAGCGGAAATTATCTGGAGCGCGACGAGTGGACACAAGGCCCTTATGTGGCCCTGCGCTTTGCCTTTATCAAACAATCCCCGCTGCCAGTCTGGGACTATGAGCTTTCCTACAACACTGAGGAATTCCTCGGACTCGGTTTGGGACACCGCTGGTATTTTGCGGAAGAAGACCGCTATTTGCCTTATGCCCGTCTGGGGGGCAATGCTTATCTGGAATCTTCTGACGGAGTGACGGGCTTGATTGAAATCCGCCGCTGGAGAGTTCATGCCGGGATTGGCGCCGGAGAGACCTTCACCGGCGAGATCGGCACCGGCTTTTCAGTGACCGGGCCGGATATCTATGCCCAGTTCGGCTACAATTTTCAGTTCTGATTTTTACGTTCTTCCAGCCATTTCAGCAACCGCTCCACTTCGCGCAGCAGATGCTGCTCGTCGCGGTTGTTGTGCAGGACAAAGTCCGCCCCCTGCTCTTTAAACTGAAGGGGAATCTGCGAAGCAATGCGCATCTCGATTTCATCCTCGCTCCAGTTCTGACGGCGCAGACGTTCTTTTTGCTGTTCCTTCGTGCATGACACCACGATCACACCGTCGAACTGATCCTTCGCGCGGGTCTCAAACAACAGAGGGATGTCATAAATGGCCAGCTTATGGCCCATATCCTCATACAGCCGACGACGACGGCGGGTCTCTTCACGAATCAAAGGATGGGTGATGGCTTCAAGTTTGTGCAAAAGCTCGGGATGACCGAAGACTTTCTGCCCAAGCTTGCGTCGGTCCAGGGCTCCTTCGGCAGTCAAAAACTCTGGACCGAACTCTTGTATGACGGACTTAAGTCCAGCAGAGCCCGGCTTCACGACTTCCTTGGCAATTTCATCAGCATCCACCACCGGAATGTCGTGAGTTCGGAGCATTCTGCTGACCGTGCTCTTGCCACAGGCTATACCTCCGGTCAGTCCAATCCATTTCATATTTGAAACTCCTTAAGGATTATTTTTATTTTACCGATAGTCTTCTCAAAGGGGAACATGATTTCATGTCTCAAGCTGTGGAACAATTTGGAAAATACATTCTTCTAGAGAGACTTGCCGCCGGTGGTATGGCGGAAGTGTATCTTTCTAAATCCACAGGCGCAGTGGGCGTCAATAAGTTTGTCGCTATCAAACGCATTCTGCCCCAATATTCCGATCATCAGGACTTTATTGAGATGTTCAAGGAAGAGGCAAAGATCGCCGTGAACCTGAATCACGGTAACGTTGTCTCAATTTACGATTTCGGGGTTGAAAAAGCCCAGTTTTTCCTTGTCATGGAATACGTCGAAGGCCGCAACCTTCGCCAGATTCTGAATGAGCTTAAAAAAACCAACACCCAATTCACCATCGAGCAGATCGTTTACATGATCAAAGAGGTGGCGGCTGGTCTTGACCACGCTCACCGCTGCATCGATGGCACCACCGGCAAACCGCTGAACATCGTTCACCGTGACATGAGTCCGCAGAACATCATGGTCAGCTTTGAAGGTGAGGTGAAGATCATCGACTTCGGTATCGCCAAAGCGGAAACGCAAATGGAAGCCACCAAAGCCGGGACTCTTAAAGGCAAATACGGTTACATGAGCCCTGAGCAGGCCGATGGCCAGTCCATCGACCCGCGCACGGATATTTTCTCCATGGGTATCGTCCTGTGGGAGCTTCTGGCCAACGACCGTCTGTTCACTTCCAACAGTGAAGCGGCGATCCTGCGCAAGATCCGTGAATGTCAGGTGCCTTCCATCAGAAAGATCAATCCTTCCGTTCCACCGGAACTGGAAAGAATTGTGAACAAAGCCCTGGCGAAGGACAAAAGCCTGCGCTATCAGACTGCGGCGGCCTTCCACCGTGATCTGAACCGTTTCCTGAATACACAATACCCTGAGTTCTCCCCGCACGACTTCAGCGTGTTCATGAAGAACGCCTTCTCGGCCGCCTTCCTTGAACAGCGCCGCAAGCTGGTGGAGTTCGCCAAAGTTCAGGCGCAGCCGACTTCTGAAGACAAAACCATTGTCACTCAGACCGACATGCGCACACCTCAGCGTCCTCCGGCCTACGCACCTCCGGCAGAAACAGCCGAAGGCGAAGAGCGTCTGGATCTGGATACCTCCACGGATATTCGTGTGAATCTGGACAATCTGAAAACGCCGCCAAAACCTTCCATGCCGAAGGCGCCTGGCGCAACAGACACCAACATCACACAAACCCGCACTTCCGCGACAGGCACTTTTGCCTCGGGTCCGGGCACCATGACACGCACGCCTTCCAGCGTGAATCAAATGGGCACACGCACCTCCATCGGCCGACCGGCACCAAGTTCTTCCATGGAAGACATCACCGGTATTGCGATGAAAGCCGTGGGTGCTTTGCTGGTCGTCGTGGGCTTGTGGTGGGGTTACACCAATTTCGTTGCAAAAAAATCCCCGGGTAAATCCGGTGCCACTGCAGGCCTGACTCCAAAACCGGCCAACTCGGGCAATGCCCAGGCTGCCGGCACCCTGCAACAGACCGAACTGGCTGCCACATCACCGGAATACACAGTCACCATCTATTCCAACCCGGGCGGTGCCCGCGTGGTGATCGATGGCAACGACACCGGAGAATTCACACCGGTGCGCAAGACGGTGAAAGCCAACACTCCTTACAGTCTGCGACTGGTGAAGGAAGGTTACACGGATCTGGTGACAACCATCACTCCAACTTACGAGGCGTACTCTTTCACCGGAACTCTTCAACGACTTCCAAGAGTCGCTTCCCTGATTATCAACATCGTCAATGGCGGTGCTAATCCGGAACTTCGCATTGCCGGCGTTCCAGTCAGCATCAAACCATCCGGAGATGCCTATCTGATTCAGGCTGAAGTTGGTGTCAAAATACAGGCTAGAAACAAGACGACAGGACTCTCTGCAGAAACCACAATTACGGTTCCAGCAGACCAGAGAAAAATTGTAGATTTGTATCTGAAATAATCACTTCGTCGCAAAGTTACGGCAACCAGGAGTATTCATCATGACGAAGCCCACCACTTTGGGTCATTCCATTCTAAGCATGCGCAGCCGCAGTCCTCATCATGTGGCTGTCAAGTACAAGGTCAACGACTCCTGGAAAGAAAAAAGCTGGAACGAATACTACTCTGATATCGAGGCTGTTGGCTGTGCCCTGCTGTCTTTGGGGATCAAACCCGGCGACCGTGTTGCCATTATGTCTAACACGCGGGTGGAATGGTCCACGGCGGATCTGGGAATTTTCGGCATCAAAGCCATCACTGTTCCGATCTATCAGAATAACACCGCCGATGATGTGGAATACATTCTGAACAACTCTGAATCCCGCATTCTGATCTGCGAAAGCCGCGGACCTTTGAAAACATTCGAGTCCGTGAAGGCGAAATGCCCGAAAGTGGAAAAGGTCATCGTCTTTGACGAAACCTGCCCGAACCCGGAGGCGATCACGTGGCCGAAACTTTTGCAGATGGGTAAAGACTATCTGACAAAACACCCAAGTCAGTTCCAGGAACTCTGCGCTTCTTTGACCCAGGAAGATATCGCCACTATTTTGTATACTTCCGGAACCACCGGTCGCCCTAAAGGCGTGGTGATGACTCACCTTCAGGCCATCAGCGAAGTCAGCGAAGCTTTCCCGCTGTGTGGTGCCACGGAAGCGGACACTTCCCTGTCCTTCCTGCCTTATGCGCACATTCTGGGACGCATTGAACACTGGGGACATGCTTATATCGGCTTCACCCTGGCTTTTGCAGAAAGCCTGGAAAAAATGCGTGGCAATCTGACGGAAGTTCGTCCGACATTCCTGATGTCGGTTCCCCGCATCTTTGAAAAAATTTATGCTGCGGTGACCGCACAGATTCAGACTCAGCCGTTGAAAATGAAAATCTTCAACTGGGCTTTGGAAGTCGGCACCAAAGTGGGCGACTACAAAATGAGCGGCCAGGTTTTGCCACTGGATCTGCTGGTAAAATACGAACTGGCGAAAAAACTTGTTCTGGACAAGATCCCGACAGCTTTCGGCGGACGTCTGCGCTTTGCCATCAGTGGTGGAGCACCGATCCCTCGTGAAATCGCATTGTTCTTCCACGCCGCAGGTGTGTTGATTCTGGAAGGTTATGGTCTGACTGAAACAACGGCCGCTATCACGGTGAACACTCCATTCAATTACAAATTTGGCAGCGTCGGCCGCCCGATTGGCGAAGTGAAGCTGAAGATCGCTGAAGACGGCGAGATCATGGTTAAAAGCGACAAGGTGATGAAGGAGTACTACAAAAATCCTGAAGCCACCAAAGAAGCCTTCACCGATGGCTGGTTCCACACCGGCGACATTGGCGAAATCCTGCCAGGTGGTGACTTGAAAATCACCGACCGTAAAAAAGATCTGATCAAAACCGCCGGCGGCAAGTACGTGGCCCCACAACGCCTGGAAGGGCTGCTAAGTCTGTCCCCGTACATCGCCAATGTTCTGGTTCACGGCGATCAGAAGAAATACATCGTGGCTTTGATCACGCTGGATCGTCCGGCTGTTGAGAATCTGGCCAAGGAAAAACAAGTCAGTTATTCCGACTGGAATTCCCTGGTGCAATCCCCGTTCGTGGCCGAACTGATCCGCAAAGCGGTGGCTGAAACCAACGCCCAACTGGCAAGTTTTGAAAGCATCAAAAAATACATCATTCTGCCCAATGAATTCACTGTGGAGGGCGGCGAACTGACGCCTTCCCTGAAAGTGAAAAGAAAAGTGCTGGATCAGCGCTATAAGGAAAAAATCGAAGAGCTCTATCTATGAGAACACTGCTGGTCACCTCGGCGGTGACATTTGTTCCGAACAACTATGACAAGCTGACGTTGCCGTTGGCGCAAGAGCCTCATATCGAGGCTCTTGTCGTTATCGACAACCGCAGCTGGGATATTCTGGTTAAAGCGTTCCTGCTGATACTGAGCCTGGCCGCCCCTCGCATGGGCTGGCAGCTGCTGATAAACTTCTTCGATAATTCGCTGACTCGAAAGAAGCAGGCCTATGAAGCCGCTGGCAAAAAGGTGTACATCGTCAAGGACATCAATTCCGAAACATCCCTGGCCCTGCTGGAACGCCTGCAACCAGATCTGATTCTGAATGCGCGCACCCGCTCATTCTTTAAAAAGAAGCTGCTGTCTCTTCCCAAAATGGGATGTTTGAATATCCATCACGGCCTGTTGCCGGATCAGCGCGGTCTGATGTGTGATTTTTGGGCCCATCTTTTAGACACCCCGGCAGGATTTTCCATTCATGAAATGACCTCCAAACTGGACGACGGCGCCTTGCTAAAGGTCGTGGAAGTTCCCTCCGATAAAAAGGATTATCTAAAGTCCCTGGATCTTGGAGCGTCATTCGAAGCAAAAGCAGCCTCGCAGATCCTTCAGGAGTTCGCCTCCCAAGGTAAGATTCAGGGTCTTGAGAACCAGAAAACTGAAAGAACGGTTTACAGAAGCAATCCACGCTTGCGTGACTTTTACCGGCTTCGTTCAAAAGGAGTCAGAATATGAAAACCATCATTGCTCTGCACGGAAACCCCGGCCATCCTGAGGACTGGAGCCTTTTGCAAAAGAGTCTGGATCCGAAAGCCTACAAACTGCTGGCCGTGGAGGCCGACAGCGAGGAGTGGATCCGCCTGCTGACTCAGGATAAATCCAAAAAAATTCTGCTGGGTCATTCCTGGGGTGGCTATCGTATTTTGAAATCCCTGCCAAAATATCAGGATTATGTTGAACAGGTGGTGCTGGTCACCCCTTACATCAAACCCGAGCGCCCCCTGTCAGCAGTGGCCAAAGGGCTTCTGCAGTTGCCGATTCTGGGTGACAAGCTGATTCAATCCAGTCATTCAAAATCGAAAGACAGCTTCTTTGCTGATCTGATTCATCCCCTCAAGGCCGACACCCTTCCCTATCTTGCCAAGGTTCAAGAACGTTTGCAGGACTGGAAGCTGTGGCAAAAGACTGTCGCCAACAAAATGAAAATGGAAGCTCTGCCGTGGTCTTCCGGCGACGTCTGCAAGGTGCCCGTAACTGTGATCTATGGCCGTCAGGACAAGATCAGTCAGGATCAGGCTCAGAATGAAATCGTCACCAAGTACCCCTCCCATAAAATTGTCCATGTCGACAATGCGGGGCATGGGCTGCTGTGGTCTCACGTTCAGGACATCCTGAACGTTCTAACTGCGGAGGTCAGCAGTGCCTCTGCTTCTGATCATAAAATTGGCTATTATCCGGGTGAGGACGGAAGAAACAACGTCATCACCTACATGGAAAAACACCTGCGCGAGTTCCCTGAACGCGTGGCTTTGCGCTGGGCAAACCCACAAGCCTTGGCGCAGTGGAACGGGGATCCAAAAACCCCGATCAAACACGATGAAATCACCTATCGCCACTTCGCCGCCCGCATCAACTCCTTTGCTCGGGGTTTGCTGGATATCGGTATTAAAAAAGGCGACCGGGTCATCATCTTCCTGCCGATGAGCCTGGACATGTACACCGCGATGTTTGCAGTTCAGCGCATTGGTGCCATTGCCGTGTTCCTGGATTCCTGGGCACGCAGTCACCATCTGGGCGCTTCCGCGGAATGCGTGGGCCCCAAAGCCATGATCAGTTTTAAAATGGCGTTTGATCTGGTGGAACAGGTGCCAGAGTTCAAGTCCATGCCAATTCGGGTGCTGTACGGACCGGGTGACAAATTCACTCACAAATTCGAAGAGCTGTTGAAAGCGGAACCTTCACCGATTGAACCGGTCGAAAGTGAATTCACGGCTTTGATCACCTTTACAACAGGATCCACCGGAAAACCAAAGGGTGCCAACCGCACTCACCGCTTCCTGTCGGCCCAGCACCATGCCCTTTCCCACGTGATTCCGTACACCGAGAAAGACAAGGACATGCCGGCCTTCCCGATTTTCAGTTTGAACAATCTGGCATCCGGAGTGACCACCATCTTACCAGCGCTGAATCTGGCGGCCCCCGCGGCCCACGACTCAGCCCTGCTGGCGTGTCAGATCCTTCACGAAAATATCAACTGCACGACTCTGTCCCCGAGCATGCTGGTCGGCGTTGCGAAGTTCTGCAAAGAGAACAACATTCAACTGACCGGACTGCGTCGTGTGGTGACCGGCGGTGCGCCGATTTCCAAGGATGACGTTAAAGCCTTCTATGAGATCGCCCCGCAAACAGATCTGTGGATTCTGTACGGCTCCACGGAAGCTGAACCGATGGCCCACATTGAAGGCCGCGACATGCTGAAAGAAAGCAACATCACCGATCCAGAGATCATCGAGGAGGGTGTGAATGTCGGCCATATCAGTGAAGACATTGACTATCGCTTCATCCGCATCAAAGACGGCCCGATCGAGCTGAAGGATTCTCCGTGGTCCCAGATCGAAGTGCCAAATGGTGAAGTCGGGGAATTCATCTGTACCGGGGACCACGTCTGCCGGGACTATTACAACAACCCTGACGCCTTCAAGACCACCAAAATTATGGATGAAAAGAACCGCGTATGGCACCGCACGGGTGACTTGGCTTACATCGATCCCGACAAAAACCTGTGGATCGTGGGCCGTGTGAACAACGCGATCGAACGAGCGGGCAAGTACTACTTCCCGGTGCGTGCCGAGGTTCTTTTAAAGCGTATGGACTTCACATACCGCTGTGCTTTCCTGGGCATGGATGATGCGAAGCTGGGCCAGGCCACTTATGCCGTGGTCGAACTTAAAGAAGGCATCGATGCTGCGACATTTGACTTTGCCGCCGCAAAAAAAGAAATCCAGCGTGTCTTTGAAAAAAACAAAATCCCGGTCGATGAGATCAAATTCGTCAACAAGGTTCCAATGGACCCGCGCCATCATTCCAAAGTGGAATACAAAGTATTGCGCGACCAACTGAAAGAGCCAGGAGTCGTCATTGGCTAAGTGGTGGGTTCTGATTAAAGAAAGATTCAGTCCGGCCTCTTACGTGCCCATGATATTCTTATTCTCATGGGCCAACGGACTGTATCTGACCAATTCTCAGGGGCAGGACTGGAGCTGGTCCCGCTTCGCAGTGGTCTTTGTTCTGATGCTGTCGTTCTTTTTCCGCATGCGCCTGTTTGATGAAATCAAGGACTATGAGGTCGACCTGAAGGTCAACCCCACCCGCCCGCTGGCGCGCGGGGTTTTGTCCGTGGCACAGGTCAAAAAAGCGCTGCTGCTTCTGATACTGTTGGAACTGGGGATCGCAGGCTCTTTGGGGCTTTCACCTTTCCTGGTGCACGCCATTGCCATCGGATACAGCCTGATGATGTATGAAGAGTTCTTCATCGGTGACCTGCTGCGCCCGCACCTGACCACCTATGCGGTGTCTCACACCTTTGTGAGTGCACTGTTGGGATTGTCGGCAGGGATTGCCATGACCGGCATGGACCTGAGCCAGTTGAAGACAGAGCACGGCCTGTTCTTTTTGATGAACTGGTTCTTCTTCAACTTGTTTGAATTTGCCCGAAAGACCTTCGCCCCGGAAGAAGAGCGCGACCATGTTCCCAGCTATTCCAATATTTTTGGATGCACCGGAGCCTGGGCCCTTTCCATCAGCCAGGCGGTTTTGGGTGTGGCCTTGATTTACTTCCTGCACCCGAATCTCTGGCCGCCGATTGCTTTGACAATCTATGTGGCCGTGAGCCTTGCCTATCTTTTGCGTAAATCACGCAAAACGGCGGCTTTCTTTAGAAATATCAGCGGCGTTTATCTTCTGGTTCATTACATCATCCTTATTTGTATCTTGGGAGTTTAACCATGCTTGTCACCCCCAAATCGACTCTGTTTTTCGCAAAGAATGAAGCCGGTGGAAAAGGTTTTAATCTTTACTTGATGTCCCAGGCCGGATTGCCGGTGCCTGAATGGGTGGTTTTCGGCAAGCGCTACTTCCATGAATTTCTGCAGTCTGCGGATGTAAAATCCCGTCTGGAAGGCATTTTAGATCGCCTGCTCCGCCAGGAGCTGACACCTGCGCAGGCGGAAAAAGAAGTTTTAAATCTGTTTGAATCCACTCCCCTGCCTGCGATTGTCGAGGCGTCCCTGGACGAAGCCTTGAAGTCGCTGGGGTCCGACAAAGTCTTTTCCGTGCGCTCTTCGGCGGCAGATGAAGACAGTCTGTCCCATTCCTTTGCCGGTCAGCTTTCAAGCTATCTGTATGTTTCCGGCAAAGCAGACATTCTGAAATACATCCGTCAGTGCTGGGCCTCGGCGTTTTCTGAACGCGGTCTGGTGTATCGCCTGGAAAACAAGATTGATCTGAAAAAAATATCGGTGTCTGTGGTTCTGCAACGCATGATCGACCCTGATAAATCCGGTGTTCTGTTTACCTGTGATCCCGTGGCAAAAAAGACCGACAGCTATGTCGTGTCCTCTGTCTATGGCGTCGGCGAGGGGTTGGTTTCCGGGGCCCTGGATGCTGACTCATTCTGGCTTGATGCCAAAAACGGAAAACTTTTGCGGGAAGAACTGGTCGAGAAAAAAGAGATGATGAAGAAATCCGCCTCTGGTCATTGCGAAATGAAACCGGTCAGTGCGGAAAAGGTGAACACGGCCTCTTTAAGTTCTGAAGAACTGAATGGCCTTTACCGCCTGGGGCAAAGAATCCAGGAACAATACCATCGGCCTCAGGATATCGAGTGGGCTGTGGAAAGCGGCAAGATCTATATTCTGCAAACCCGCCCGGTCACAAGCCTGGATCAGGATCTGATTGGTTATCCGAATCTGTGGGACAATTCGAACATCATCGAATCCTATGGCGGCCTGACGTCACCGCTGAGTTTTAGCTTCGCACTAAGGAACTACAAAGCCGTCTATGTGCAGTTCTGCGAAGTCCTGGGGGTTCCCAACGACATCATCAAGGACATGGATTCGTATTTAAGTTACATGCTGGGTTCTTTGGACGGACGCGTGTACTACAACCTGTTTAACTGGTACAAACTGGTCGGTGTCCTGCCGGGCTTTAAACAAAACCGCGAGTTCATGGAAACCATGATGGGTGTGTCTGAAGCCCTCAGCGATGAAATCGCCAATCGTATCAAGCCTCATCCATCCTGGGACACTCCGGTGGGCCGCCTGCGCAAGGCGATCACGGGCTTTAACTTTATTAAATACCACTTCACCATCCAAAGTGTGGTGGATGATTTCCTGACGACCTTCCACAAGGACTATGACCGCTTCCGCGCGATGCCGTTAAAACGCATGCGCGGGGACCAATTGATCCGCGTGTATATGGATGTTGAAAGAAACATGCTGGGCCGCTGGAAGGCGCCCATTATCAACGACTTCCTGTGCATGGTGCACTTTGGTCTTTTGCGAAAGCTCACGACAACGTGGCTGAAAGAACTTGATTCCACCATTCAAAATGATCTGCTGGCCGGAGAAGGCGGACTGGAAAGTGCCGAGCCCACCAAGGCGTTATTGCGACTGGCTGCAAAAGCCAATCAAAATGAAGGCCTGCGCAAGCTGATTGAAGAAACCGATCCGAAAGAAGGCCTTGAAGCCCTGAACCAGTCCCAGTACACCGAGTTCTATAAGCTGGTGCTGGACTATCTGGATCGCTTCGGCTTCCGCTGCATGAGCGAGATGAAGCTGGAAGAGATCGATCTTCTGACCGACCCAAGCTATCTGTTTGTGTGTCTGAAGAACTATCTGAAGTCCGGTCAGGTCGAAGCCCATGACGACACTCACGAAAAAAATCTGCGCCAGCAGGCCGAGGCCAAAGTGGCCGGACACCTGACAGGCTTTAAGCAGAAAATCTATTTCTGGGTTCTGAAGCATGCGCGCAAAGCGGTGAAAAACCGCGAGAACACACGCTTTGCCCGCACCCGTATTTACGGGATCGCCCGCACGATCTTCCAGACAATTGGTGAGGACCTGGCTTCTTTGGGCGCACTGGAGAATCCACGCGACATCTTCTGGCTGACCATCGAAGAGGTCTTTGGGATTTACAATGGCACCCTGCCATCGTTTGATCTGAAAGCCTTCGTGGAGCTTCGCAAGAAGGACTATGCCCGCTTCACCGAAGAAACCGACCCGCGTGTGATGACTCGTGGAGCGGTTTACTGGAACAACAAGTTCATCAAGGAAGAAGACCTGTCCCAGGTCAGCAGCGAAACCGGTGACTGGGATCTGAAAGGACTGCCATGCTGTCCGGGCGTGCTGGAAGGTGTGGTGAAAGTTATCATCAATCCAAGCGACAACCTGGATCTGAATGGCGAGATTCTGGTCACGGCGCGCACCGATCCAGGATGGGTGCCTCTGTATCCGGCGATTTCAGGTCTGTTGGTGGAACGCGGAAGTCTGCTTTCACATTCAGCCATTGTGGCCCGTGAAATGGGCATCCCAGCGATCGTCAGCATCCCGGGCCTGACCAAGAAACTGAAAACCGGCATGAGGGTGCGAATAGACGCCAAAGCCGGAACCATCAAAATTCTGGCGGAATAGCGCTGCTTCAGCTTGCGCACCTGCCGGTGCTCCAGCACTGTTGGCTGCCGCCAATAAAAAAGGCTGCGAGAAATCTTGCAGCCTTCTGCTTTTTGGGGAAAGCAATTTGAGGGATTAAAGTTTCAAAGTTCCCAATTCAAACTGTTCAAGACCTTTAAAGATCATTTTCAGCTGGTCAGAGAACACTGTGGACTTGCGGGAATCAAGATCCACCGTCGTGCATGGAACTGCGCCAACAAGTTTCTTCAGAACTTTACATTTCACAGTGGTGGAGCAGCTGGTGTTGTTGCAGGCCACAGGTGTTCCGTTGAAGAAGCTCAAAGTCGGATTGGTCATGAATGCCTGAGTGTCGATGGCCTCAGAACAAGCTCTGCGGCGAACGCCGGATTTATCAGAAGGACACATCCAGTCTTTAACCGCATCAATAAGGTCTGCACGGGAAGACTGCAAAGTCAGAGGTTTCACCGTCGGCGTAAGCAACGTGAAGTGAATCGTCGCCTGAGGAATCAAAGCATCCACCGGAGAGAACACTTTATAGAAACCCAAACCACGGCTGAATGTACCAAAGGAATCAACATATGGGGAATTCACAGGCTTCAAGCGCAGACATTTTTTAGTCGTGCATTCCAGCGTCTGCTGGGTGATGCGGGACGTAGTGCCGATGCGAGTCAGGTTTTCTGGATAGTAGCCAACATCGTGATAGTACCAGTTGCCGTCAGTCATCATCTCTTGGAAGTCAGAGGACGCGAAAGAACCAAACACCGGACGACGCCACATTTTTGCCGCCGCCGGAGCCAAAAGCCAACCCGAGTTGCAGGAATGGAACACCACGAACGCATTCGGAGCCAGAACGCTGCCAAGTTGCGCGAATTCTGGGTCTTCGTGATCCAAACGGTCACGTTTGTCCTGAAGACGGAATCCGTTGTAAGTATTTGCGTGCCCATAGAACTGCAAAGAAGAAATCGGAGCATTCAAATACTGAAGAGCCAAGACCAAGCGCTCTTTACCCAGATCGTCGTTATCTGCCTTGCGGAAACCAAAGCCCGCGTTGGCCAGCATCGCACTTTCGGCTGATAGGGATTCATTCACCGCGCTGATGATCACGCGCTGTCTTTGTGGGAAACGATCACGGGAAACTTTTGCGCCAATGATCGCGGACTGAAGGAACTGTGTCCCCTGATCATTACCAAAACCGGCCACAAATACGTCTGTAGGAACGCCGGCACGAAGCTTTGCTGGTTCAGAAGCAATTAGATAGGCCGCACTTTTTTGCGCCCAGGAACCCGCCACAAAAGCCAGAGCTCCCACGAGAAGCTTGAATTTCATTTAGACCTCACAAGTTAAAAACAGAGGCCACGTTCTACCACAAACACGAGGTGATCTAAATATTGGGAATGCTTTTCCACGAAGGCAGTGAAAAGACTTCAGCTCACAGAATTTTATGTCAAATGTTTAGACAGTGTTGTTAAGATCGAAGGGTAAAATCACAAATTAAAAAGGACCGAAGCCCTTGTCGACATCAAAAACATCCTTCGTTCACAACCCTTCTTTGCGATTCCTGCTGATCGTTCTGATCTGCACGGCCTGCGCTCTGGCGGCCCTGCATCTGGCTCTGGAACAGCCTCGCAGCGCCCTGCCCCAGCAAGAAGGCATCACCGTTCAGACCCACCAAGGCCCCCTGATTCTGGAAAAGACAGACCTGATGCCCGAACCCGGCGACCTCAGTGTACACGCCGAGTTTCGCAGATTCCTGGAGCGACAGGAAATATTAAGTCAGAATGCTCCCAGTAAAGATCTGCGCACGCTGAGCGATGTTCCCTTGCTGTTCTGGATTCAGCTTATTGTGGGACTTGGCGCCTTTCTGATTTCGGGCTGGATCTGGGCCTTGCGCCCGCGTGATGCCGCAAGCACCTTTTTTGTGTTCAGTGGTTTTTCCACGTTCCTTTCCGCACTGCCTTCCGCGGTGTACACGTCCCGCTCTTGGGCCCTGCCGGCGGAAACATTCCACTGGCTGGTGCACCTGAATTCCTGGGGTGCGGCTTTGTTTGGCGTCAGCATGATTGCCTTGTTCCTGGTGTATCCGCACCGTCTGCCGCGCTGGAAGACTCTGGCATCCGTTCTGACCGTGATCTTCCTTGCCTGGGCCACGCTGCACTCGCTGCAACTGACAGCTCCATGGGCTCATCTCAGTGTTCTGATTCTGACCATGATGATCTGTATCCTGATCGCGATCGGGGCACAGTTCTTTGCCACTCGCGGGAAAGCACAGGAACGAGCTTCCCTGACCTGGCTGGGGCTTGCCGTACTAACCGGAGCGGGATCTTTTGTCGCCTTCAATTCCCTGCCATTGATTCTGGGGATGGAGCCACTGAATCAGGGCTATGCCTTTTTATTCTTCCTGATCATCTATCTGGGACTTGCCGCCGGGCTGACCCAGTATCGTCTGTTTGACGTGGGCAACTGGGCCTTTAAGTTCCTGTTCTATTCCCTGGGTGCCATGGGCCTAGTTCTGCTGGATGCCGGTTTGATCTATATGGTGGGTGTGGACCGCCTGCCAGCTTTGGGACTTGCCGTGCTGATTGTGGGTTTTGCCTATCTGCCACTGCGCGACTCGATTCAAAGATTCCTGCGCAAGCGGGAACTGACCACACCTTATGAATTTTTGCCCGAAGCCCTGAACGTGGTCTTTGCCCGCTCGGAACACGAACGAACCGAGAAGTGGCTGTCTTTGCTTAAAAAAGTATACAACCCGTTAGAGCTGCAGGTCGTTTCCGAGCAACCTGCCACGACTGAGATTCTGGACAGTGGTTTGACCCTGCTCATCCCCGCCGTTGCCGGGATGCCCGCCATCCGCCTTAAATATCCCGAGGCAGGACAGGGTTTATTCAGTCCAAGCCTGCGTGACTTTGCCACACAGATGTCCGCTTTGGTAAAACAGGCTGACTCCAGTCGTGAGTCCTATGACCGTGGCGTCAGCGAAGAACGCCAGCGTATGGCGCAGGATCTGCATGACGATCTTGGAGCCCGTCTGCTGTCAGCTATTTATAGTTCGGATGAACAGCATCGTCCTCTTTTCCAGTCTGCACTGGATGATGTTCGCGCCATCGTCAGCGAAATGTCGAAAGAGGAAATTTCGCTGGCAAGAGCTTTGGCCGAAACCCGTCACGAAGTGTCCCGCCGTCTGACTGAAGGCAAAGTCTATCTGGACTGGCCGCTGAATTATTCTGAAGACGCAGAAAAGATCCTGATCAGTTTTCACAAGCACAAGACGTTAAAATCATCATTGCGTGAAATCGTCAGCAACGTACTAAGGCATTCGCAAGCCAGCCATTTGCACATCGCCGTCGCTTTGGAATCACACCGTCTGCACATCACCGTGCATGACAATGGTGTCGGGATCGGGGCCGCAGCGCCTTCTTCACGCGAAGGCCACGGTCTGCAGAATATTAAACGGCGCTGGCAGGATGTAGGCGGGTCGTTTGACTATGAATCCGGAAGTTCTGGAACCCGGATCATTCTGCAAATGCCCCTGTCAGGAGTTGCGAACCAGTCCTAGGCGAATGGCTTCGAGAGTCGCCGAAGCCCGATTGGAAATGTGCAGCTTCTGATAGATGCTTTTCACATAACCGGCGACGGTCTGCGCACTCAGTTTCAAGTGCTGGGAAGCCTCTTGCACCGTGTGGCCGCGCGCGATCAATGTCAGCACTTCCACTTCCCGGGACGTCAGCACACTTTCCACGGGCGGTGTCGCAGGAGCTTCAAAACGGAAATGATTCAATAATCTATGAGCGATGGCCGGTGATAACGGCGGTTCCCCGGTGCTCAGGCGTGACAAAATTTCTTCCAAGCGGGCTGCTCCGTCGTCTTTCAAAACATACCCATAAGCCCCCGCCGCCAGGGCGCCGAACAAACGGGCATCATCGTCATAGATGGTCGCCACAATGCTGGGCGTGGCGGGTTCAGCAGCGTGCAGACTGCGGATCAGCTCGATGCCACTTCCGTCCGGCAAACCCAGATCTATGATGGCAAGACTTAGAGGTTGATCATTGCCGGTTTGCGAACGCCCCATCAGCCACTCTTCGGCCAGACGCAGATTCTCTACCGCCACGATTTGCAGTTCTGGAAACAATGATTTCAGAGTGTTCTGAAAAAACAACCGCGCCACTTTCTGATCTTCAACCAGAAGGCACAGCCCTTGAGCAGAAAACTTTTTATTCGCCGGCGTAGTCATTCCCCAAGTATAGACACCGGCGGCACAAACGCGCACCACAAAAGTCCGGCGTCAGATTACTTTTTTAATCCACGTCCAGTTTACACCACCCCTCCCCCTAAACAGGGGGCGGCACTGCGAATGTTGCATCTTACGATGATTCGCGTCTTCGCAAAAAACATTCAATTCCAGGAGGATGAATGAAAGATTTGTTTCGTTGTTTGATCACCGCAGGTTCAGCATTTGTGCTGGCGTCCTGTTCGAGCGCACCCAAGGCTTCAAAGAACCCGCAAGAAGAAGCCGCTCTGCAATCCCGCGCCCAAAAGGTGATCACCGCCGGTCAGACTGACAGCGCCAAAGCCGGGGGCTATGATGCGATTCCTTTCTAGCAGAACCGCGCGGCGGTGACCAAAAAATTTTTCAACCGCACTGTCGAGCCCGAGATTTTCTCCCGCTCAAAGAAAATGTACATCATGGACTTCAAAGTGAAGTTCGCGACACAATACCTGCTGGATGTCCAAGGTGGCTTGTCCTTCCTGGATAAAATGGCGGAACCGGCAAAAACCACGTACGGTCTGAACGAACGTCGCACATATGTGGGATACGTAGCTATCGACGATGCCATGGCCCAGAAAATCACGGATGAACTTCTTGCGGACTTCAAGAAGCGCATGACTGACCTCGGCTATGAATTGGTTCCGCGCGAAACAATCGCCTATGAAGATCTGAAAGAATATCTTTCCGGCGACAAGATGATCGCAAGCCCGCAAAACGGTGAAAACCACAATCGCGTCTTTGCACCCACAGGCTGGATGCTGGAAAAGTCCACCTTTGATGTTCCCGGTGTGACTGCGGGCTTTGGTGACAACCTGATCAAGCTGGGCGAGCAAGTCAGCCGCAAGCAGGATGAGGGTATCGCCGTGGCTCCAACCTATTTTGTGTCTTTCGACGTGGGCAATGACGGCAAGTTCATGCCTTATGTCAGCATGAAGGCAAGCTTCCAGACATCCCAGAAGTACACCTTTGGAGGATTCGATATGACCGAAAAGTCCATACAGGATGCGGTCCCATATCAGTTCACCCAAGCGCAAAAAGAAGTGAAAGAAAATAACTTCGGAAAAGCGGTTGCTGGTGTGACGGCTTTCCTGACTCAAAAAAGTCAGGAGTACAACACCGCAGAAATTCACGAAATCAAACCTGATGCCGTGACCTTTGAAACCCGCCTGATGGACGTGGCCACAAATCTGAACGACATCGCGGAAGAACACATCCGCTAGGGTCGCGACGACTAGATCTGTTTTTAAGGCCCGCTCGGAAACAGCGGGCCTTTTCTTTCCAGCCATTCTTGCCCAATTCGGGCCCCTGTCTTGATTGTCGACACTCCATACACCACCAAATTGGCCTAATAGCCTCTGAAAAAGGCATAATTCTGGCACCTGTCCCCGTGTGGTTTAAAAATGGAGATTATATGAAAATTCTGAAATCGATCATCCTGGTAGCTTTGAGTCTTTCCGCCGTAAACGCCTCTGCCTATGGCCTGGAATGCACGACCCAGTCCCATATTATGGACTTTTTGACTTTGGACCGCGATGGCGGCGAAGAAACCATCACCGTAAACTATCTAAGCGAGCAAAAAGAGCGCTTCCTGGTGATCAAGCACACCAACGATCACATTGTCGCTGTTAAAGGCCAAGTGAGCGAATCCAACCCAAATAAAGTGGAATTACTGTTGGATGCTTCCGGCAACGGCCAAATGGCCCTGTACGGAAAAGTAGCCGACGTCAGCTGCAGCGAAAAATAAGCCAAAAAAAAGGGAACCAAGTGGTTCCCTTTCTAATTCTAAGATTTTCTGAAAATGTGGAACTGGTACACTCCTGTTCCATCTTTATTTTGGGCCCAGACGTTCTTGTCGCCCAGCTCTTCCCACCCCTTCAGATCAATCGCCGTTGGCGCACGCATGAATGAACGAATCACCATCTGGGTGCCGGCTTTGCTGTCTGTGTTCAGTCTTTGCAAAATCTGATTGGCATCACGCTGTTCAAGATAAGAAATCGTGTCAGATAAAGAGATAAAGTCATATGCATACTTTGGCAGCTCTTCCAGCAGATTGCCATGCAAATAGCGCACTTCCGTTTTTGATTTCTTCACTGCCGCGACTACGTGTTCGTGCGCTTCCAAAGGAAGGCCTTCTTCATAAGCAATGCGGCCCAGGAAAAGGATCTGCATGAAATAGTTCTTACGCACCAGTTGGGTGCGGAAGATACGGTCAAATTCTTCCATGATAAACTGCCACGGGGCCCGCTGCTCAGTTTTGTGATCGGCACGACCACTGAAGTGGCCTTTGTACAGATACTTGTTAAATACAAATTCACTGGCAGCTACACGGATGAAACTGTTCCAGCGGATTTTCGGCCAGTGCTTTTCATAAAGATCGATCTGCTCGGACAAGGTTTGTGCGGCAAAGACCTTGCTGAAATCACACTGCAAGACATCACGGAACAAATAACCCAGCTTCTGGAAATGGGATTCCCAGCGGCCCAACAGAATAAATCCACGCGGCTTCCAGCCTTCCACGCGATCTTGCCAATAACTGGTGGCGGCGGCGGACAAAGTCAAACGCTTGAACAGCTCTTCACGGCTGTCGCCTTCGTCATGGCCGCCCTGCAAAGCCCCACGATAGCCCATCAGGAACAGGTATTCTTCATAGGTCAAAGTCTTCATCGCCTGCAGGCGCAGCTCGCACAGATAAAGCTGACTGACCGACATATCGATAACATCCAGATATTTCGGATTCTTTGCAATCAGTGGCAGGCAGCGAGCGCCGGAACCGGCAATGCTGAACACACGGTTCGCGCCCTCGGGCAGCAAATCAAATTCAATGCGCGTGTCTTCGTTGGACAGGGTGTAGTTTAAATCAGAGAAGTATTCTTTTGCCATTGCTGACTCCCGTTAAAAAGGCAAACTGCCGGTAAATTCCAAACGCAAACCGACGACATAACCGCCGGTGATTTCTTCATACATATCGTAAAGCCCGCCGTCTTTCCCCTGATAGCTCTGGGCAAAGACAGTGGAAGTAAAATAATCCGTCCAGTTATAACCATAACTGGCATTCACAAAAAGATCCTTGGTCGTGTCGTTCTGATAAAGCTGGAAGAACACGTCATGACGGTTCGGATTCCACTGCGCACTGACGTAATAAGACACTTGAGTCTGCGTCCCCGTCAGTGTGTTGACCTCATAAGCGGTCACCTGCGGCAGCACCACCCAGTTCCCCAGGAACAGATCCATCCCGACCGTGCCAAAGCTGCGATCACTTTTGATCGTGTCGGGCAAGGTGGTGTCATCCACATAGCCGTATTCAAACTTGGGAACTGCGGTTTCAAAGGCATAGTTGGCGGTAAAGCCATGGTGATTGCGATTCAGAATCTGCGCTGACACCAGGGACAAGCCAAAGCCTTTGACGTCCATCTTCAGACGGCCACCAAAACTGGTGTTTTTTTCTTCAACCGGCTCCGGTGCCGGAATTGGATACGTGGACTCGGCAACATCCCCGATTCCGACCAGATCCAAGGACCACGTTTCACGGGCATAGGAAAAGGAAGCCCCGGTTGGATGAGTCAGCTGATCCTGGAACGGATCAAAAAACAATCTTGCCCACCGACGTCCCGACCACACGTCCAAAGACGGCAGGGACCACATTTCACTCCAGCGAATGGCCTGACGGCCCACCCGCACATAGAATGAGTCCAGCTTGAACTCCAGATAGGCTTCCTGCAGATAACCTTTTGAAGGAGAACGGCGGATATAGGCTTGATCTTCATTGCCCTCAAAGTCGCCAAAGCCTTCAATAAAAACTCCGAAAGGCCCCAGATTGCTGTTCAGTTTGCCTTTCAGAATCAGGCGGTTGGCCAGCTCGTCTTCCTGACCACGGATATACTCATAGCGAGGCGCAAACACCAGGTCTGCCCTCGCCCAAGGAGTCATCATCAGAAGTGTCAGAAGAACCAGAAATCTCACTTATTTCATGCTCTCCATATTGCGGACCGTGAAGAAGGAGTCACTGAAGTCCTTCTTGTCCATGGAAAGAATACGGATGTAGCTGATTTGTTTGTTAGTGTCTTCGATCTTCAAAGTCGTCGGACGGACGGCGCCCGAGATGCTCTTATAGTCTTCAAAGCTTGCGCGCTTCAGGACCGTTTTACCATTCAAACCCAGATATTCCGCACGCAACGGAGCAAAGGTCCCTTTCTTAAGCCACAGGCGAACCCACGCATAAGTCAGATTGTCTTTATTGCCCTTCAAAAGCAGTTGAACTTCGTTGGCGTTTTCGCTTTCTTTGGTCACATCATAGTCACCATACCAGCGGGTGCGGGAAATATCCCCGTTCGCCACCTGACCGGAAAGCTTTTGCGCCAAAGAAAGACGCATGGAACGCTTCAGATTCGGAACATACGCGTTGAAATCACGATCCAGCATCAGCATGTTGCGACCCTTGTCACGGGCAGGTTCTTTGGTGACGATCAGGGTTTTATCCTGACCTTTCAAATAAACCTGGAACACCGAGGTGTTTTCAGACGTTTCAACCTTGATTTTCATTTCATAGGATTCAGCAGGATTGCGGATATTGTCCGCCTTTTTCACCCATTCCGCGGGATTTTCCGCCAGGGCATGCAAAGAGAATAACAAGCTGCTGATCGCCAAAAGTGTCTTCATGACATCTCCTTATTTTTTTCTTTTAGACAAAGCCAGTTCCCGGGTCAGTTCGATTTCCTTATCCGTGATAATTCCGGTGTGCCCCTGAATCGCCGCCAGCTTGACCCCATGGCGTTTCGCCATCTGATAGATCTGCTTTACTTTGTGCCATTCGATATCGCGCCCCATGGTGAAGGGCTCATACTGACCTTCCAAAGTCAGCAGCGCCGTTTCAGCCAGACACGCATACACAGTGTTTCCCGGAAGACCCATGTCAAAGTTCATTTCCACCGGTCCCGGCAAAACCACCTCGCCGGATTCAATGATCAAAACATCCGGACGCTGTTTGGCATCTTCGATATCAAAATCCAGCGGACGCGAGCAATCACACACCACCGCGCCCGGTTTTAAGCGCATCACATCCACGATCTTGTGATCAAATGCCGAAGTCGCCGTCACCAGCACATCGGCATCCGCCGCCAGCTCGTTGGCGTCCGTGGTGATAATCACTTCACAGTTCGGCGACATCTGCTGGATTTCCTGGCGCAGTTCTTCCAAACGGTTCAGGCGTGGAGCCACCAGACACAGACGCTTAAAGATCATCGATAACAGTTTCGCTGAAACTTTACCAATAGAGCCCGTCGCCCCGATCACCATCGCCATGCCATCGACATAGCCGGTGTCGGTGTCCTGCTTTAACAGGCGCATCTTCTGAACCACATCGGCCAAAGCCCACAACGTCGCCGAGGCACTGAGACTGTTTCCGGTGGTGACTGGAATCGGACTGTTCTGATTGATCGTGATCCCCTGATCGCCCACGATTTTCGTGTAAGCACCAAGGCCGATCATCTTCGCCCCGCGATTGGCGGCATCATAACAGATACTTTCAATCTTGCGATAAATCACTTCCGGGTCCGAGTTCTTAAGAACCTTGGGTGTGGCTGGCAAGGCATAGATGATCCCGTTGATTTCCTTGCCATTGCTTTCGCTGATGATGTGCTTGATATGACCGTAAACAAACGGCGGCGCTTTCGCGGCCATTCGGTCAAACGGATCATTCCAGGTCTTTGGCATATGCTTCAGCACACCCAGTCCCGGCACATGCATAAAGTCATTGTGAGAAAGCGCATGAATCACAAAGGCAAAATCCGGTTCAGGCTGGCTGAACACTTTGTTTCGAACCGCATTAAACCCTTGAGAGATCTTTGTCTGCGTAGACGAATTACGAGTCATCACGTATTTACGTGCGACCTGACGGATTTCGACGTCTTCAGTGATCAACTGCTCCCACTCTTCAATGGACAAAGCGGCGGTGCGTTTGTGAGACAGGCGCAGCATCGCATCCAGAACCGAATAGTTCATATACGGATGCACCCGGTAGTTTTCCGGGAACAGATTGATGATACTGCGTGGGGAATATTTCTTGGCTTCTTCCTCCATTGCCGGATGCGAGGACCAGATCACCAGATCCTTACCGCGCACAAAATCCGTCGCCTGATCAAACAAAAGCAGCATCGGCAGATCACAGAAAACGTACTGCACGTTTTCAACCTGGGCTGCCAAAGAAGACCGACTGATTTTCTGCATCTTGGTCTGCGCCAGAGGAGTATTGCGTTTCATGTCCTTGATGTTGGCGACATTCAAAGCCAGCTTTGAAAGCGTCATCAGGCCCGGGAACGGCTGAATCATCCACGGCAGACCCAAAAGTGAATAAGCATCGCCGATATAGACAGATTTGCGATAACGGTGACGGATGTACTCTTCAAGCTCCGTGCAAAGCACGGCAGTCGGGAAGAAGGTTCCCCGTTCAGGCTGAATGACCCCGGACTCGATGTGCTTGACCAGAGAATTGATATTGGCCATTTCACGCAAACCCGTCCCGTCACACAAAGGCACCGGGGAAGGTGTGGCCATGATTTCCAGATACTGGCGGTGAACGTAGCTTTTCTGATCGAGTTTGATCACCGGCGGCAGACTGGTCAAGGCAAACGCGTCGACCTGATTGCGCAGGGTTTCGATCAGTCTGACGACTGCATCGACAGAAAAATTGGCACTAAAGCGCTGAACCTCATAGTGGTCCCCGGCAAAGTCAAATTCATAGGCGGCATCCCAGTGGGGGCGTCCGAAACTGATCTCAGCGATTCGATACGTACGCTTCATAGCCGCTCCAGAATTTTTGTTCGTATTGGAAGAATTCAGGACACCATGTTTCGCCCAGAATTTCGCGCGTGCTGGTGGTGTCGTAGATCGGGAAGTTCATCAGGTAATGCAACTCTTCTTCCGGGAAGCGCGCGATAAAACTGGAAAGCTTCAGCACCAGCGCTTCAGAGATCTTGTCGACCAGGACCACTCCTTTATGCGGAATGGCCTGCGATTTTAAAGCAGAAAGATAAAGATCCCGCACCGCCAAACCCTGATTCGGGGTTACATGGAAACTGTGATAGCCCTGAGGTTTGGTCAGCACCGCCCATTCACAGAACTTCACAATGGCTTCCGCACACTTGTCGACCGGAACCAATGGCAAACGAGTTTTGTCGTTCCCAGGAAGCGGCAAAGATGTCGGAATGGATTCAACCACCGAGCGTATTTTATTAAATGCCTCTGCCGCATGATAAGGGCCATCAATGCGCTCGATGCTGCCGGTTTTCGTGTCCCCGACCAAAACCCCCAAACGCAGATTGATGCGGCCTGTGGTGTGAACCGTCGGCCAGTTTTGCAGGACCTGTTCACCATGAGCTTTGGATTCGGAATAAGCATCCGGGAACGTCTTTTGAAAATTCAGATCGTTGGGTTTTACCACGGTCAAAGAAGAATTGATGCCCGCGGCCACAGTGCTGGTGTTGACGAAGAAAGGGATTTCCAAAGCCTCGGCGACTTTCAAAGCGGTGCCCATGGCCGAGATATTGTGCTGGTAACAATCCACTTTCGGAGCAGTCAGTTCATACAGCCCCGCCATGTGCAGAAACAGTGCGTACTTCTTTTTGCGTAAGGCATCCAGATCCAGGCCTGCATTCCACTGACAAAGGTCGCCCTGGACTTCAGTCTTGCCCGAACGAGACAACACGTCCACCTCGAATTTTTCGCGAAGCAAAGGAATGACCCGTTTCCCCAGGAAGCCGGTGCCTCCGGTAACGAGAATGCGTGGTTTGGTCACGATGACCTCCGAATAGAACTATTGTCGGACCATGACTGGCAGTCCGTGATGCAGGCAACGAACTGTGATTTCCTGAACATCTCTGAGAAGGATCTCGCCATCCCCAAAGAAAGTCAAAGCACGCTCGGGATTCTGGCTCTTTAGTCTGAACTCTTTCAGCTCGAAAGACTTAAAGACCGGAGATTTCTCGACGGAACCGCGACGGAGGTGGTATGCCGCCAAAGTGTGCCCAGGAATACTGTTGGTTTCAGAAAGAAGCAGGTTCACCGTACCGTCTGTATTGGAGGTAAACGGCGCCGGGACAAAACTGGAGCCGATCTTTTGCTGATTATTGATCAGAACGATCGGAGACGACGTTTCAACATTCACTTTTCCAGGAATTTCAATTTCCAGACCCCAGCCTTCAGGATTCCAGGTGCGAATCGCTTCGGCGGTCATCATGGAATAAACACTCGGCCCCATTTTTTTGACCGCGTGATAACTTTTCTGTGCAAGGAAACGATAAGCCTTTGCCGACTTCGGACAATTCGCCAAGGTCTGCAAGTGAGAACGGAATTTATTAGCCAGTTCGGCCGCTTTGGCCGGAAGTCCCAGACCTCCGTTGGTCAGCATGTAAGCGACTTGTTCACCCGAGCTGACTTCAATCACGTCGATGTTTTTCACAACACCTTCAAAGATATTGCGAACAGCGGTATCAATTCTGGTGGATACACCAATTTCATGAGCCAAATCGTTGGCGGTACCGGAACGAACAATGGCAATCGGAGGAATCTGCGCGCCGTTTTGATATTTCATGATGGCCTGAATCGCCACGTTGATAGTGCCGTCACCACCGCAGATAATAAAGTAGTCCGTTTTCTTCGCTTGCTCTTCCTGAACAAAGTCAAACATCTCTGTCATCGTCGAAGGACGACAGAAACGCAGATCGCAGCGGAAAAGCGCTTCACGCACTTTCGCCTCGATCAACTCTGCGTTCACAGAGCCTGCTTTGGAATTAACAAGGACGGACACTCTCATAATTTTTAAATCTCCGAAAGTACCTTATAGCAAACCCCATACCGAACATGTCTCGCTTTGAGAACCTATTCATTGGATTTGAGCCTTTAAAAGAGGCCCGAAAACGTCACTTTGGCACCGTTGACCAATATCTGTTCACTTTGAGACAACAGGCCTCTCACATCTCCGGCTACGACATTTCCTCTCTGTAATCCAAAACACGACGTAATAACCTCGTAAACGGCACGTAGAAGGTACCGAATATGTTCAAGCAATTTTCAACCACACTGACACTTCTTGCCCTTGTCTTGACAACATCGGCTTGTACTATGAGCTTGGATCGCTTTGGCGAAATCGTTTCGCCATCCACTGGCGGAGATGATCAAACTCCAACTGTGACCGTGATCAAAGGAAGTTTCCCTCTGGGACAACCCGCTTTCAACCTTAGGAACAAGTCATTTTTGAGTGCGGCACCGGGGAACAAGTTTGTCTCTGCTTCCATGTTTGAACATCAGATCTATGTCTTTACTGCTGAAGGAAAGCAATTGAGAAGCATCAACCTCCCTGCGGCCTCAAAATGGCCGGCCGGCGACATCGGCTGCTTGGGCGTGGACTCAACGGGCTTGATTTATGTTGGTCTTATCGAAAGAGACAGTGGTGGTGTCGCGGTTCGTGAATACATTCAAACATACAATCTTGAAGGAGTTTCCCAGGGTGTGTTTAAGGAGTTTGTTCAGGAAGGCGGCACGTTCCCGTCGGCTCAGGACATTGCCTTTGATTCTTCTGACAACGTGTATCTGGCTTTGAATTATTTCTACCAGATTCGCAAATACCACAAAACCACAGGTGCACAAATGGCGGCTTACGGTGCCGGCACCTCCGGCAACGCTGATGGCGAATTCTGGGGCAACACCAAATTCACCCTTGATTCTGCCGGCAACGGTTGCATCAAGCAACGTGGGTGACCTGGCCCTGTTATCCAGTGGCAACTTCCTGATCAGTCAAAGTGACAGCAATGGTTATCTGATTTCATTTGATCCGAGCGGAGCTTTGCTCTATCTGACTGATGGAAGCGCCGGAGCCACACAGTTCACGAGCAGCCCCGTTGTCTTTGCAGAAGCTGGAAATGAAGTCTATGTCATGAACAGCTCCACAACCCGAGTTTACAACAAAACCACAGGAGCTCTGGCCCGCAAATATGATCCCACCTTATCGAATGCATTTGGAGTAGCCCGGGATTCTCTGGGCAACACTTATGTTAGCGACTCCGGAGGAATCAAGCGCTTTGACACCACCGGATTCAATGATCTGTCCTTTGCTGCTGGCGCTATGATGTACGATATCGACATCGACAGCCAGGGCATTATTTATGGCTCTAACTTGGCCAACGGAAAAATCATGAAGTTCAATCCGGATGGAACGTCGGCGGGCGAAATCACACCGACGGGAACAACGTTCTTCATCGACATCGTCCACGACAAGGACCTTGGTATTGACGTGATTTACCAAACAGATGCCACCAACGGCCTGATCAGAAAACTAAACACATCGGGGGTTGAACTTGGCACTATTGGCGCAGGCATTCTTATTTCACCAATCAGTGTAGCCGCGACGGCCGACGGCGGAGTCGTCGTTTCAGATGCAGTCAGCACAAATCCTGGTGCCCCCTTCCGGGCTCTGGTAAAAATCAATCCGGACAACACCCTGGCTTGGGAAATCTGCCAAGCACGGAAGGCAATATAGGCACGATCTTCGGCATCGCCATCGACAAAGACGGCAGCATTTTAACCGCAGATGCGGCGGGAAATAAAATCGTCCGCTTCTCTGCGGATGGAGCCCATCTGGCCACCTATGGTCAGGCCGGGGCCGCGGCGGGCGAGTTTGCAATGCCTATAGACATCATGGTCGACGCTGGCAGCAACTTCTATGTTTCCGAAGCCGGTAACAGCCGGGTGCAGAAATTCAACGCTGCCGGAGTGGTGCAGACAGAATAAAAAAAGCGGCTTAACAGCCGCTTTTTTTCGTTTTATGTGGAACGCAGAAGTTCCGGGATTGATTTCTTCAGAAGCTTTCGCACCGGCCACAAACTTGCCACCACTGTCGCGATCATCGGCAACAGCAGCGCCTGCAGATAGTGGCTGGGCTGAATATCCAGGAATACAAAGAACTGACGGGTGATCCCCGGAGCCGGTGGCATCGGAATCCCCTGGCGAAGCAGGGTCGCATCCACTACAACCGCAATACAAATACCCAGGAAACCGCCCAAAATGCCAAGCAAACTGTTTTCGATCATCAGGATCTTAAACAGACGGCTGCGCTTTTCACCATTAGCACGAAGAGCGCCCATCTCGCCCGCTCTTTCCAGCAAGCCTGTGGAGATCACATTAAAGATCCCCATCGCCACAATCACCAGAATGATGGATCGGATGAAGGAGAACTGCGCATTCAGGAAGTCCACCGAGTTCTGATAGTAGTTCTTGTCCAGAATCTCAAAGGGCACCGCCTCCAAAGACGGATTGGCTTTGCGCAAATCCGCATCCACCGACGGCCAAGCTTCCACACCCTTTGTTGCCAACGAGAACATCTCAACACGAGTGGTATCAAGCAGCGCCTGCGCCTGCTTCAGATCGACACGATAGAAGGAATCATCGATGACTTTCTTTCCGGTAAAGAAGATCCCGGCCACGGTCAGGTCCGCCCCATTTAGTTGACCATTCACAGTCTGGGTCAGCAAAGTCACCACATCCCCGGTTTTCGCGTCGATGCTTTCCGCCAGACCTTTGCCAAGAATGATTTGATCCTGTCCTTGCAAGTCGTGGCCTTCGATGAAGTTCATTTCCGTGAAGAACTTGTTTTCACGCTCTGGAATCACCCCTTCGCCTTTACCACCCAAGGTGATGCCGCCCTTGACGATAAAAGAATAAAACGACACGCGCGGGAAGACTTCCGTCACAGATGCAGAACTGCGGATCTGCTTTTCGATTTCATCGGCATTTTCAAACCACAGCTTCCACGGGGTTTCGTGAACTTTGCCGAAATAGTTCTGCGGGAACACCTGACCATAACCGTAGTATCCATGAATGACGTTTTCGCGGTACTGGTTCATCACGCCGGTGTTAAAGCCCTGATAAATCAACAAGCCTGCAGCCCCCAAAGCCACCGTACAAAGGCTGGCCCAGGTGCGACGAGGATTTCTGAACAGATTGCGCCAGGAGATTTTCAACAGTTCCAACATTATTCAGCCTCCTGGTTTTTCGTGTTGTCGATCATGCCGTCTTTCATGCGGTACACGGATTTGGCGAAACTCACCAGATGTGAATCGTGAGTCGAGAAAATGAAGCTGGTGTTTTCAGATTTCTGAAGTTCTTTGAAGGCGTTGATGGTTTTTTCCGCCGTCACCGAATCCAGATTCGCCGTCGGCTCATCGGCCAGCACCACGGCAGGTTTTTTTGCAATCGCGCGGGCAATGGCCACACGCTGACGTTGACCACCGGAAAGCTCCAGCGGCTTTTTCTTGGCGTGATCGGCAAGTCCCAACAAATCCAGCGTTTCCATCGCCACCTTCTGGGCATTGGCGTGGTTGTAACCCAGCGAAGGCAGGAAATAAGAGGTATTTTCAAGCACTGTCAAAGTGGGTATCAAATAAAAGGACTGAAAGATGAATCCAACCTTGTGCAGGCGCACGTTTTCTTTTTCAGATTCAGGAAGATGAGTGACGTCTTCACCCGCAAACTCAAGGTGTCCATTGCTGGGGGTATCAATCAGACCCAGAAGATTCAGCAACGTGGTTTTTCCGGTTCCGCTCGGGCCTACGATACAGGTGAAACAGCCTTTTTCCAGTTCCAGATCAATGCCTTTCAAAACCGGCACTTGCTTGCCGTTCCAAAGGTATGAATATTCCAGGCCCTTAAGACGATACAGAGCACTCATGTTGCTGACTCCTTGAAGTTAAAGATAGAAGCGGAAGCCGATGGCGATAAAGGCGCCGGACAAATTCAGATCACGCTGTTCGCCTGCGGCTGTGGTGACTTTGTCGCCGCTGTTCACCGGACCTTTGAAAGTGGTGACAGACTTGGTGTACTCCAGATTGTCGATATTCAGTTGACGATACCCCATTTCCACAACAATGGTGGTGGTGTCAGTCAAAAGTCCCTCGTAGCCCAAAGAGGCATTCAGCAAAGTGGCAGACCCTTTGGCTTCCACATCATGATTGGAAACACCCGGAAAAGCAGTCTGCCCGTCTGTTGTCAGCGTGTAGCTGTTTTTCATGGTCACACTGGCAGCACCCACACCCAAAGCCACAAAGGACCGCGAGCGTGCATTGCTTTGCAGATTGAATTCAACCCCCAGCTTTGGGGCATAACCCAGAATCTGGCTGTCTGCGGTGTACAGCTCTGTTTCAGAGGCGTTGGTCGCAGAAGAGCCTTCGATGGCGCTGGGTCTGATGATCTCAAGACCGAAACGCAGACTCATGTACTGACGCGTATACAGGAAACCAAACTCGCCACTGTAATTGTAGCCGGCTCCCCCACTGTAGCTCAGCCCGGTGGCTTCGCCATCGAAGGCGCCGGTGCCGATAGTGGAAGGTCCCGCCGACACGTCAAAATAGGCGGCGAAGGTTTCATTGTTGATATTAAAAACACGGGCCTGCGCCGAAGTTGCAGAAATCAGCAGTGCCGCGAAAAGAAGTCCCCGCACGATCACGACTACTCCGCGATCAGGTCAATAACGACCTTGCTGGTGCTTTTCTTGCCGGCGACCTGATAGACACGAACTTTGGTGTTCTTTTTCAGATCCAGGGTCAGGTTCAAAGAACTGTCGACGGGATCCAGACTCATGTTGGTTTTCACCACGGCCAAAGAACCTTTCAGACGGTCATTCAAACGCTTTTGATCGATGTTGGCATTCGGCATCTGGGCAAAGTCCACCACCAGACGCTGAGGATTTTTCTTCAGCTCTGCATAGTAATAGCCCGGCCAGCCACGCAGCATGCCGCCGTTGATATCACCGACATCAATCACGATGCGCTCAACTTTTTTACCTGCATCTGCAGTACGGCGAACATCCATCAAAGTGAAACCGGTTCCGGCAAGACCACCGAAGCTGACGCCTTCACCAGAAAGAATTTTGGAAGCAGCAGGTTTTGCTTTTTGCTTAGAAATTGCGCCTTGAGCAGGCAACGCCAATAGAGCGGCCAATACACATCCAATGTACTTCTTCATGATCGACTCCCTTCGAACATATCCTTAAGCCTAAAGGGGAACTCCCCATCTGCCAACCCCCAAAATCCCCAAATTTCCCACCCTCGCCGCCATCTCATATCGGGAACCTTTCGCGGCGCAAGGTGACGCTTTTTGGCCCCGAAATTGTAAAAACCCGCCCTGAAATCGAATATAAGGCTCCTGAATAAAAACTCATAAGGCACAGAACTTGGAGTCCTAGGCATTGTTGAAAGATTTTTTAACCTTGGGAGTGCTTTATGAAAAAGCTCATAACTATGGTTCTGACGGTATTTGCGTTGGCAGCCTGCCAACCGGATAACAATGGTGGAAACAACACCGTGACCAATCCCGGTCAGATCGCGACCACACCGTTGCAGCTAAACTGCATCAACGGAACTTCGTATTGTAATAACACCGCTTATTACAACTATTCGGGTTTCATCCCTTATCCGGGCCTGTACAATTATGCCTACAACTATTCGACTATCTTTGCTCAGCAAGGGTTCTGTGGTTGCCCGAATGGCTATCTGCCAACTTACAACGGCACATTTGGTTTGGGCTGCGTTCAGCAACAACTGATCATGCCTTACTGGAATGACTATTTCTTCTGGTCTTACGGATACGGCTGGGGCTTCGGCTACATGTCCATTCCGTCAGCTCCGCAGATGACGATCAATCATCCGCAGTACTCCAATATTCCAACGAATTCTAACAGCTTCTCCAGCTGCTCTCAGACCCTCACTCAGAGCTGCGTTTTGAGCCAAGGGAACACTTGCGGTGTCGGGGCGACATGCCGTCAAGTTCTGTCCGGTTCGAATCTTGGAGTTTGTGTTAAAAACTAGAGAGGCGCGGCACTTCTCGACCGTTTTAACGGACTAATATGCCGCATCATACGCCCCCTTTGGAATAACCACCAAAGGGGGCTTTCCATTTTTACCCGAAGTGAATTTTAGAAGGCGGCCTTGGGGAGAGGGGGGAAGGCTTTCTTGGGGCACGGGCTCCTGCCCTCTGCCGGCACTCGCTTCGCGACCATCCCTGGGCCGGAGGCCCCAATAAAGCCTTCCCCCCTCTCCCCAATGCCTCTTTCCCGGCTTGTTCGGGTAAAAAACTTGAAAGTCCCCTTTGGTGCTCATTCCTGCATTATTCACAGTCCTCACAGTTTGGGCTGTGGGTGGTCTTCGTCGAGGTTTGGGAGCTAAAAAGTACTGTCGTTTGACCCGTCTGGTGGCGTCGGGTTGAGTCATTTTTTTATCCGGGTTTTTCGCTTTATTTCGCAGGGGTTTCATGGAAGAAAAGAAGGGTGTTTTTACTCTATCCATGGAGGTTCCTATGAATACGACTAATCCTCTTTTGCAACCCTTCAAAAACAAAGATCAGGCAGTGCCTTTTGATTTGATCAAAGTTGAGCACTATGTGCCGGCGGTTGAAGAAGCCATCAAGATGGCTAAAGAAAATGTGGCTAAGATCAAGGCCAATCCGGCGGCTCCGGATTTTGAGAATACCATTGTGGCTTTGGAAGCGGCCAGCGTTCATGCGGATCAGATTTCCACGATCTATTCAAACCTGGAAGTGGCTCATGCGGATGAAGCGCTTCAGGCTTTGGCTAAAGATATTTATCCGATGCTGACGGCTTTAAGTTCTGACATCTCTTTGGATGCTGAGATCTTTGCGCGTGTGAAAGCTGTTTATGACAAGCGTGAATCCTTGAACCTGAATCTGGAACAAACTCGCCTGCTGGAAAAAACTTACCTGTCTTTCACTCGCAACGGAGCTTTGCTGAATGCGGCGGACAAGGAAGTTCTTCGTCAGATCGATCAGGAGCTTTCTGTTCTTGGTCCGAAATTCTCTGAGAACGTTTTGAAAGCGACCAATTCTTTCGAAATGCTTTTGGATAAAAAAGAAGATGTTGAGGGTTTGCCTGAGGGCACACTGGAAGGTGCGGCGGCTTTGGCGAAATCCAAAGGTCACGACGGCAAGTGGATGTTCAATCTGCAGATCCCTTCTTACCTTCCGTTCATGACTTACGCAAAAAACCGTGCGCTTCGTGAGAAAATGTGGAGAGCGTTTTCTTCCAAGGCCTTCAAAGGTGAGTTCGACAATCAGGCCAACGTTCTGAAAATTGTTGAGCTTCGTGACAAGCGCGCGAAAGTTTTGAAATTCACCACGCATGCTGACTTCGTCTTGGCCGAGCGTATGGCGAAAAATCCAAAAACTGTTATGGACTTCCTGAACAAACTTCTGGCGGCCTCCAAGAACGCGGGCCTGAAAGACGTTCAGGAACTGACAGAGTTCGCGAACAAGCTGGATGGTCTGAAAGAGATCAAACCTTGGGACGTGGCTTATTACTCTGAAAAACTGAAAGAAGAGCGTTACGCGTTCAACGAAGAGGACCTGCGCCCTTACTTCAAACTTGAAAACGTGGTTGAAGGTGTGTTCGCACACGCGAAGAAACTTTACGGCCTGACTTTCAAAGAAAACAAAGAAATCCCGGTCTATCACCCGGAAGTGAAAGCTTACGAGATCTATGAAGATGCTTCTGGCAAATACATGGGTCTGTTCTATACGGACTACTTCCCGCGCGAGACCAAAAAAGGCGGCGCTTGGATGACCCAGTTCCGTTCACAGGGTCTGATCGACGGCGAAATGAAACGCCCACACGTCAGCATCGTGTGCAACTTCACGCAGCCGACTCCGACCAAGCCGTCACTTTTGACTTATGACGAAGTTCGCACGCTGTTCCACGAGTTCGGCCACGCTTTGCACGGCATGCTGTCTGAGTGCACGTATCCTTCATTGAGCGGTACCAATGTCTATTGGGACTTCGTGGAGCTTCCTTCCCAGATCATGGAAAACTGGGTGGGTGAAAAAGAGGGCTTGGACATCTTTGCCCGTCACTACGAAACCAACGAACCAATGCCGGCGGAGCTGATCGAGAAATTGAAACGCTCCCAGAAGTTCCAGGCGGGTTACATGTCCTGCCGTCAGTTGCAGTTCGGTCTGATGGACATGGCATGGCACTCAACCGATCCGGGCACGATCAAGGATGTGGACGCGTTTGAAGAGCTGGCAACGGCCGAAACCCGTCTGTTCCCGAAAGTGGATGGCGCGAATTCTTCTTGCAGCTTCGGCCACATCTTTGCTGGCGGTTATTCTGCAGGTTATTACTCATACAAATGGGCCGAGGTTCTGGATGCGGATGCCTTTGAGTACTTCAAGGAAAAAGGCCTGTTCAATCAGGAAGTGGCCAAGAAGTTCAAAGACAACGTTCTGAGCCGTGGTGGCACCGAGCACCCGATGGATTTGTACAAGAAATTCCGCGGTCGTGAGCCGGATCCAAACGCTCTTTTGCGTCGTGATGGACTGATTTAATGAAGAAAAGTTCGATGGACAAAGAACACAAACAGAGCAAGCTGGTTTTGAAAGAAAACGGCAGCATTGGTTTGGTCTATCGCCTGGAGACTGCGCAAGCGGTCTCTTTGGCTAAAAAGGTCGCGGAGTTTTTGAAAGAACGCGGCTTTGACGTCTTTACCTGCCCGGACCAGAAAGTGGTAGCGGGCACAAAGGCGGCGAAAACCAAAAAGCACATGGACGATCTGAAACTGGTGATCGTTCTGGGCGGTGACGGGACTTACCTGCGCGCCGTGCGCCTGCTGGAAGGTCGCAGTGTTCCTATTCTGGGCTTTAACATGGGCTCTTTGGGGTTCCTGACGGCTCACAGTGCGGATTCCTGCTTTGATATCATCGAAAAAACTCTGGAAGGGAAAATGGTTCAGCGTCCGCGCTCCATGATCTATTCCAAAATTCTGCGCAAAGGAAAGGTTCGAGCCGAGTACCATGCGCTGAACGACATGGTGATTGAAAGGGGCTCGATGTCCCAATTGATCAACACGGCGATTTATTCTGAAAAATTCCTGGTAAGTCAGGTGAAGGCCGATGGTTTCATCGTGGCCAGCCCTTCGGGCTCCACGGCGTACAATCTGGCAGCGGGCGGCCCGATCTGCCATCCCGAGTCCCCGGTGTTTGTGGTGACTCCGGTGGCGCCGCACAGCCTGACTTCCCGTCCGTTGTTGTTCCCGGATGACCGGGAGCTTTCTTTCCGTCTGGAGGGTAAAACCCAGAAGGCCCACTTCATCGTGGACGGACAGAAGATGACGGAACTGACGGCCGATGACGAAGTCATCATCAGCCGTTCTTGTTATGACCACTGGATGGTTCGTGAAGCCAATCACAACTATTTCCATTTGCTGCGCGAGAAACTGAAATTCGGCGATCGAAACTGAGCTTAAGGAAAGATTATGTTACTTGAGTTGAAAGTGTCCAATTTTGCGATTATCGAAAACCTTCATGTCTCTTTCAAAGAGGGACTGAACATCATGAGCGGTGAAACCGGCGCCGGTAAATCCGTTCTGCTGAAAAGTCTTTCCCTGTTGATGGGGGGCAAAGGTTCCAGCGACACCATTCGCACAGGCGCCACCCAGGCGACCATCGAGGGTTCATTTGATATTTCCTCCCGCCCCGATATTCAAAAAATGCTGCACGATATGGGCATTGAAGCCGACGAGCACACCCTGATCGTTCGTCGCGTGCTCAGTTCTGGTGACAAATCCAAAGTGTACCTGAACGGCAGCCTGAGCACCCTGAACAGCCTGCGTGACATCGTGGCCCCGATGGTGGAACTGGCAGGCCATTCCGCACCGCTGATTGAAATGACCGGTCAGCACGAAAACCGCAACCTGATGTCCAAGCACTATCATCTGGATCTTTTGGATCAGTACGCAGGCACCTGGGACAAACGTTTGTTGTTCACGGAAAAATTCAACCGCTATCACGCGATTTTTGCTGAAATCAAAAAACTTGAAAGCGATGCCAAACAAAAGGCCCAACGTCTGGATTTTTTGACTTATCAGCGTGATGAAATCGCCAATCTGGATCTTTCCCCCGGCGAGGACCACGAACTGGAAGTCGAAGTCAAAAAACTGAAAAATTCAAATCGTATTGGTGCATTTGTGGATCAGGCGGAATCAGCCCTGTACACGGATGATGATTCTGCGATCAGCCGCCTGAATGCGATCCTGAAAAAAGGCCTTGAGATTTCCAACGTCGACCCGCAGATTGCGGCGAAACTTGAAAACCTGGAACAGGCCAAGACTTTGATTGATGAAAGCATCTATGACCTGCGCCAGTACGCAAACAAGATCGATGCGGACCCTCAACGTCTGGAAGAAGCCGAAAGCCGCCTGAGCGATCTGCGCAAGCTGCAGAAAAAATACGGCGCCACGGTCGATGACATCCTGAAGGCTTTGATGGAGATGGAAATTGAAATCTCCAACCTGCAAAACTCTGAAAGCCGCGTGGAATCTTTGAAAAAAGAAGCTTCTGTAATTTTGAAAGAGCTTGAAACCCTGGGTGCGGATCTGCACAAACGCCGTCAAAAAGGAGCCGAGCTTCTGGCCGACAGCGTGAACGCAGAACTGCTGGATCTGAACATGAAAGGCGTGACCTTCCATGTGATGACTGAAAAACTGCAGGAACTGGCGTCCACAGGTCTAAGTGATGTGGAATTCCTAAGTCAGACCTCTGCCAAGGACGCAAAACGCCCACTGGCGAAGTTTGCTTCGGGTGGTGAGTTGAGCCGTATTCTTTTGTCATTGAAGCGCGTGGTGGGCTCCAGCAATCAGCCGCGCACGTATCTGTTTGATGAAGTGGATACCGGCGTGTCTGGCGAAACGGCGGAAAAAGTCGGTCGCAAGCTGCGCACGATTGCCAAAGGACAACAGGTTGTCTGCGTGACTCACCTTCCACAGGTGGCAGCGTTCGGAGATATTCACTTCTTTATCCAGAAGTCTCCGCAAAAAGATTCTGTCAATATGGTCGTGTCAGAACTCAAACAAAAGGATCGTGTTCAGGAAATCGCCCGTCTTATCAGCGGTGAAAAGATCTCCAAAACATCCCTGGCCCACGCCGAGCAACTCTTGGCAGACGCCAAACAAAACTAGCTGGTCTACACTCCGACCCTGGCGGAGTAGAATAAAACCAAAGAAAGGCTGCCCACAAAGCAGCCTTTCTAATTTGTAAGTTCCCCCCTCCGAAGCCGATCCCCTACCATTGAAGCCTACACTCATATTTTAAGGAGACGGGCTATGATTCTTGTTATGGGAGCTACAGGTCACATCGGTTCAAAAATCACCACTCACCTTCTGGCAAACAGCCAACAAGTGCGCTGCGTGGCCCGCAAGTTCCCAAACAAAGAGGCCTTCCGTGGCGCGGAACTGGCGCAAGGTGACGCCAATGACGTTAGCTTCCTGATGGACTGCATGCGTGGCTGTTCCGCCGTCTTTACGATGATTCCCCCGGACCTGAGCGCCAAAGAAGTGCGCTTCTATCAAAACAAATTCGGTGAAGTCATTGCCGAAGCCATCGAAGAGGCCGGCGTCAAAAAGGTGGTGAATCTTTCCAGTGTCGGAGCCGACCTTGAAAGCGGCACAGGCCCTATCCTGGGTCTGCATGATCAGGAAGAAAGGCTGAACTCCATCACCCGCGCGGACATCGTACACCTTCGCCCGACGTACTTTATGGAAAACCTGCTCAGCGGAATTCCCAGCATTATCTCGATGAACCGCTTCTTTGGAACCATGTCCGGAGAAGTTCCGGTGCCAATGATTGCCACCCGTGATATTGCGGCCCGGGCTGCGTTCCTGTTGATGCATCCGGAGTTCAAATCCCACAATGTCGAATATCTTTTAGGTGAGCGTGATGTGACCTTCGAAGAAGCTATGCGCATCATCGGTCAGGCCATCAAAAAACCCGACCTTGAATATGTCGAGGTCCCTGAACAGGAAATGAGAAATTACCTGATCGGAGCCGGTCTGAGCGAAGACTGGTCAGATGCCATGCTGGAAATGAGCCGCTCGTTCAATAACGGCACCATCGCCGGCACCTTCAACCGCGACAAAAAGAACACCACGGCCACATCTTTGGAGGAATTCGCCAGAACAACGTTCCTGGATGCTTACACCCGCGCTCAGCGCGCTGACGCAGACAGAAAATCACGTCCGTCCTCGGAGCGTGAAGCCAGACCGTAAGGTTCTTGTGCTTCCCAATTCCCGGAAGATGGTGATAGCCTTTTCGAATGAAAAAAAGTGTCTTGGCTATCGCACTTCTGGGAGTTTCATGCATGCACAAAAATTATCTTGATTATCCGAAACCTGAAAAGATCACAACCGAGCTTTCCAAACACGGCGACATCCGTATGGACGACTATTTCTGGCTGCGCGAACGCGAGAATCCCAAAGTCGTCGACTATCTGAAAAAAGAAAATGCCTACACTGACGAAATGATGAAGCCCGCCAAAGAGCTTGAGGAAAAGATATTCCAGGAGCTGAAGTCCCGCGTGAAGGAAGATGAATCCTTCGTGCCGGCCAAGGACGGTGACTACTGGTATTCGGCTAGATATGAGAAGGGCCAGCAGTACCCTTTGCACACCCGCCACAAAGGCAGCCCCACGGGCCCGGAAGAAATTCTGATCAATGTTCCGGAACTGGCAAAAGGGCACAGCTACTTCAGCTCAACCGGTCCGCGCATGAGTCCAAACCACAAAATGATGGCTTATGCGGTGGATACCGTGGGCCGACGATTCTACACGATTCACTTTAAGGATCTGACCACCGGGAAAGTGCTGGCGGAAAAAATCGAAAATGTCACCGGCAACCTGAGCTGGGCCAATGACAATGAAACGATCTTCTATACCGAACAGCACCCAGAAACCCTGCGTTCAGAGAAGATCTATCGCTACAACATCAAAACGCACAAAAAGGATCTGGTCTATCACGAGAAAGACGACACCTTCAGCGTTTACGTTTACAAGTCTTTGTCTGAAAAGTTCATCTTCGTCGGCTCCTACAGCACCCTGACGACCGAAACACGTTTCATGTCGGCAGACACCCCCCTAGGGACTTTCAAGGTGTTCAATCCACGCGAACGTGCGCACGAATACTCGGTCACGGATGGCGGCGACAAGTTCTATATCGTTTCCAATAAAAACGCCCGCAATTACAAATTGATGGTGGCAGACCTTGATCACACCGAGGAAAAACACTGGAAAGAACTGATCCCTCACCGGGATGACACGTACCTGGAAAGCGTCACCGTGTTTAAGGACTTCATCGCACTGGACGAGCGTCACAACGGCCTGACTCAAGTGCGCATTGCGGACCGCAACGCCCAGAATCCTTACGAGCTGAAGTTCGCAGATCCAAGCTATCTGGCATCTGTCGGCGACAACCGTGAATACGACACCGAATGGCTGCGCTATAACTATGAATCCATGCGTCTACCGGATTCTGTTTACGAACTGAACGTCAAAACCAAAGAACAGGTTTTGAAAAAAGTGAAAGAGATCCCGAACTACAACGCCGACTTGTACAAAACCGAGCGCGTATTCCTGACAGTTCGCGATGGCACCAAAGTTCCGGTGTCCCTGATCATGAAAAAGGACTTCAAGAAAGACGGCAAGTCCTCGATGCTGGTTTACGGCTACGGATCCTACGGCGCGAACATGGACCCTTGGTTCAGCAGCAATCTGTTCAGCCTGGTGGATCGCGGTTTTGTCTATGCCAAGGCTCACATCCGTGGGGGTTCCGAGATGGGCCGTCACTGGTATGACCAGGGCCGCACGCATTCAAAGATGAACACCTTCAATGACTTTATTGACGTCACCGAAGCTCTGATCAAAGACGGCTATTCGACTCCGGAACACACTTTTGCCATGGGTGGAAGTGCCGGCGGCCTTTTGATGGGGGCGGTGATGAATCTGCGCCCGGATCTTTACAAAGGTATGGTGGCCCAGGTGCCGTTCGTGGATGTGATCTCAACCATGCTGGATGATAGCATTCCTTTGACCACCAGCGAATACGACCAGTGGGGCAATCCGAATGTGAAAGAGGACTACGAGTACATCCGCAAGTACTCTCCTTACGACAACGTCAAGGACCAGGCTTATCCGAATGTTTTGGTGACAACAGGTTTCCACGATTCTCAGGTACAATACTGGGAGCCGGCGAAATGGGTGCCGAAGCTTCGCGAACACAACAAAGGGACTTCGATGATTCTTTTGAAGACTGACATGGAGTCAGGTCATGGAGGAGCTTCCGGCCGCTTCGATCAGTTGAAAGAAACGGCCACGGAATATGCATTTATTCTGATGGTTAACGGAAATAAGAATTAGTCTCTTACGTCCTGCACGATGATCAGCGCACTGAAAGTGTTGAACTTCACAGTTTCGCCGGTCTTCTGGCTTGTCCAGTACTGAGAATTGATGTACTTCACGCTGCCATCCTCATTCAACACCGGAGTTCCGTCCGGATTGATTTCAGGGATGGTGGCGCGCTCAGTTTCCTTCACACGGTTGAACAACTCTTCAGCTGTTTTCGCATCCTGACGGGTGCAACCACCGGAAGCGCGGCCTCCAAGATAGTCCGTGTATTTCTTGTAAACTTCATGCAAAGCCAAACCGTTGTCCACGTCATAGAAGATCGCAAACGGCATGGAAGAATCCCATGAACTGGAGTGGTGATCTTTAGACAGGAATTTCGGCGTGTAATAACCCGTTGGGGTCTGAGACCAGTAAGACTTCGCCGGAGCGCCCGTGCACTCTTTGTTTTTGCGTTTCAGCTCCAGACCCTCGCGGCCTGTGGATACTTTGCTGTTGATAACAACGCGGCCATATTCGTACACACGCATTGTCTGGGCGGTACGGCCATGTTCAGCCTTGTTGATCACGATCACATAGCGGAAATCACGCAGCCAGGGCTTGGAATAGAAATCCTGCTCACTGAATGCCTGCTGCGGTCTTAGGTATTCTGGCAGACGCGGCGTCACGGCTTTTTCATACGAATAGACCTGGCTGTACTCCTGATCTTCGTATTTGCAGTCGTTAAAGGCATTTTTCACCTTACCCCAGAAAGAGGCCGACGCGGATTGACTGACAACCAAAGCCGCGGCTACGACTCCGTACTTCATAACGTTCTTCATAATCACTCCGTTCTTTTTTATGAAAAGACGAATTTCATACAGCAAAGACTTTGCCACATTTTGAGACACTGTACTGCAAGCTGGAGGCTTTGAATGGAAAAGGCCCCTGAAAGGGGCCCTAAAAAGTCACATAGTAAAGAAGTTCAACACAGGCGTTTTGGCCGCCTTAGAAGCCCTCGATGGTGCCCACCTGGCGATCGTCATCAAACGGAATCACCTCGCTGGCAGCCGAGGCTTTCGCAGCTTTCTTCGGGGCCACCACCTTTACTGCCTGGGAGGCCGTCACGGCAGGCGTCTTGCTGACCGCCACGGCGGCAACTGTCGGCGCAACAGCCGTCACACCCCCTTTACCGTGGATCACTTCATTCAGTTGAGACGTCAGTTTCTGGGAGGTCGCGGCCATCGAGTCAATCTCGGCACTGGAGGCGGCGATTTCTTCAGCGGAAGCCGCGTTGCTCTGTGCGGACTGATCAAGCTGGTTCATGGCTTTACTGATCTGCTGAATCCCGGCTGTCTGCTCGGTGCTGGCCGTGGCGATTTCATTGTTCAAATCCGCCACTTTTTTAACTGAAGTCACAATATTATCCAGAACCACACCACTGGAGCTGGCAATCTGGCTGCCCTCTTCCACCTGCTGCACGGACTGCTTGATCAACTGGGTGATGTCCTTGGCGGCAGAGGCGCTTCGTTGCGCCAGCGCACGGACGGCTTCAGCCACCACGGCAAAACCTTTCCCCTGCTCTCCGGCACGGGCGGCTTCCACCGCGGCGTTCAGCGCCAGCAGGTTGGTCTGAAAGGCGATATCGTCGATCACATGAATGATTTCCTCAATTTTTCGCGAGGAACCCGAGATCTGCTCCATGGACGAAATCAGTTTTGAAATTTCACCCTGACCTTTTTCCGCAACCTCACGGGAGGAGGCCGAAAGACTTGCCGCCTGTTTGGCGTTATCCGAGTTCATCTGCACCATGGAAGAAAGCTCTTCCAAAGAAGCCACGGTTTCCTCCAAAGAAGCTGCCGCTTCCGTGGAAGACTGGGACAAGCTTGTACCCGCACTGGTCATCTGGGTCACGGCACCGGCGACATGATTGCTGGCTTCCGTCAGTTTTTCCGAGATGCCGGAGATCTCTTTGGACATGCGCGAAGCAATCCACAGCAACGTCCCGGAAATCAGAATATTCCCGATGATCGTTGTCAGAATATTCCACATCTTTACAGACTGCTCGGCCTGATGAGCCAGTACTCCTTCGGCCGTGGCTTTACCTTCATAGATTTTCAAGGCTGCGGCGGTGAACTCACTCACCGGAACACCCGCCACGGTGTAGGCCCCGCGCAGAAGCTCTTCGGCTTTCTCAAGGCTGGCGGCATCTTTGGATTTAAGATTTTTCAGAATGTCTTCCATGATCGCCAGAATGGCCGGGAACTTGTCCTGAGCCTTTTCAAACAGGACCTTTTCTTCTTCCGTGAAAGACGTCTTGGTGTATTTTTCATAGTCCTTGCGATAGGAATGCAAAGCCTGTTCGGCCATCGTCACTTCGCCGTCGATATCTTTCCCCGCCTTGAAAAGGCTTAGCGCTGAGTAAGCACGAAATCCAAAAGCATTCCGGGAAATGCGCATGTCCGTCAGAATCAGAATATTGGGAATGATTTCGTTGTGCGAACTTTTCAGAAGCTCATTCACGCGACCCACACCGTTAACAGAGATAACCCCGACCATACAGAAAGCCACAATCGGAAGGGCCGCTGCGAATAGAAGTTTTCCCTTGATGCCGCGAAACCAGGACGTGATGTTGCCCATAGATGTATAACTCCTCGATAACGTTCTGATCTACTTTTCGTTTTGATGCGAACTTTACTGAAGGGCTTGGGACAGTTTCTTAAAGGAAGGTAATTTTTTGGACCTGGCCGGTGGACAGAGCTCTCGCCTGTTCAGGCGAGAGCTTGTGAATATGCAAGGAACTAGACCAGTTTTCTCAGAACATAATGAAGGATGCCGCCATTCTTGTAGTACTCAAGTTCGACGGCGGTGTCGATGCGGGAACGCACCTTCACGTCCTCTTTCTTGCCGTCGGCGCGATGAATCGTCAACGTCAGATCCTGCTGCGGTTTCATCCCGGATTCAATGCCGGAAATATCAAACGTCTCACTGCCATCCAAATGCAAAGTTTTGCGATCTGTGCCCGGATGGAATTGCAACGGCAACACCCCCATACCAATCAGATTGGAACGGTGAATGCGCTCAAAGCTTTCCGCGATCACAGCCTTCACACCCAAAAGGCGAGTGCCCTTGGCCGCCCAGTCACGGGAAGAGCCGGTACCGTACTCTTTCCCTGCGATCACCACCAGCGGGGTCATCGTGGACTGGTACTTCACAGAGGCATCATAGATCGCCAGTGTTTCACCACTTGGCACGTATTTGGTCATGCCGCCTTCCACCCCTTGAAGCATCTCATTCTTGATACGGATGTTTGCAAAGGTTCCGCGCACCATCACCTCGTCGTTACCACGCCGGGATCCGTAAGAGTTGAAATCTTTGGCCTCTACACCGTGTGAAGTCAGATAACGACCTGCCGGGGAATCCTTTTTGATACTGCCTGCCGGAGAAATATGGTCGGTCGTGATGGAGTCGCCAAGAATGGCCAATGGGCGAGCGCCCTTCACGTCATGAACAGCTTCCGGCTTCAAAGTCATGCCTTCGAAGTACGGAGGGTTCTTGATGTAAGTGCTTGGCTCCCAGTTGTACACCTGAGAGGACGTCGTGTTGATTTTTTGCCAGTCCTCAGTTCCGGCAAAAACATTTCCATAACGGGTGTCGAACATTTTCGTTTCAACAGTCTTGTTGATGGTGTCCTGGATTTCCTGCGTGCTGGGCCAGATGTCTTTCAAATACACCGGTTTACCGGCCGAATCAGTACCCAGCGAATCACGGGTGATATCAATCATCATATTTCCCGCCAACGCGTGCGCCACCACCAGCATCGGGGACGCCAGATAGTTGGCTTTCACATGCGGATTGATACGACCTTCAAAGTTGCGGTTGCCGGAAAGAACCGAAGCCACAACCAGATTTCCTTTTTCCACTGCTCCCGCAACGGGCGCTTCCAATGGACCGGAGTTTCCGATACAAGTCGTGCAGCCGTAACCCACAAGATTGAAACCCAGTTTGTCCAGATAAGTCTGCAAACCGGCGCGCTCAAGATAGTCCGTCACCACCTGAGAACCCGGAGCCAGGGACGTCTTCACCCACGGCTTCACGGTCAAACCTTTTTCCACGGCTTTCTTCGCCACCAGGCCCGCCCCGATCATCACCGACGGATTGGACGTGTTGGTGCAGCTCGTGATCGCGGCGATCACCACGTCCCCGTGGCCCAGTGAATAGGATTCACTGTCCACCGCCACCGCAGAAGCGGTTTTGCTGGCTTTGTCAGCCTCCACCTGGAAGCCCGCCACCAGTTGTTTTTTAAAGTCTTCCGCAGCGCCCGCCAGCACCACGCGGTCCTGAGGACGCTTTGGTCCCGCCAGCGAAGGCTCCACCGTCGACATATCCAAATGAAGAGTGTCATTGAAGTGATAGTGCTTTTCAGCTTCTTCAGAACGCCACAAACCGGTTTCTTTCGCATAAGCTTCAACCAGAGAAATTGTTGCGGCATCACGCCCGGACAGACGCAGATACTTCATCGTCTGCTCATCCACCGGGAAGAATCCGCAGGTGGCACCATATTCCGGAGCCATATTGGCAATCGTCGCACGATCCGCCAGTGACATGGATGCCAGACCCGGACCATAGAATTCAACGAACTTGCCGACCACACCTTTTTTACGCAGCATTTGCGTGATGGTCAGAACAAGATCCGTCGCCGTTGTGCCTTCTTTCATTTTGCCATCAAGTTTAAAGCCGACCACTTCCGGAATCAGCATGCTGAGAGGTTGCCCCAGCATCACCGCTTCCGCCTCGATACCACCCACACCCCAGCCCAGTACGGCCAGACCGTTGATCATGGTGGTGTGACTGTCCGTGCCCACCAGCGTGTCCGGGAAGGCGTTGGCACCCTCCGGCCCGTGATTGGACCATACAGTTTTACCCAGATATTCCAGATTCACCTGATGACAAATACCTGTGCCCGGCGGAACCACTTTGAAGTTCTGGAACGCATTCTGCCCCCATTTCAGGAAGACATAACGTTCGTGGTTTCGCTCAAATTCCATCTTAACGTTTTCATCAAAGGACTTTGGTGTCCCGAAGGCATCGACCATCACGGAGTGGTCGATCACCAGATCCACCGGCACCAGCGGGTTGATCTTTTTCGGATCCCCGCCCAGTGACTTCATCGCATCCCGCATCGCCGCCAGATCCACCACGGCCGGCACGCCGGTAAAGTCCTGCATCAGAACCCGCGCCGGGAAGAAAGAAATTTCGCGGGAAAGGGATTCGTTGCTCAGGCTTAGCAAAGAATCAATGTCCTCTTTGCTGACATGCAGACCGTCCTCGTGCCGCAGAAGGTTTTCCAAAAGGACCTTCAGCGACACCGGAAGTTTCTTGATGTTGGGATGCTGAATTTTTTGAGCGTTGAAAATGGTGTAGCTCTGAGAGCCCACCTGAAGTTTCGATTTCGTCTTAAAACTGTCTTTGGATTGAATGAACATGAGAGGCTCCTTCCTCTCAATTCCACTCCCCTCTTAGAAATTTATCAAGCCAAAAAGCCCCGATCTGGGTTTTCACATCGCTGACTTTTCCCTCGAGAACAAGCTGCATCAGATCCGCAGGTTTTACTTCGACGACCTCAATAAACTCACCCTGATCCAGACGCTGTTCCAGTTGAATCAAATCCTTGGCCAGATACAAATCGATGTGTTCATTGGAATAACCAATGACGGGATGAATTGTGGTCAGGAACTTCCATTCTTTGGCTTCATAGCCGGTCTCTTCAAGCAGTTCTCGCTTTGCTGTCAGCAGGGTTTCCTCGTTGTGATCCCTTTTGCCAGCCGGGAACTCGAGAAAAACTTTCTTTACCGCATGACGGTACTGATGAATCATCACCACGTTTCCATTCGGCAAAAGCGGGATCATCATCGCGGCACCGGGATGCAGAATATATTCCCGGGTGTAAGTGCGCCCATCCGGTGCCTGCACCTGATCCTGTTCAATTTTGAGGTATCTTCCTTTAAAAATCTGACGCGTGGAAAGCGTCTTTTCTTCCAAATGCTTCATGGTGTTCAGAGTCTCATACAGACACGCTGAAGTCGCTTTCATTTCGTCTGGACCAAAGATGGTCCCGCCTTTTGTCCAAAAGGTGTAGAATGGATGTGGCTCATAGATGTTGAAATAGAGAGTGTTGTATAGACTTGTGTTAAATCAAATTTGAAAGATCAGGAGGATCACTATGAGAGCTTTGACCAAGGTGGGAATTTTCATGTCCACCGCTCTTCTTGCTTCGCTCATGTTTGCCCAGGATGCAAACGCCCAACGCCGCCTTAGCCGCGGTCCAAGCCTTTCCGGCGACATGTCTCTGGGAATCGGTCTGTCGACGGTTTCTGCCGGCCAAAATGACATGAACTCCCTGATTGATGCCGCTCGTGCGAGCGCCGCCAATGCTGACACCAAATCTCTGGGCAGCGCCTGGGAGTTTTATGCCAACTGGTCCTACCGCTTCAGCGGGACTTCTTACGCCTTTGTCTTCCGCCCCTCTTATTTCATGCAAAGCACTGAAGGCTCTGGGACAGACGGAAGCTACGATTACAAACTGACGGGATTCACCGTGTTTCCCATCTTCCGCATGTATCCTCTGGAAAACTCTTTCATTAAGTTTTACATGCAGACAGGTCTGGGTTACGGGTCCTTGAGTGGAGAGATCACCGCCGGCACCAAGAATCTGGATTTCAAAGGCAGTGCCTTTGGCGCCATGGGTGGTATCGGTGTGGACTTCTGCTTCACCGACGCTCATTGTTTGACGGTGGAAGGCAACGTCCGTTACATGCCGATTGAAAGAAACCTGACGACCGGAGGCAACTGTACCGGCGCCAGCGACATCCCGGGCGTCAGCCAGTGCGGTGGTGATTCAGAAGTCGAGCGCAACGGCAAGGACTTGTCCACGACTATGTCCGGTGTGCAGGGCCTGATCGGTTATACGATGAATTTCTAGCAAGACTGCTGTCTTGTTTCAGTACTGATTCGCTCCCAAAGCCGCCTCAAAGAGGTGGCTTTTTTTATTCTCATCCTGAGACATCGGCCGACTTTAGAAGTCCTTCATTTTTGCCGATATTTTAACAAGTATGAACACACGGGACGTGAATAAAATCGCCATATTAGGGATGATCGTGTCGATCCTCTCTGCCTGTTCGGATGCCAGTCCGACAGTGTCGATTCTGCGTTCCATGGAAAGTCTTGAATTCAATCCAAACCATGTGGTTACTTCCAGCCTGAACAGCGTGCCACTGCAGGCCTCTTGTTCCAACTTCATCGGCAGCATTGACATGAGCCTCGATGGTGGTGCCACCTGGATCACACCGACCAGCTATGATGTTGCGGCTCCCTCTTCGTGCGTGAACGGGAAGTTCACCGTCAGTTTGTCCAATCTGAAATCCCCCTGGAGCTCTTTGGCGATTTCACCGGGCCAGACACTGAAGGTTAAATTCCGTGCGCAACCTCGCAAGAACAACTTCTTCTACAAGGAAGTGACCGTGCTTTACTCCCCTTCCTCCACCCGCAGTCAGGAAATCCTGATCGGCAGCGCCGAACAGGCCGGTGGTGGTTATCGGGTGAAAAGCCGCCTGCGCCACCAACAGCAGCATGTCGCTGCTGGCGGCAATTTCAAAATCAAAGGGAGAATCACCGAATGAAAAGCCTGATTCTTTCCCTCTTCCTGATTTTAACAGGTCTTGCCGCCCATGCGGCATCACCTTCGCCCGGTCCTCTGTTCACATATGAGGGTCTGCTGACTGATGCTGGGGGCACTCCGATCACGACGACTCAGACCGTGATTCTGCAGATTATCTATCCGTCCACTTGTGTGGTGTTTGAAGAAACCCACAGCATCACTCCCGGCTCCAGTGGTGAATTCAGTGTGATTGTCGGCAGTGGCACGCGCACGGATTCCACCGGCAACACCGCCGATCGCATCTTTGCGTCCTCCGGCAGTGTGACCTGTGCTGACACCAGCACGGTGACGGCATCTGGTTTCACAACCAGGTCTTTGCGGGTGCGTGTGGGTGGAACAGATCTGACACCGGATGTGGCAATCAATACAGTTCCCTTCGCCATCAATGCCGTCCGCCTTGCCGACAAGACTGCCGCGGACTTTGTGCAGATCTCAGCCTCGACAACTCAAACCAATGTTGACAGTGTCTTTAGCCGCTACGGCACTCTGAACAGTGTTTTGAATCTGTTTGGCACTGCCGGCGCCAACGGTCAGGTCCTGATCGGCAATGGCACAGGCTATACTCCGGCAACTCTGACAGCAGGTTCCGGAATCAATATCACCAACGGAGCTGGCAACATTACGATTTCTGCCAGCGGCGGTGGAGGCTCAGTCACTTCCGTCACCGCACAATCACCGTTGGGGGTTGCGGGAACTGCGGCGGTGCCTGATTTGTTCATCACTCAGGCCAATTCCACCACGAACGGTTATTTAAGTTCAACCGACTGGCAGGCTTTCAACAACAAACAAAGCAAAACCCTTTCCACTGGAAACATCTGGGTGGGTAACGCCGGTGGCACGGCGGCCGAAGTCGCGGTCAGCGGTGATGCGACTTTGAACTCTGCCGGAGCTTTAAATCTTGCGACTGTCGGCACGGTCGGCACTTACACCAAAGTGACCACGGATGCCAAAGGACGCGTGACTGCGGGTTCGACCCTGACAGCGGCTGATATTCCTGCATTGGACTGGAGCAAAATCACCACGGGCCTTCCTGGCACACTTTCAGGATATGGCATCGTCGATGCGGTGAAAAACTTTGGTGGCGCCACGGGAATCATGGCGGGTGTGGATGCCGCCCGTCCCGCAGCAGGCAACAACGGACTTCTTTATATTTCTTCAGACAGCCACCAGATCTATCGCGACAATGGTTCCAGTTGGAGCACCTTGGGCGGAGGTGGTGCGGCAACTCCGATCAGCCTTACGTCCCAGGTTACAGGCATCCTGCCGATAGCCAATGGCGGTACCGGCGCCTCCAGCAGTGTGGGTGCTATGGCCGCTCTTTCACCATTAACGAGCAAAGGGGACATCCTGGTTCACAACGGCACGAACAATGTGCGTCTGCCAGCGGGCACGAGTGGACAGGTCCTCACGGCAGACTCGGCAGACGCCAACGGTGTGAAGTGGATTTCAATCCCCACCGGCACCGTCACGAATGTGGCCGGAACCGCCCCCGTGGTTGTTACCAACAACACCACAACCCCGCAGATTTCTGTCAGTGATGCCACCGCCAGCTCCAAGGGTATAGTGCAGATCGGAAGCGGTCTGAATGTCAGCTCCGGTGTCGTCACCGTGAATCCGGGATCATTCCCTTCTTTGGTTCCAGTCAACAAAGGTGGTACCGGCACTGGGACTTTCAGTGCCAACAAACTGGTTTACACCAATGCTTCAGGCTCTGCTTTCACTGAGTTTTCCTGCGCTGTCGGGATGGCCATCGCCTTTGATGGAGCCGGCGTTGCGGGATGCTCCAGCTACAGTTCTTTGGGTGTCCTGGTGAACTCCGGAAACTCGCTGGGTATTCCGATGGTGCTTGGCACCAACGATGCCTTCAGTCTTTCGTTTGAAACAAACAATTCTCCGCGCATGACGATCGACGACAGCGGACGCGTGGGTATCGGCACAACCAGCCCGGCCACTCCCCTGCATGTCATCGGATCTGGCGAAGTTGCCCGCTTCGTGACTTCGGCCACTGGCGGTGTGGTGATCGACTCCACAGCACTGAACTACAACCCGTCTTTGATTTACAGAAAAACCAACGTCAATCGCTGGTCGATGATGGTGAATGCAGCGTCTGAAACCGGATCCAACATGGGCTCCAACTTCAGCATACTTCGCTATGATGACACGGGCGCCACTCTGGGCGCAGCGGTGACCATTGATCGTGCGACAGGGAACTTCGGCATCAACACCCCGGCACCGACTTACACTCTTCATGTCACGGGAACTGCCGGACTGAGCACCGGGACCGCGTGGACCAATGCCTCGGACCGACGCCTGAAAGACATCCACGGTGAATACGAATACGGTCTGAATGAAGTTCTGAAATTACACACCGTTCGTTATAATTATAAATCCGGAAATGCCCTGAACCTTCCGTCGGATGTGCCTATGACTGGTTTTATCGCCCAGGAAGTGCAGCAGGTGATTCCGGATGCGGTGAAAACCCGCGCGGATGGGTACCTGGAGCTGAACGTCGACCCCATTCACTGGGCGACCGTCAATGCCGTCAAAGATCTTCATGGCATGTGCAAAGCCACCCAGGACCAACTGAACACCATCACCCGCAAAGTGGCTTCACTGGAAGAGGATGCCGCTGCGAAAGACCTGCGCATCAAAGCGCTGGAAGAAGAAAACAAGAGTCTCAAAAAAGATCTGGAACTGATCAAAGCCAAACTCGGTCTGCAGTAATCTCATTTCGAAACTTCAAAACATATCAATATCGTACGACGTGTGGGGGATACTTCCACAGTTTTTACAATTTTGTTAATCTTGTAGATAGCTGATTGTTGAGGTACGTAATGACGAAATCACTATTCCTTGCCGTGCTTTTGGTGTCCCCTTTTGCACTGGCAAAAAAACAAAATGAACCCAATATCCGCGCCCGTGGCCTGCTGAAGAAGATCACGTGCAGCTATCATGGCAGCGGAAAAACCCCGACTGGCGACAGCATCGGATCGGTGGATTTTGCCGATCCGGAAAAAACCGTGTGTGATCCTCTGGGCAGCGGTTCGGCCAACAACAGCGAAAACGGACTGTTTGCGAAACTGTATGTGAAAAGCCCCGAGATGTCCGCATCAGTCAAGAGCGTGATGGACTATTACAACAAGGGTGTGAAGCTTGAGCAGGATCTTTATTTCTCGGACGTGAACGTGCCCACCCGTGCTTTCACCGAAGGTTTTGCCACTAAAAACGGAGATGTGTTGGTGGATGCCGGTGGCAACAAGCTGATAGAAAACTTTGCCATTGAATACTCGTCAGTTCTGAAGCTGTCTGATCAGGACCGCGAAGGCCACTACGAGATTTCCCTGCTGTCGGATGATGGTGCCCGCCTGTTCGTAAAAGAAGGCGACGTGTGGAATGAACTGGTGAACAACGACGGTGTGCACCCGACCCGCCTGGGCTGTCCTTATCGCACGGTGGAAATGAAAAAAGACACCGAACTGCCAATCCGTATTCTGTACTATCAGGGGCCGCGCTATCACATCGCCAACGTGATGATGTGGAAGCACCACAAAAAGGCCCAAAGCTGGAAGAAGCCTTCTTCCCACTCCCTGTGTGGTATCCAGAGCAACAACTTCTTCTATAATCCCAACAACGGAAAAAAACAGGCCGCCGTGAAGTTCCTGGAAGCCACCGGCTGGGACGTGGTGGCACCAGCCAACTTCCACATGCCCGCTTTAAAGCCGAACCCTTGTGTGGAGCCTGACTTTGCTCTGAGTGATTTCAAAATCGCCTCGGTGGCGGCACCGAATGCAGAAATTACCTGGTCCACAAATTTCCCGTCCTCAAGCCAGATCTATATCGTGAATGTGTTTACGGGTGAGGAAATGTACACGGCCGTGGATTCTGAAATGGTCACAAGCCACAAGGCCGTCTTAAGCGGTCTGATCCATGGTTTGCAGTATCAGGTTCAGGCCATCAGTGTGGATGCCAAGGGCAAAGAAGTCCGCAGCCCTGCGATGATGCTGCTGCCATAAACTTATCATTCCTTCCGGGAATACTAAGTTTCCACCTGCTTACTTGCCAGTCCCCCGGTTTTTAAATAGAAACCGGGGCCATGAAAGCACTTCCTTTCCTTCTTGTTCTATTCCTTTGCCCATCTGCCTGGTCTTTACAATCGGCTTTTCTGGGCTCGGTTGAGGGGTTAAGCATTCCCAACTCGCATGAAGTTTCCAGCGACGCCAACGGCGCCCGCGTGGTGCGCGGGATGGAGCCCCGAAACAAAGCTCAGATTCAGGAGCTGCTGGATTCCGGCATCGAAGAGGTTCTGATCTTTAAAACCGACACCAAAGGCGAAGTCGCCAAAGAAATCGCCCAACTGCAAAACGCGGGGCTGTCAGCCTCGGCCATCACCCATGTGCCTTTTCCCTGGAAAGACCTGCATGACTACAAGGCCGCCTGTCGCATGACGATTGAGGCTTTAAAGACAATTGAAAAATCTGTGAAAGCCGGAAGAAGCATTTACTTCCACTGCACCGTGGGTGAAGACCGCACGGGTTATCTGGCGGGTCTTTGGGGCCTGTGGACCGGAGAGTTTGAATCCGCAGCGCAAGCGTTCAAGTCCGAGATGTGCGCGCGGGGCTATGAAGCCGGCAATCCACGCAAACCATATAAAGAAGTTGTCGCCAAGATTCGCGAAACACTGACGCCGACTTATCTGAAAATGGCAAGGGTCCTGGAAGATGCCCGCGCACGCGGACAGAACCTGCACGGATCCCTGTGCAATCAGGAACCCGTGATTGAAAACGCAGCGGCTTTCCGCTGCGTCAGCAAAAGAAACTAAAACATGGTGTTTGTATTGGCGGCCTTTTCCGGAATCGCCTGAATCACATCCCAGTGTTCAACGATTTTGCCGTCTTCCACGCGAAAGATATCCACGATCGCACGACCGCGATCGTCTTTGTTCTGTTTGGACAAAACATGCAAAACCACCAGGTCGCCTTCCGCAATCACACGCTTGATTTCACTGCGCGCTTCGGGATTGGCTTTGAAGTGCGGAATGAAATACCCGGTGAACGGTTTCACCCCATCCGGCACCAGGGGATTGTGCTGAATGTACTTTGAGCCAAAGTACTTGTCGGCGGCTTCCTGCACTTTGTGATCCCGGAAGACCATGTTATAGAAATCCGTGACAATCTTTTTGTTTTCTTCCACGGTGGTTTTCTTCGCCATTGCCGGAAGAGCCAATGACAGAATCAATGCGGCAGTAATTGCTTTAAATGCTTTCATGTAAGGGCCTTTCTAGTAACCGACGGTGAAGCGTTGTTTAAGGTACTGGGGCTTTTCCAGTTCATCGACCATCGCCACCGCATAGTCTGCCGTCGAAATGCGGCTTTCATTTTTTGCATCAAAGACCGGAGTGTCTTTGCCCAGACGGAATTTTCCCGTGCGAGGCCCTGGTTCGATCATCATGGCCGGGCTGAAGAAGGTCCAATCCAGATCATTTTGGGTGCGGATGAAGTTCAGTACTTCGCGCGTTGCACGGGCGCCGTCTTTCCATTCCGCCGGGAACTGAGGTGTGTCCACCAACTGAACCCCCGGAGAAATTTCCAAAGATCCCGCTCCGCCCACGATCAGCAGACGTTTGATACCGGCTTTTTTTGTTGCCGCCGCATAGGATTTCGCGCCAGTCACACTCATGTCAGTTCCTGGATTATAGGCACTCACAACAGCGTCCTGACCCTTCAGGATTTCAGCCAGTTTTTCCGTGTCAGTGACATCGGCTTTTTTCACCAGCAGGTTTTCGCGGGATTTGATTTTTTCCGGATTTCTGACAATGGCGGTGACTTTGTGTCCGCGGCCTAGCAGTTCTTCCAAAATGTCGGTTCCGATAAATCCGGAAGCTCCGATCAGTGCTACATTCATGGTTTTCTCCTTTGTTAAGTAACCATATTTGTTACAGTTTAATGCAAAAAAACAGAAGACCTAGTCGACCTTGTGAACCAGATCCGAAAGCTTCGTCTGCTTCAATTGATCTGCCACACAGTCATTCACTTCTGAAAACACCGGCGTCAGCAGCTTCGCCATACTGGTGCTGACAGGACATCTTGTATTGGGCCGGTTCGGGTTGAAAGCAAATACGTCGGATTCCCCCACCGCCTGATAAATGTCACGCAGGGTGATCTTCTCTGCCGGCCGGGCCAGTTCGACTCCGCCGCCTTTTCCCTGATGGCACGTCAGCAGACCCGCTTTGGAAAGCTCGGCCATCAGACGGCGCACCACCACCGGATTGGTGTTGACGCTTCCCGCCACAATATCGCTCTTCAGAAGCTCCCCCTTAGGGGCATCGTGAGCTACCAGGGTCATAATATGAGTCGCAACCGCGAATCTGCTATTAGCTGCCATACTGTAACTATATTAGTTTCATTAAAGTCCGTCAAGAGGTCATTTATCAGCCCCCGCGGTTGAGGGGCATCCCTGTTGATTTTTTACCTGGGACCTGATTATCTGTCCCATATGGAAACAAAATACTTATCAGGTTTCGGAAATCATTTTTCCACAGAAGCTCGCCCGAACTCTTTGCCTCAGGACCAGAACTCTCCACAAAAGGCCCCGGCGGGTCTTTATCCTGAACAGCTCAGCGGCACGGCCTTCACAGCCCCTCGTCATTCCAATATGTTTTCCTGGCTGTATCGCATCCGCCCGTCCGTGATGCACAAGCCTTTCGCCCCGCTGAAGGATCTGACTTCCAAAACCTTCTTCAAACCTCAGCACATCAATCCCAACCAAATGCGCTGGAATCCGCTGGCTGAAACTTCCGCGAAGCAGGATTTCGTTGAAGGCATCCGCACCGTGTGTGGCACAGGCTCTGTGCACGAACAGCGTGGTTTGAATGCGCATCTTTATTCGTTCAACAAGTCCATGGACACACGCTACTTCATGAACGCCGATGGGGATTTCCTGCTGGTTCCGCAAAAAGGCTCTTTGCATGTAAAAACCGAAATGGGCTTTATGGAAGTGGAACCCGGCGAAATCGCTCTGGTTCCCCGCGGGATGAAGTTCCAGGTGAATCCACTGAAAGACGGCACCACTTGCACTGGGTATATCGGTGAAAACTTTGGTGCGGCTTTCAGACTGCCGGACCTGGGCCCGATTGGCGCCAACGGTTTGGCTCACCGTCGTCACTTCCTGACTCCGGTGGCGGCGTTTGAAGACAAAGAAGGAAAGTTTGAACTGGTGGGTAAATTTGCCGGTGAACTGTGGAGCGCTGAAATCGGCCACTCGCCACTGGATGTGGTGGCATGGCACGGAAACTTTGTTCCGTTCAAATATGACCTGCGCAAATTCAACACCATCAACACCGTCAGCTATGATCATCCAGATCCATCCATCTTCACCGTACTGACCTCACCAAGTGAAGTGCCTGGCACGGCGAACGTGGACTTTGCGATCTTCCCGCCACGCTGGATGGTGGGTGAACACACCTTCCGCCCACCGTACTTCCACCGCAATTGCATGAGCGAATACATGGGTTTGATCTATGGCGAATACGACGCAAAAACCGCGGGGGGCTTTGTTCCTGGCGGCGGCAGTCTGCACAATTTCTATTCCGCGCATGGACCGGACGTGGATGCATTTGAAAAAGCCAGCAACGCGGATTTAAAACCGCACAAGATCGAAGCCACCATGGCCTTCATGTTTGAATCCCGCTCCCCGTATATGGTGACGGACTTCGCGATGGGGAAAGATTTCCTGCAAAGCGATTATCAAAACTGCTGGCAAGGTTTCAAAAAGTACTTCAAATAAAAAAAAGCCGGGGAAACCCGGCTTTTTTTTATTTCATTCGTGCGTGGAAAATACGCGTGTCGTATTCAATCCGCACCATTCCATTTTTCTGATACTTGTCGAACAGCGCTTGCAGCTCGACTTTCATGGCCGGATACACTTCACTGTCCGCCTGAGGCATGTATGACGAAGACAACAGACGCCCTAACAAGCCATCAAAATCCAGATCCTGATAATTGAAAATCACATGTTCGTTGTAGGCCCCCAGAAAACTTTCAATCTGGGAATGATCGATATTGTTATGTCGAACCTGCTTGTAGTCGGAACCGTACTTCGCAATCAGCGCTTCATAGTCCACATTAAATCCCGTGCCCGTCATCCGGCGGTCATTCCAGATCAACGCCGCCGTTCCCGGCGATTTCAAAATGCGTTTGAATTCTTTCTGAGTCGCCACCGGTTCAAACCAGTGAAAGGCCTGAGCGGCAATTACGAAATCCACGCTGTTGGCAGGCAGCCCGGTGTTTTCAGATGAACCATTCACACTGTGAAAATCAGGATAACCCACCAGGTTCTTTTCAGCAGCAGCCCGCATTTTGGCATTGGGCTCAACCCCATACACGATGTTGCCGTTCTTTAGAAAGATTTCGGTGGAAATCCCTGTTCCCGAACCCACATCGACAACCACACTTGCTGCGGTCAGCCCCAATTGGTCGGTGAAAAACTTAAGAAGTTCAGAAGGATACGAGGGTCGAAACTTGACGTAGTTATCAACCCGGTCACTAAATCGTTGAGTCGGTTTGAAATCCATACCCAGATTCTATCGCAGCGCTTCGGAAAAAGTAAGCAGGTACCTTTTAGTTATGGATTGATGATGTCCATTTTCTTTTGAATTTTAACGGGTGTCATATGGCCGTTGCCAGATTCGGTGTACCCGATCAGTTCGACCGTGGCGGTGACTTTTTCGGGGCTGCCGATTGGCAATCCACCACACTTGATCGGACAAGTCAGATCCAGAATTTCGTTATTGGTCATACGGACCGGAATGCCGATGGCATCCAACTGATAATCAGAATAGGTGCAGGTGTAAGACCGAATCGAAGATTTGAATGTCACCTGAATCATGGCCGGAGCAAAAAATTCACCACTGCGGTTGGCAATACGAATCTGAGGAATATCAATGTATGGCGAAGCAATATCACGACGATTGGATCCGTCCTGATAAGCCATGCAACTGATGGACGTCGAATGAATGACGAAGGCCTCTTTTTGCACTGTCATTTCCACAGCAGCCTGAGCTGTCATTGCCAGCAGAAACACCAAAGCACTGACCATTGATCTCATAAATCCTCCTTGAATACAAAAAGGATACGCCCTGAAGACTGTCGTCGCAAAAGTTCAGGTTTTTAAGTGATCCAGAAAATTCGGTCAGAACTTAGTCTTCAGAGGGAAGATAGACCCATTCGCCCACACCATTACGCAGGCAAAAAACTTTCACACGTTCTTCAAACCACGACCCCAGATTCACCGAGCGCACCGAGTGGCCGTTGATGGCTTCCGTGTGATCATCAAAGACGTGCATGTGACCGGACACAATCAGATCAAACGGCTTTTCCGCATAGGCTACCGACGTGTGTTTGCGAATCATCGCAATCAGTTCACCTTCATTGGATACACGATAGTGTCCGCTGCGTTCGCGGCTTTTTTTGCTGGCCTTGTTTCCAATGTGATCCCAGAACTTGCCCGGCAGAATACTTCCCAAAGGTTTGATGTAAGGATTGCGAATGATGCTGCGGTATTTGAGATATTTTTCGTCATTCAAATTGATCAGGTCCCCGTGCTCGCAGCGCACACGGACCCCGTCGATCAGATAATACTGAGCCTCGACAAAAACTTCGATTCCCAGACGCTTCTGGAAGTACCCTTCCACGTGCACGTCGTGATTGCCCTCGATGAAAGTGATACGGGCCCCCGCTTTGCGAAGATCACCCAGAGCCTGCATCAGAGGTTCGAACTTTTTGGCAAAATAAGTGTGTCCACCGACCCACAGATCGAAGATGTCCCCGAGCATGAAAAGGTGAACCTGCTGCGGATTTCCCGCCAGCAAAGAACGCAAAAAGCGCAACAGGATTTTCCCATTGCGCTCTTCAGCGGTTTTCAAGTGAATGTCGGATATGAACCAGGCTTCCACTATTCTTTATTCAGATCGAATCCCTGTTTCTTGCGGATGAATGCAGGAACTTCAAGATTCTGGCTGGAGAACGGAGAGCTCAGGACTTCGCGAGCCATGCGGCGCGCTTCTTCCAAAGACTGCTGTTCGTGATCCACGTTCATGGACAGTTGTTCCGGATTCGCGTGCTTGGATTTCAAGTCCTGGCTTTCTTTGAAAGCGCGGGCTTTAGCCAGCAGCATATCACGCGGAGACAAAGATGATTCCACTTGTGGCTGGATCGGAGTGGCAACTTCCTGTTGAACAGGAGCTTGCTGAGCCTGAACCGGCATTTGTGGCATCATGTTTTGTGCTGCCTGCTGCGCCACCTGCGGAGTCACGGCAGCTACAGGGGGAACAACCACAGTCTCAGTAACCTGAGGAGCTGCCTCTGTCTGCTGTGGTTGATGCGTAAAAGACTGAACCTGAGACTGAACCGCAGTGATCGGCGGAAGTTCAACCGCTGGCATCTGAGGCATAACAGGCATTTGTGGCATTGTCGGCATCACCGGCATTTGCGGGAACTGAGGCATTTGTGGCATCTGCGGCATCTGTGGCATTTGAGCCATCTGCTGCGGCATTTGCGGCATCTGCATGTTCATGCCACCGAAGTGAGCTGCGTTCTGGTTCAGGAAGTTCTGCATTTGATTTACCTGAGCCATGTCGTTCACAAGTTTCACATCGTGAGAATCGAAACCAGTCGCGATCACAGTCACGCGAACTTCATCACCCATGCTTTCATCGATAACCGCACCGAAGATGATTTCTGCATCTTCATGAGCCGCTTCAGTGATCAGAGTGGAAGCTTCGTTCACTTCGTACAGAGACAGGTCAGAACCACCCGTTACGTTGATGATGATGCCAGTCGCGCCATCGATCTTGACGTTTTCAAGAAGTGGAGAAGAGATCGCAGCAGTCGCCGCTTCAACCGCACGGTTGTCACCTTTGGCTGCGCCAGTACCCATGATTGCGATGCCTTTGGAGGACATAACAGTGCGGATATCGGCGAAGTCCAGATTGATAAGACCGCGGATGTTGATCAGATCAGAGATACCTTTAACAGCCTGAAGAAGAACCTCGTCCGCTTTTTTGAAGGTTTCCAGAAGCGGAGTTCTTTCCGCAGCAATGGAAAGAAGTTTCTGATTCGGGATCACGATCAGGGTGTCCACGTTTTCTTTCAGATCAGCCAGGCCGCCTTCAGCGTGCTTGCCGCGTTTTTTACCCTCGAACAGGAAAGGCTTGGTAACCACACCGATAGTCAAAGCGCCAAGTTCACGCGCAATCTTCGCGACGATCGGAGCGCCACCCGTACCAGTTCCGCCACCCATACCCGCAGTGACGAACACCATGTCCGCGCCTTCCAATTTTTCAACGATTTCATTGTAGGATTCGATCGCAGCTCTGCGACCCACATCCGGATTTGCACCCGCGCCAAGACCTTTTGTAAGGTCCAGACCCAACTGGATCTTATTCGGAGACTTGCTGGCGTTCAGGGCCTGGATGTCTGTATTGGCAACGATGAACTCAACACCGTTCATGCCGGATTCGATCATGGTGGCAACCGCGTTGCTACCGCCACCGCCGACGCCCACTACTTTAATATTTGCACCGATATTGATATTTTCTTCCAACTCAAACATTTGATCCTCCCCACAGAATCATCCGCCGTCGCCGAGGCTTGGGCGAACTCAGGCTAAAAATTTTAAAAAATCTGTCCAAAAAATTCTTTGATCTTCTTGGTGATCCCGTCCAGCGATTCACCAATGTTCACTTCCTGCTGCTGTTGATGCGCCTGAAGCAGGTCTTTTCTCTGCCCCAGTGCATACTGCAACAGTCCGACAGCGGCGGAGAATTCTCCAGACTTCACCACATCCGTCAGACCACCGATTTCACGAGGAGCCCCTCTGCGAACCGGAATATCAAAGATAAATTCACCCATTTCGATCAGACCATCCAGGTTGCTTGCGCCCCCTGTAAGAACGATCCCGCCACCAAGCATTGGCATCAGGCCGCTCATACGAATGTCATTGGCAATCAGGTTCAGAGTTTCCTCTGCACGAGCTTCGATCACATCCGCAAGGTCCTTGCGAGGAATCACGCGGGATTTTCTGCCGCCGACACCTTCGACCTCAACAGTTTCATTTTCATTCACCATGGAAGCCATGGCACAGCCATGCTTCTTTTTCAGCTCTTCCGCCGCGAACTGCGGAGTTCTCAACCCCACCGCCACGTCGTGAGTGAAGTGCTGGCCACCCACTGGAATTACAGAGGAGTGAGCCACACTGCCGTTGACAAAGTAAAGGGCGTTACAAGCGCCGCCACCCATATCAACCACGCACACACCCAGATTCTTTTCATCGTTGGACATCACCGCGGTGGCGGATGCCAACTGGGAAAGAACCAGGCCTGCGATTTTCAAACCGGCTTTTTCAACACATTTTACTGTATTATTGATGGCACTCTGACCGCCGGTCACGATGTGCACATTGGCTTCCAAGCGGATGCCGGACATGCCGATAGGATCCGTGATCCCATCCTGGCCGTCGACTTTGAATTCTCTTGGAAGAACATGAAGAACAGAACGATCCGTCGGAACCGCCACTGCTTTTGCAGCTTCGATCACGCGGTCAATTTCAGAGGCGGTGACTTCGCGATTCTTGATCGCAACCATGCCCTTGGAATCAAAGGAAGAAATGTGCGAACCAGCAACACCCACCCACACTTCGGAGACGGTGTAACCGGACATCAATTCTGCTTCTTCTTTGGCTTTTCTGATGGAATCAGTCGTGGCTTCGATATTGACTACGACACCCTGACGGATCCCTGTATTGGGAGCGGTGCCCACGCCTGCGACTTCGATTTTTCCTTCGGGATTAACTGTGCCGATGACAAAAGAGACCTTGGTAGAACCAATGTCCAAGCCAGCCAATACCGGAGCTTTGGGTTTTGATGTACTCATCCTTAAGTCCTCACGGATGCCTAAACTATAAAGCTTCAGGAAAGACCACCCGTTAAAATCATTTTAAGGGGCTTCGAAAGGGGGCATCTACCCGACTTTGATCGGTCTTCCAGACTTAAGCTTAGGGATCCTTACGCAACCTGACAAGGACTTTCTTTGACAGATTCGCGTCTATGACGCGCGCGTCAAACTGGCGGGATTCGAGATAATCGACGACTTGGCTGACTCGTGCAGACTTCAAAGACACTTGGTCTTCACCCATCTTCACCTGGATTCCCGTTTTGATCATGGTCATCCAGAAGCCTTCTTTATTGTCGTAACGAATTTCAGAAATTGTTTTTCTGCTGAACGATCCTTCAGCAGGAATTTGCTCAACCACATCAACAGCCTTCTTGCGAAGTTCTGTTTTTTTCACAAAACCTTCTCCGTCAAGCAACACAACATCGGGAGCCTGCTTGCTTTCAACCGGATCCAGGAAAGTCCCGTCTTTAATGATCGGAACAAGTTTTCCACCCTTGGCCATGAACAGAAGTTTCACTTCATGCGGGCGCACGCGCACAGACAACGTCGTCGGCCAGCTTCTTTTGATGTTCAAACCTTCCACCCAGTTCAGGGCATCCACTTCACGAGACACTTTTTTAAGTTTGATATTCCAAAGAGAAACGCCCTTGTAACGGGCCAGACTTGCTTCCAGTCGATCAACGTGCGGGCGCAAAAACTGCTCCTGCCCCGCGGGTGGATTTTCAAGCACCACCTCGACTGTACGAATGTTGAAAAAGCCGTTTTCATTCAGATAAAAAAGCGTTCCCGCAAGTGCTGCAGGCAGAACAATGAATCCAAAAATAAGTTTCAAAACGAGCTTCTTCACAGTCGGAAATCCTCTGCTGTCGTGAATTTTAGATTAGCAACAAGATCGCCAACAATGAAACGCTGTCCGCAAAACAAGACCAAGGTCTTTCACTGGACCTTTGTGCACTTAGGTTTTCAAACCGCAACAAAACGAGCTTTAGTCCATATTGTTTTCGACCTCATTACCGATAGATAGCAGCGAAGGAGATTCTATGAAGTTTGGCACCAAGGTCATTTTAAACGTCGCTTTATCGTGTGTGGTCTGCACTCTGGCAGCGGTGGGAATCTCTTCTTCCAAAATCCACGAACAGGGACGCGACCAACTGGTCGACAAATCCCAGGCGATTCTTTCCCGCCTTGAATCCATGCGTGGATATGTGGCAACCTCCGGAAATCTGAAAGAGGACTTTGCCCAGGCCGTCGGAAAATATCCGGATGGCAACCTGCCTGAAGAAGTGCGCAAACAACTGCTGCGCAAAGTTCCCATCGTCGCATCAATGGCCGTGGGTTTTGAGAATGCAGAAAAAGACGGCTACAAATTCCGGGTCTTCACCGCAGCCCCGCGCCGCGAATCCAACAAAGCCACAACCTCTGAACTGGAAATCCTGAAGCGCTTTGAAGCAGAACCTGAACTGAAAGAGATCATCACCCGGGGCGATCACGAGGTCGTGGTCTATCGTCCCGTGCGTCTGTCAGAATCGCAAGGCTGCCTGCTGTGCCACGGAAATCCTGCCAACAGTCCCTGGGGCAACGGCAAAGACATTCTGGGTTACCCCATGGAAAACTGGAGCGACAACAAGCTTCACGGTGTGTTCGCAGTGACCTCTTCCACAGACCGTGTCGCCGAGGCCGCCAGCAACACCACCTACTCTATTTTGCTGTGGGCTTTGCTGATCACGGTCGTGATTCTGGCCGTTTCCTATGCACTGCTGCGCTCCCCTCTGGGCGCACTGCTGGAGGCGATTGCCACCCTCAACCGCGCCGGCACGCAGGTGTCGACCACCGGCAATGAAATCTTCAGCTCCAGCCAAAGCCTCAGCAATTCCGCCGTGAAGGCGGCGGCTTCCATCGAAGAAACCTCCGCTTCCACTGAAGAGGTCTCCAGCATGGTGAAAATGAATTCCCAGCACGCCTCCAAAGCCCGCGACCTGGCCCACACCGCCCAGGAAAAGGCGCGCATCGGTGAACGCGAGGTTCAGAAGCTGACGACATCCATGGATGAAATCACTTCCAGCTCAAAAAGAATCGAAGAGATCATCACGGTGATTGATGATATCGCCTTCCAGACCAATCTGCTGGCCTTGAATGCGTCTGTAGAGGCGGCCCGTGCCGGTGAACATGGCAAAGGCTTTGCTGTCGTCGCAGAGGCCGTTCGCAGCCTGGCACAACGAAGCGCCACTTCCGCCAAAGAAATTTCCAATCTGATCAACGACAGTGTTGAAAAGATTGAGTCAGGTCACGAAGTTGTTCGATCCAGTGCAGATTCATTAAAAGAAATCGTAACCACCATCGAAAAGCTGTCCGCCCTAAATACGGAAATATCCGGCGCCAGCTCAGAACAGGAACAGGGCATTCTGCAAATTAACAAGGCCTTGACCGACATGGATAAAATCACACAAGCCAACGCAGCGGCAGCCGAAGAGTGCGCTGCTGCTTCAGAAGAGCTGACGCGCCAGTCATCTGTTATGGAAGAAGCAGTCCAGCAACTGAATGTTATTATTAGCGGAAACTCAGACCAGGCCGCTTCGTGACCCAAAAATAGACAAATGATGACGGGAATCATAGACCCGCGCAGTTAAAGTGCTATCCTTCAAGACAAGGAGGATAGCATGACCACTCATTCACTTCTTATTGCCGACGAACTGGAACATAAAGACGAAGCCTCTTTGAAAAGATCCCAGGTGAACCGTCGCTTCGCCTCGGACCTGTCTGTCCGCCTGAATTGCCCGGTGTCTTTGTTGTATATCAAAACACTCAAAGACATTCCGGGACGACTGGCACTTTCCTATGCTGAAAAAGCCAAAATCATCAGCCACAAACATCATCAACTGGCCCCGGTCATGAACAACTTTGCTGTTCCCGGAAAGTTGATTGTGAAGTTCGGCTCGCCAGTGAAAGAAATCTCTGACGCCGTCAAAGACACCAACAGCGTTGAAGCTTTGATCGTCGGGTCCCGCGCACTCAAAGGGATGGACCGGTTCTTCCTGGGAAGCGTGGCCGAGGAAGTAGTGCGCAATGTGAAGCGGCCCGTTTACATCCTGGGCCCCGGCACTCAGCGCGACGACTACAGCCTGCCGACCAAAAAGGACCTGCGCATCGCCATCGTCACCGATCTGACGAAAAAGTGCCGCGCCTCTGAAACCTATGGCGTCAGTCTGGCGAAACGACTGGGTGCCCACGTTGTTCTTTATCATTCCGTCGCAGAAACCTTGCGCACGGTAGAGCAATACATGTTTGCTGCTGGGGAAGCGACTCCAAGTATCGACACCATCTATACTGACATCAAAAAAGACGCCCAGAGTTCCATGGAGAAAAAACTGGAGCGTCTGCGCAGCAAGGGCATTTCCTGCGAGGGCATCATTGAGCAGGAAAAAACTCCGCTGGTGGACACCTTCCTTGCGGGACCTGCCGGCAACTGCGATCTGATCTGCATGGGTGATGAAAGCCACGGCGGACTTCTGGGCACGCTTCTGGGATCCAACCTTCGCGACATGATCGCAAAATCCCCCGTTCCTGTAATTGTTGTGAGATCTTAACAGCTCGACCTTTTATTACAAATTCATTGCCCAAGGCAGGTGCTTAGTCACCTGCCTTTTTTTACTTCAATTTTAAACGCTCGCCGGACAAGTTATTAAGAAATATCCCCCGCCCGGTGGAGATGGCTTCTCACATTTGTAAGGAAGATTACAGAGCTTTTGTTCGATAAGAGCCTCATTCCAATTAAACAAAATAAGGAACAAGAGGTTTCAAAGTGAAGTTCAGCACCAAAGTTATGATCAGTATTGGCACTGCTTGCGTGATCTGCACGACCGCAGCTGTGATCGTGGCATCATCCCGCATCTCGCACGAAGGCGAATCCCATCTGGTCGAAAAATCAGAAGCGATCCTTTCCCGCCTGGAAGCCGTGCGCTCTTACGTGGCTTCCCAGGGTGGATTAAAAGCCAGCATCGAAAAGGCCATCGAGGATCATCCTGATGGCAATCTTTCCAAAGAATCCAAAATGGCCATCCTGAAGCAGGTTCCCATCTTTGCCGCAATGAAAGTGGGCGCTGAAGGCGCTGAAAAGGAAGGCTATACTTTCCGCATTTTCTCGGGTGAACCGCGCAATTCGGACAATCGCGCCACTCAGGAAGAAATGGACATTCTGAAAAAATTTGAGGCCGATCCAAAATTGGAAGAGCTCACGGCAACCACCGACAATCACGTGATCGTATACCGTCCGGTGCGCCTTTCATCCAGTCAGGGGTGCATGAACTGCCACGGCTCCCCTTCCCAGTCCCCTTGGAAAAACGGCAAGGACATTCTGGGCTATCCCATGGAAGACTGGTCCGACGGTAAACTGCATGGCGGTTTCGCTGTGATTTCAAGCAAAGACAAAGTCAAAGCCGCAGCTACCGATGCCACCATGTACATCGTGCTTGTTGCCGTGGGCCTGTCGATTGTTGCCATGGGCCTGGCCTTTGTGGTGTTAAACCGCCCAATGAAGGCCCTTTCCGGCATCGCGGTGAAACTGAAAGAAACAGGCACCAGTGTCGCCCAAGCCAGCTCTGAAATCTCCAAGTCCTCTCAAGACCTCAGCAGCGCCGCCACGACGGCCGCGGCCTCCATCGAACAGACGACTTCGGCCACCGAGGAAATGTCGAGCATGATCAAGCTGAATGCCGGACACACCAACGAAGCCCGCTCACTGGCTGAAACCGCGCAGGTCAAAGCCCGCCATGGCAAAGATGAGGTCGAAAAGCTGATTCTTTCCATGGATGACATTGCGAAGAGCTCCAAGAAGATCGAAGAGATCATCTCAGTTATTGACGATATCGCCTTCCAGACCAATCTTCTGGCCCTGAATGCGGCAGTGGAAGCGGCCCGCGCCGGAGAGCAAGGCAAAGGCTTCGCCGTAGTTGCGGAGGCCGTGCGCGCACTGGCACAAAGAAGTGCCACGTCCGCCAAAGAGATCGCCACCCTGATCGAGGACAGCGTTCACAAAATTGAAAGCGGTCACGAGGTTGTTCAGGCCAGCGGCACGATGCTGAATGAAATCGTGGTGCAGATCGAAAAACTGACGGCGTTGAATATTGAAATCTCCACCGCCAGCACGGAGCAGTCCCAGGGGGTCAGCTCGATCAACATGTCCATCAATGAACTGGATCGTGTGACCCAGAACAATGCCTCGGCCGCGGGTGAATGTGCCTCGGCCGCTGAAGAGCTTGCCCAGCGATCCCAGCAGATGGATTCGATGGTTCAGGAACTGATCTCGGTCGTCGAAGGTCGCAAAGCCGCCTGATTTTTATCCCCCAAAAAGGGTGTCTCAAAACGAGACACCCTTTTTTCGTCTTCCCCATTTTGTCATATGCGCAAGCCATGGACGCTCCTCCTTGCCTGATTCTTAACTGGCGCTGGACAGCCCTTTGCAGTTTTTGCGGGTATGAAACTGAAATCCCTGCTCTGTCTTGGACTGCTGGTTATGCTTGGGAGCCCTTCTGTCGAAGCGGCCACCAAACGCATTTGCACAATGACCCTGAATTCCGCGGACGAAAAAGAGGCGTTGAGACAGCTTTACGCTTCCCAGGATGTCGAGATCACCGAGCTTGTTCCCACGGAAGGCAAGAACCCCCGCTGGCTGCAAAACGCCTGCAACTCCGGCATTCAATGTGACGTGCTTTTGATTTCCGGCCACTTTGGGGGCGTGTTCTTTGGGGAAGGCAACAGCACCACTCTGGATCTGAAGGAAATCGAAAGGCTGAGCTGCGAAAACTCCTGCCCGGGGATTTTAAGCAAACCCAAAGACGTCTTCCTGATGGGCTGCAACACCCTTTCCAGCAAAACCCCGGACAAACGCTCGATTGAAGAGTACGTGGAAGTTCTGATCAAGAACGGATTTCCCCGTGACCTTGCTGAACGCGTGGCTTTTTCCCGCTATTCCGAATACGGCATGAGCATCAGTCAGATCTTTTCTTCGGCCTTTAACAACGTCGAGCGCCTGCATGGTTTCACCAGCACCGGACCCATGGGAAAAGTCGCAGGCCCCCTGCTGAAGAAAGCCCTGCGCGACACCAGCGCACAGACTCTGTTCAGCAAAGGCCCGGATACAAAAAAGCTGAATCAGCTTTTTGCCGGGATGAGCTATCGCATCGTCGCACCCAAGACCGAGTCCGATCCAAACTACAAGGCCCTGACCTGCAACGCGTATTCTGAAAGCATCAACGAAAATCGCGAAGCCATCCATTTCCTGGCCAAGAAACTGCATCTGAAGAAATACTATGAACCTCTTTTGGAAGCGACCCAGAATCCGCTGTTCATGGCGCTGCTGCAGGACACTTTGCGTGCTTCGGCTGAAGCCACCCGCAACTTTGAAAACTTCTTCCTGCAAATCGGCTCTGCGCGCTCTTTGCCACTGAAAATGAAAATGCAATTCCTGGATCTGCAGGCGCAATTGGGACTTCTCCCGGATATGGTGAAAGCTGAACAGCAGGAACGCCTGATCCGTCAGCGACTAGGGGACGGTTTGAACTTTATCGTGACAGACCAGTTCTGCGCCATGAAGGATCTGCTGAAGACCACCGAGCTGAAAGCCAGTTGGCTGCAATATACTTCCGATGCATGGCAATTCATCCCGCGCCTGTCCCAATGCTTCGGAAGCTATGACATGGGCATCGAAGGCCTTCTGAAAGAGATGATGTACAGCAACGAATCCCCGATTCGTCGCGAAGCTTTGCGCGCGCTCAAGGGCCGTTTGTATTCCCACGATTTCAGTCAGTTGCTGAAAGCCTCGGCCCAATGGCCACAACGCGACCGTCTGGACATGAGCTACAGCATCGGCCTGAAGGCCCCGACAGAAATGCTGCCGCAAATGGTGGAAACATGTTTGCAGAAAGCGGCTTCCGGTGACAACGCTGAATCCCGCGATGGCTATCGCTGGTATTGTTACAACCAGTTTGAACCGCTGATTGACAATCCTTTGAAATGTCATCTTTTCGCCCGCCGTTTTGAAACACAAAGTGTGACCGGCGTCGACTGGAATTGTTTGACCCGATTTAACCACGATATCCACCTGGGGTCGTGTCTTGAAGCGGCCGATCGCAATGCCGATGTAGAGAGTTCCGACAATGTTCGTTGGTACTGCTGGTCCAAATTGTCTGAACAAAAACAATTGAGCCGGTCCGAATGTCTTGCTTTGGCCTCTTCAATGAAAATTCAAGGCAACCGCTTCAAAGCCAACTGGAATTGCATGAATCGTATAGCAAATTGACCCGAAGGCCTGCGGGGTTTACAACGTAAACACTGGAGGCCTCGATGAAACACATCCTGCTCTTTTCCTTTCTGCCACCGGCTTCGGTCCTTGAACGCGCATTAAGTCAGTTCAAAGCCACGATTTCGGCCAAAGAACTTTCCGTCGAAGAAATGCTGGATCAGGTTCACAAGATCCAGCCTGCTGCCATCGTGGTTGTACCCCGTCAGAAAATTACTGCCGATGTCATTAAAGCTCTGCCCGATTCCGTAAAAATCATCGCCACCTCCAGTGTGGGATTTGAACACCTGGATATCAGTGCCGCCAAAGAGCGCGGCATCCTTCTTAGTAACACTCCGGAAGTGCTGACCGAGTGCACGGCGGATCTGGGAATGATGCTGCTTTTAAATGCCTGCCGTCGCGGACGCGAGTATCTGTCCATCATGCAGGACGGCTGGAGAAAAACCTACAGCCAGACGGACATGCTGGGCCTGCAGGTCAGCGGCAAAACTTTGGGGATTCTGGGCATGGGCCGCATCGGCCGGGCTCTTGCCGACCGCGCCCGCGGTTTTGGCATGAAGATCATCTATTGCAACAACAAACGATTGCCGCCGGAACTTGAAAAAGATGCCGTGTATTTTAAAAACTTCCACAACATGCTTCCGCACTGTCAGATCATTTCCTTAAATGCACCCAGCACTCCGGAAACCAATGGCATCATGGACAGCAAAAGCTTTTCGCTGCTACCGAAAAACGCGGTGCTGGTGAATGTAGGGCGCGGGAATCTGGTGAATGAGGATGCTTTGATCAAAGCGCTGCAAAGCGGTCATCTGTTTGCGGCCGGACTTGATGTGTTCTGCCATGAACCTGATTACAACTTGAAGCTGCGTGATTTTCCGAATGTGTTTTTAACTCCGCACATGGGAAGTGCGACGGTCGAAACCCGATCCGCCATGGGTCACCGGGCTTTGGACAATGTCACCGCGGCGCTGGAAGGCCAACGCCCCGGGGATTCTTTGTATTAAAGCTGATTCAGGACATCCAGTCCCAGTTTCCAGCCGTCTCCGGCACCGAGGGTGACAAACACGTCGCCTTCTTTCAACATGCCCAGAATTTTCTGAGTCGCTTTTTCATCACGCACAAAATACTGGGCGTGTTCATGTTTCATTTCTGAAGCCAGCTTTTCACTGGTCACGCCTGGAATTGGCGCTTCACCCGCCGGATAGATATCTGTCAGCAGAACCTGATCGGCTTCCATAAAGGCCGTGGTAAAGTCATGCCAGCAGTGCTGTGTGCGGGAATAACGATGCGGCTGGAAGAAAACCACCAGTCTCTGCTTCGGATACTTTTCACGGAAGGCCTGCAAAACGGCGCGCACTTCAGTCGGATGGTGACCATAGTCATCGTAAATTTTGATGCCTTTTTTCTCGCCCTTGAAGTGGAATCGACGATCCACGCCTTCATAGCGCTGAAGACCCTTGGCGCATGTTGCAAACGGAATCCCCGCGGCCACACCCGCACAAATCGCCGCCACCGCATTCAAAGCATTGTGACGACCCGGAACCTTTAGATTGAACTCACCCACCAGATGTTTTGTACCCAGAAGACGATCATTGCGGTGAACCGCATAGTGCCCCTGCTCTCCGGTCACAACCAAATCGTTCTTTTCATCGAAGCCATAGAACAGGATTCTTTTCGGGAAGTTTTCAAAGATCTGACGAACCAGCGGATCATCGCCACACACGATGACCTTGCCATAGAAAGGAACTTTCATCGCGAAGTCGTGGAAAGACTTCTGCACATTTTCAAAGGTCTTGAAGTGTTCCAGGTGGTCCGAGTCAATATTGGTGATGATCGCAATTTCCGGGGACAGCTTGTGGAAGCTTCCGTCGGACTCATCGGCTTCGGCCACCAGCCATTCACCGGAACCCAGCATCGCTGTGGACTTGATCAGTTCAAAGCGGCCGCCGATCACAATCGTCGGGCTTAGGTTGGCCTCCAGGAAAATCGCAGAAGTCATGGACGTTGTGGTGGTCTTTCCGTGCGTCCCCGCCACTGCGATACCGCGCTTCAGGCGCATGATTTCCGCCAAAGCCTCGGCACGCGGGATCAGAGGAATCTGCCGAGCGCGCGCTTCGGAGATCTCGGGGTTTCCGTATTGAATCGCACTGGAATAGACCACAACGTCAGCGTCCCCCACGTTGCTGGAAGCGTGGCCTTTAAAGACCTTCACACCCAGTTCTTTCAGTCTTTCCGTGTTGGCGTTTTCAGCCTGGTCACTGCCGGATACTTTCGCGCCGATATTGTGCAACAGCTCCGCGAGGCCGCACATACCGATGCCTCCAATACCTACGAAATGGAATTTGGCGTGCTGTAACTTCATTGCAGGATTTCCTTTGCGATCACGGTCGCAGAATGAGGGATATAGAAGTTCTTTATATTCCGAACCATTTGATCGCGCAAATCTTTATCGGCCCGCAAAGATTGGACTTCTGAAATCAACCTTTCCGGCGTTAAATCTTTCTGCAGAATCATCCGGCCGGCATTTTTCTGCACCAGGCTTTCTGCATTCTTCTGCTGATGGTCGTCCGCAGCCGGCAAAGGCACAATGATAGGAATAATGCCAAACGCCGCCGCTTCCGCAATCGAGCTGGCCCCACCACGGCAGACAATGATGTCAGCCCACTGATAATACTTGGCCATGTCATAGATGAACTCAAACGGCTGCACTTCGCACGGCGCATTTTTGTACTTTTCAGTCACTCGCTCAAGATCCGCGCTGCCCAACTGATGAACGACAGAAAGGTCTTTCACCCATTCCCCCCCGCTCATCACGGCATCGCTCAGACAGTTGTTGATGATACGGGATCCCTGACTGCCGCCAAAAGCCAGCAGGTGGAATTTTTGATTTTCAGAGGTGCTGTGCACAGCCGCTTCGATTTCAGCACGAACCGGCATACCGGTTTGGATGATGCTGTCACCCTTGAGATGTTTTTTAGCTTCGTTGAAAACCACAAAGCACTTGTCGACAAAGCGGGACAAGATACGGTTGGCCATGCCTGGCATTGCATTGGGTTCCCACACCGCCGTGTTAAAGCCAATAATGCTGGCTGCCAGCACAAACGGACCGGAAGCATAACCACCCACCCCGATCACATACAAAGGCTTTAGCTGCCCCAGCAAACGGATGGATTGCCACAGACCCACCGGAATCTTCAACAGGGTCTTCAGTTTCTGAATCGGACTTTTCACATTTAATTGACCGGATTCGATCAGATGCAGAGGGAAACCCTCGCGAGGAACAATCTTGCTTTCAAGACCCCGAGCCGTGCCGACAAAGTGCACCTCGATGCTGGGATCAAGCTTTTGCAAAGCCCGGGCGATGGCAATACCCGGATAGATGTGTCCGCCAGTGCCTCCGCCGGCGATCACGATATTTTTCTTAACAGTCATTTTAATTTTTCACCTTTGAAGCTGTCCAACGGGAACCAAAGCGACGGGAAAACTTGTCTTCTTCGAAAGAGTTCTCGATGTTCAGAATAAGTCCAAACATAAAGCACAGGGACACCAAAGAGCTTCCCCCGTAACTCAAGAACGGAAGAGTCAAACCTTTGGTGGGAAGAAGTCCCATCACCACCCCTGCATTGATAAATACACTCAAGCCAAATGTCACTGACAAACCCAGAGCCAATGCTCTTTTGAATGGCTCCTCAGCTTTGACCGCAATCTGCATTCCGCGGAAAACAACAAAACCGTACAATGCCAAAATCAGAACGAAACCGACAAAGCCCATTTCTTCACCCAGCACGGCCAGGGTGAAGTCGGTGTGCGCCTCTGGAAGGAAGAACAGTTTCCCCTGCCCTTGCCCCAGACCTGCGCCGGTCAATCCGCCGGAATGGAAACTCAGCATACTTTGAATCACCTGGAAGCCTTTTTGCGCCGGGTCCGCCCATGGATCCAGGAAGGCCAGAACACGTGCGCGGCGGTAAGGCACACTCATCACCAGGAAATAGAACGCCGGAATCATCACCGCCACCGCACCAATGATGTATTTCCACTGCAAACCGAAGGCAAACAACAAAGTCACCGCCACCATGACGATGATGGCAAAGGTTCCAAAGTCAGGTTGTTTCAGCAGCAACGCCATCGGAGCCACCAGGGCCACAAAAATCCAGTGCCACTTAACACGCCCCAGGAAGTTTTCCTGACGGCACAGCAAACTTGCAAACCACACACTGAAGGCGATTTTCAAAAGTTCGCCCGGCTCAAAGCGCACCCCGAATGGCAACTGAATCCAGCGGATCGCTCCACCCACACGAACCCCCAGGCCCGGAACGAAAGTCGCCAACACCCCCAGTGTCGCCACCAGCCACAAAGCCCAACCGTATTTTTCAATGTAACGGAATGGAATATGGATGGTGGTCACCAGCACGCCCATGGCCAGAATCGTGAAAATCAATTGTCGTTTGAAGAAGAACAGACCGTCGCCATAGGATTCGATCGCGAAGATAAAACTGGAAGAATAAACTTGAACCAGCCCGATTCCTAAAAGAGTGATGATGGCAAGAAACAGGCTGCTGGACAGATATCTCAACATAAACGTGGACTCCCGAGAAAGTGGCTTCACCAGCCACTTTCTAAGTTAATCAGAAGTCCAGATTAAGGTCTATCGGGTCGGAAAAAAGCTGGACCCGATTACTCGGAGATCACTTCAGCGTCAGACTGCTCTGCTTCCTGTTTGGAAGGTGTCACTGGAGCCTTTTTCGGAGCGGCAGCTTTGCGCTCCCCACGTCCGGCTGTAGCGCAGCAATAGATCACACCATTCTGATCGGAAGTGTTTTTGTAGTTGGTGATAGAGAAGTTGCGGTTGGCGTCGCAGCGATTGGCCATTTTCATGCTCAGTTCAACATCCAGATCATGGTAAACATCACCACTGAGGAATTCGCAGAACATGCCTGTGCTGGCTGCCATCTTTTCACGTTGTTCCTGGCGGGCCTTGAAAGATCCGGAAGCACAACCGGAAAGAACCAATACGCTTGAAGAGAATAAAAGGAAAAGACGACGAGACACGGGGAGCCCTCCTGGCAATGTTAATACTCAAAGGGCCTCATCCTCGGGGCCCTTTGCTTGTTTCTTGATTGTAAATTATCAGTGAAACTTTCTCACGATTTCTTTGAAATAATCGCCGCGTTCTTCGAAACTGTCAAACATGTCGAAGCTTGAGCAGCCCGGAGAAAGCAGGACAACGTCCCCGATTCTCGACTTTTGGTAAGCGATCAAAACCGCCTCCTCAAATGTACCGATCAGGAAGGTTTCAGAGAAGTCACCAAGGTCGCGATTGATACGTTCTTTGGCTTCCCCGACCAAGATCAGGGTTTTCACCTTGCGTTTCACGGAAGTGCGCAAAGGCTCATAATTCAGATTCGTATCTTTACCCCCGGCGATCAGGATCACGTTTTCATCGAAAGTGTCCAAAGCGCGCAGAACCGCATGCACGTTGGTGGCCTTGGAGTCGTTGTAGAACATCACCCCGCCCACTTTGCGCACGTATTCGATACGGTGAGGCAGACCGGTGAAAGTGTTGATCACTTTCTGAACCGCTTCACGGGTTGCACCATGTTCGCGGGATGCCAGGATCGCCGCCATGATGTTTTCCACGGAATGTTTACCGCGCATTTTCATGCCCTTGATATTGAAGCTTTCGATCTCTGGGCCGGTACGAACACGGATTTCGTCGCCGATATTCACAGCGCCACCGATGTTCATGATTTGAGGTTCCAAAGCCGGTTTGCGGGAGAAGTAGAAGATACGACCGCGCTGAACTGCCGGATCACGAGCCAACTCAACAACCGCGTTGTCATCCGCATTCAGAATGCTGGTGGTTGCCTGGTTGGTGTTTTTGAAGATACGGCGTTTTGCATTGACGTATTCTTCCATGGAACGGTAACGATCCAGGTGGTTTTCAGCCAGGTTCGTGAACACGATGTTGCCTGGATTGAAAGTGTCACAGTGTTCAAGCATGAAGCTTGATACTTCCGCGATCACCACTTGAGCTTTGTCATCCAGACGCAGGTAATCCACCAGCGGCTTTTCATTCGCCCCGCCCACCCAGGTTCTTACACCGGATTCAGTCAGGATCGCCTCAGTGATTTTCGCGACTGTGGTTTTACCGTTGGTACCAGTCAGACCGATGATCGGCTCTTTGATAAAGCCGGCAGAGAATTCGAACTCTCCGGTGATCTTGATGCCTTGGGAGCGGGCATAATCAAAGATTTTCAGATTGCTTGGAACGCCCGGAGAAAGAATCACCAGATCCTGAGCAATGAAAGTTTTCGGGCTGTGGCCGCCCAGCTCAAACTTGATTGGCAAATCACCCAGTTGCTCCAACTGAGCAGAAAGCTCCGGCTTGGATTTGTGGTCTGTCACTGTCACTTGTGCGCCATGTTTGGTCAGGAAGTGAGCCAGGGAAACACCCGTCTTGCCCAATCCCACAACCAAAATGCGTTTGTCTTTTAAATCACTATACTCTTTATACATCTTCTTACCTCAACTTCAGAGTGGCCAAACTTAATACTGCAAGCAAAATGGAAATGATCCAGAAACGAACAATGATCTTGGTTTCGGTCAATCCGCCCAATTCAAAGTGGTGATGAATCGGCGCCATTTTGAAAACTCTTTTACCGGTCATTTTGAAAGAGATCACCTGAGTGATCACTGACAATGCTTCGACCACGAAAACCCCGCCCAGGACAAGCATCAACAACTCATTTTGAGTGATGACAGCCATGGAACCCAGGAAACCGCCCAGGGACAACGAACCCACGTCACCCATGAAAACTTGCGCCGGATACGCATTGAACCAAAGGAAGCCCATGCCCGCCGCCACGATGGTCGCCGCCACAATGGTCAGCTCCCCTGCGCCCACGACGTGAGGGATTTGCAGATAGTTCGCAATCGAGAAGTGGCCCGTCACATAGGCAAACAGACCCAAAGTCGCCGCCGAGATCATCACCGGAACAATCGCCAGTCCATCCAGACCGTCTGTCAGGTTCACCGCATTGGCGGTGCCCACCACAACAAGGGCAGCAAAGATCACATAGAAGTAACCCAGATCAATAGCAACGGACTTTACAAATGGAATGGTGACTGCGGTGCTCAGACCGTGGAAGTGAACCAGGGCCAAAACCACAAGTCCGCTGATCAGAAACTCGCCAGCCAGACGGATTTTACCGGACAGACCCTTGGAGTTCTTTTTGCTGACTTTCAACCAGTCATCCATGTAACCGATCAAACCAAAGCCCCAAGTGATAATCAGAACACCCCACACCAGCGGGTTCATCATATCCACCCACAACAGGCAGGGAATCAAAGTGGAAAGAAGAATCAAACCACCACCCATGGTTGGTGTGCCGGCTTTCTTTTTGTGAGTTTGAGGACCGTCATCGCGGATCGCCTGACCAAAGTGCTTCAACTGAAGACGTTTGATAAAATGCGGACCCCAAATCCAGCACAGCAAAAAGGCTGTGAAGAAGGCGATAAAGGTTCTGACCGTGATGTACCTGAAAACGTTCAGTGGCGAGAATTCATCCGCCATTGAGTAAAGCCATTGGTAAAGCATGCTGCGCTGATCCCCTGTTGTGACCTAAAAATTTAAATTTGCTAGGAACTTAAAGGGTTTAGCATATTCGCTGGACAAAAATCAAGCGAAAGTTCGTAAGTATATGTAATCACTAATGTTTAAAGAATTATCTGTGATATGACAGGGCTCATGTTCCGCGCCCTTGAAAGTGCTAAAATAAGAGCAAGCAAGGAGGTCGTTGTGAAAATTGCGTTGAAAGACCATATGACCCGAAAACTCATCACTGTCAGTAAGGACGCGACAGCTTCAGAAGCTTTGCGCCTGATGACCAACTATTGGATTCGTCACCTTCCCGTCATGGATGAAGAAGAGGATTATATCGTCGGTATGCTTTCCGAGCGGGATCTGTTGCGTTCTCCGCACGCCGAAACTCCTGTTGGAAAGCTCATGAGTTCACCCTTAAAAACATTCCCGATCGAAGCCCCGATGAAAGCCGTCGTTGATGCGATGATTGAAGAAAAGGTTTCGGCCTTTCTGATCACAAAAGACGATGAAGTTGTCGGCATCGTGACTTCGGAAGACATGCTGGTGCTGCTGGATCAGATTCTGAAAAAAGATGAGTCCTCGGACGCCCCATGGGTGTTGGGAGATTTGTTCTCAAATCCCCTGCTGCAACGAACCGCCTATCTGGTCGGACAAGCCGGAGTCTAACCAGGAACCTTTTGGGATTACTGTTTTTCGGCGAAATCCAAAGGCTCACACGGGAAGACGAAGCGCTCTAGCTTTGTCCCGCGTGAGGCTTTGACGACGGCGATGTCGCCAGCTTTCAGGAAGCCCGCCAGATCCTGGCCGGAAGAATCTTTATAGTCTTTTTCAATCAGCGCCAGATTTTTGTATCCGGTGCTGTTCAAACCTTTGGCGAAGGCTTCGGCGTCATCACCAATGAAATATACTTTATCAAAGCCTGCTTGGCCGACCCAGGTGCCCAGCTCTTCATGCAGGTTCGCGGATGCAGATCCCAGTTCACGCATTTGACCGAACACACCGACTTTGCGACCCGGAACGGTCAATAGTTTCATATTGTCGATCAGAGCCTTCATGCTGTCAGGATTTGCGTTGTAAGCATCAAAGATCATCTGCGCACCGGATTTCAAGTGCACCAACTGGTTACGCCCCCAATTGGTCTTGCAGGCAGGAAGCCCCGCCCACACCTGCGCTGGAGTCATTCCCACCGCCAGCCCCACGCTGGCCGCCGCCATCAGGTTCGTCAGATTTTGAGCACCGAACACCTGAACGCGCGCAGTTCCCGCTTCGCCACCGATGGAACCCTTGATCGAGATTTCATTCATGTTCATGGAAGAAATCATCAAGTGCACATCCGCACGCGGATCTTCGGAAGAGAACGTCAGGATGCGCGCTTTCGGGAATTTTTCGCGCGCCTTCACGTACATGTTGTGGGTTTGTGTGTTGTCCAGATTGTAAATACGCACAGTCTGATCACCGGAAGCTTCATAGATTTCCTCTTTGGCCTCCGCCACCTTTTCGATGGTGCCGAAAAATTCCATGTGCGCACGCCCCACCATGGTGCAAACCACCACGTCCGGTTCGGCAATATGCACCAGCTCGGTGATTTCACCGGCGTGATTCATCCCCATCTCAATGATGGCAACATCCTTTTTCGGAGGCAGTTGCAACAACGTGAAAGGAACACCCCAATGATTGTTGAAGCTGCCTTTGTTGTAGTGAACGTCCATGGCAGAACCCACCAGCGCCGCCGTGAATTCTTTGGTGGTGGTTTTGCCATTGGAACCCGTGATCCCGACAATGCGGGCGCTGGATTCGTGACGAGCCCAATTGCCCAGCTTCTGCAATGCTTTCAAAGTATCAGGAACCAGCAGGATCGTGGCTTTGTCTTGAAGTTTTTCGGTGTGAGCGTTTTCTTCATGCACCATCAAACCCGCGGCGCCTGATTCCACCGCTTTGTCCAGGAAGTTGTGGGCGTCAAAAGCCTCACCTTTAAGCGCGATGAAAAGCTGGCCCTGCAACTGGGCGCGGGTGTCGGTGCCAATGCCAGCAAAATGGGTTTCTTTCTGGCTCAGGATCTTTGCACCTGTGACTTTAACGATGGTTTGCAGGTCCATGGCTCTCATGTTTATCTCCCTTGCAAGGCCTCTTCGGCCACCTTCACATCACTGAAGGGGAACTTCTGTGTTCCGATAATTTGATAGTCTTCGTGACCTTTGCCAGCGATCAGAATCACATCGCCTTCCTGGGCCCGTTTCAGGGTTTGAGTGATGGCGTCCTTGCGGTCCACCACGGTCGTGGCTTTGGCTTTCGCAGATCCGGCCACTCCGGCCAGAATATCCTGAATGATCGCTTGCGGATCTTCGGTGCGAGGATTGTCGGAAGTGATCACGACTTCGTCTGAATACTTCAAGGCCATTTCAGCCATCAAAGGACGTTTGCCTTTGTCACGATCCCCGCCGCAGCCAAAGATCGTCCAGATGCGCGCTTTGGATTGCAGGTTTTCACGAACCTTGTTCAAAGCCGTCAGCACGTTTTCCAATGCATCCGGCGAATGGGCGTAATCAACAAAGACCGAAAGATTTTTATCATTGGGCACGGACTGCAGACGGCCCGGCACACCAGTAAAACGATCCAAAGCCTCGATGCAGATATTCAGCGGAAGCCCCGCAGACAATCCCGCACCCAAGGCCGCCAGGGCATTCATCACATTGTGAGTCCCGGACATCGGCAAGCGCACTTCACCCTCCCCGACCGGGGTCCACACTTTGAAGTGGGTCAGGGCAAAGTCCATCTTCAGAATTTCATAGCGAATGTCAGAATCTTTTTCACCGTAAGTCCAAAGCACCGCCGGATCAGCCACACGCAAGCGACGGCCAAACTTGTCAGCGGTATTGACGATGGCAAAGCACGGACGCTTGTGGGTCTTCCACAAAAGATCCGTGAACAGGCGCTGCTTCGCCTCCAGATAGCTTTCCATCGTGTTGTGATAATCCAAATGATCACGTGTCAGATTCGTAAAGATCACGGTGTTGAACGGAACACTGTCCACACGGCGCTGGTCCAGAGCGTGGGAGGAAACCTCCATCGCCACGGCCAAAGCCCCTGCCGAACGGAATTCGCGCAGACGCTTTTGCAAAAACACCGGATCCGGTGTGGTCATTTCAGAAGGCCATACCTGATCACCCAGATGGTGATTGACCGTGCCGATCACCCCGGTGGGAATTTTGCCGTGATTCAAAATGGCTTCGGCCATGTACGTGACAGAAGTTTTTCCGTTGGTGCCGGTCACGCCGACGCAGAAAAGCTCCTGCCCCGGATCCCAGTAAAAACGGCTGGCCAGAACATCCAGCACTTCGCGGGAGTTTGGCACCTGCAACACAACGCCTTCGTACCCTTGCGGAATTTTCGCGCGATCTTCCACCACCAGGGCGGCGGCACCTTTAGCAACGGCATCAGGAATAAAAGTGTGCCCGTCCAGTTTGTTGCCGCGAATCGCGACAAATACTGAACCCGGCACGACAAGGCGTGCGTCGTTAAAGACCCCTGTCACTTCAATATGAGAGAATGCGTTTTCAGGAATCCCCGGCAGAATGGAAAAGAGATGTTGCAGTTTCACGCACTAAGAGTAACTTAGGTCTCAGATATGAGACAACTCGGAAAACTACATTGCCAAGAAATAAATCATAACGACGATGCGCCATGGGTCATCTTCTTCCACGGCTACGGCGCTGATGCCAACGACCTGTTTTCGCTGGGGGAAATCATCCCAACCAAGAAGACATACAACTGGTTATTTCCGAACGGAAATCTGGAAGTACCCATCGGCCCGGCTTGGATGGGCCGCGCCTGGTGGACAATTGACATGATGGAAATTCAGCGTGCGCAGGAACGCGGTGAACACCGCGACTTCAGCAACGACACCCCGAAAGGCATGAGCAAAGCTTACGACCTGGCCATGGAGATGATCCGCCAGATGAAGGTTCCGTGGAACAAAATCGTGCTGGGCGGATTCAGCCAGGGCGCGATGCTGGCGACCGAAATCTATCTGCGTGCACCGGAAACTCCAAAAGGACTTGTGATCATGTCCGGCACTTTGGTGCATCAGGAAGAATGGAAAAAACACATCCCGAATCGCGCGGGCCAAAGATTCTTCCAAAGCCATGGCGTGGCCGACCAAGTCCTCGGATTCAAGCAAGCCCAGCAACTGGAAACTTTACTGACTCAAAACGGCATGAAGGGTTCTTTGATGGGCTTCCGCGGAGGCCATGAAATCCCGATGCCAGTCATCACCCAAATCGGGGAATATCTAAACTCCATTCCTTAAATCAAGCTCCCGGCCGAAGTTGAAGAGCAAAACTTGCGGGAGCGACTCTCTCCTAATTGCAACGTGACAAAAACCAAGTATGAGTCAAAATAAAGCCATGAAAAATTTTATTTTTATGGCCTTGTTGTTGTCCGCTTGTGCGGCCTCTGCGCACCGTCTGGTTCTGGAAGAACCCTCTGAAGTTCAAGCCCTTGACGAAGCTGAATTCAATCTTGGCGCCGTTTTATTTTCTGCTCCTGGCGCAGACAATAAGAAACTTTTGGAACATCCTGCTTACAATTCTTTGGTTGCCGATTTGGAGAAAGACCTGGACGCCCTCAAGACTCAGGATGCCAAGCTGGGTGTGGGCATGAACTATGTTCACCGCCTGTTTGATATCCGCTGGCTAAAAACCCCGACGGCCCGCTTTGAACTGGTGGGCGTTGTCAACCGCATGGATCGCACCGTATTTAATCCCGGCACCTGCGGCGAGGTGCGCCTGATCTATCGCCTGTCCTATGCGAAAACCCAGAACCAAACCCTGATTCAGTCGCGTCTGCCGATGACCCTCAATGCGGTCTTCAAACTTCCAGCAACACCAAACTGCCAGACGGTGGCAAAACAATGGTCCTCTCAGCAAAAGCCTCCTTTGAAAAACTGGGTGACGCTGGCGAACCTGAAATCACTGGAAGTGAATCTGCAAGCCGTACGCTGGCCGTCGACCATTCGGGGGGACATGGGCGGACATGCGGAATATTTCCTGCGCGTGTATAAATTAAAAAATAAAATCTTTGTGCCAGCCCCGATGGAAAACACCCCGGACGTGGCCCGTCTGCAAAATGATTCCGCCCTGCGCACAGAACTGCTGGCCTGGATTTCCACGCCGGAAAATATCAAGGCTCTGGATGCCGGGACCCTGAACATTCCAGAAAAATTCCTGACCAACAAGGGCTCTTCCTTTGCCCTGCACGGAATGAACCGCTTGGCCAATCGACCGTTTGATCAGATTTTCAAGAAAGACGACTTTAAAAATCTGAAGCTGTCGGATCTGGAAAACATTTATGGCCCGTCGTCTTTCCGTCGCCGCCTGAACGACCTTTCCTGTGCGGGCTGCCATCAGGGACGCACGATTGCGGGCTTCCACTTTCTGGGGAAAGACCCGGAATCAACGATCTTTGCCAACTCGGTCTTCTCATCCCAATCTCCGCACATGATGCAGGAACAGAAGCGCCGTCAGATATACTTCCAGAATGTCTTCCAGGGAAAAACGGCCGACAGCTCTCGTCCCTTCTCAGAGCGTGACCCGAAAACACCGGGCTCCATGAATGCCCACTGTGGATTGCCGGGTTCAGAGTATCAGGCTTGGACTTGTGCGACTGGATTGAAATGCCAGGCGGTTGTCACGCCTGAAACCTCCAAAGAAATCGGCGAATGCCTGCCGGAACAACCGATGGCTGGCAACCCCTGCGAGCCGGGGACGATTTCTCAAACCGCAAATTCTCATCGCGATCTGATGAAGGCCGGAACCAGAACATCCTGCCCGTCACATCAGTACTGCCAAACCACGAAGGTGGGTTTCCCGGGCGGCATGTGTTCTGGAGGCTGCGAACAGTTGGCTTCGGGTGAAGCGTGCGGAGCCATCGCGATTCTTCAGGGCTTCAACGACTGTCTGGCGCGCAATCGTCCTTTCGGAGAATGCCTGGCGCAGAACACCCGACCTGCGGGATTGCAGGCCTGCGATGACAACACCTCCTGCCGGGCCGACTATATCTGCAACAAAACCCAGTCCGGAAAAGGCGTGTGCATTCCGCCTTACTTCCTGTTCCAACTGCGCGTGGATGGTCATCCCAAACCAATCTAAGTTTCTTTTCACAGACGAAGGGCCCATTGCGGCCCCACTGTCTGCACTTGCTCGCGGTACCTTCGACCAGACCGATTCATGCCCGGTGGAATGGTCAAAAATCCTTGATAATCTATCCACCTATGTTCAATTCAAAAGCTTCCAAGGGCAAAAAATTCGTCGATCAGCAGATCGTTAAACTGTCCGATGGTGACGTCCTCTTCCGTGAAGGGGATCTGAGCCGCGAGATGTATATCGTACAAAAAGGCGCCATCGAAGTCTTTAAAAGAGTCGAAGGCCGCACCATGATTTTAAGTCGCATCGACCGTGGCAGCATGGTGGGTGAAATGTCTTTGCTGGAATCCCTGCCAAGATCCGCTTCTGCTCAGGCTGTGGGTGAAACGACATTGCTGATGTTTGATCCGGGAAGTTTTCTGCTGAAGATCCGCCGCGATCCAACTTTTGCCTTTGAGCTGATGAAGCAACTGAGCGGACGCATTCGTCAGACCAATGAAAAGTTGATCACATTGATGGCGGCTGAGCAGCTTTCCAAAGATGATCTGCAAGACATTACGGAATCCGTTTTATGATTATTGATGTCACCACAGAGAAAATGGTGGTCATTTCAGATCTGCATCTGGGGAATCCTTTTTCTGAGGCAAAGAAATCCCTGATTGAATTTCTGTACTGGGCGGCGGAAAACAAATACGACGTCTGCATCAATGGCGACGGTCTGGAAATCGCGCAAGTGTCTTTCCGTAAAATGGCGGAAGATGTGCCCGAGGTGTTTCGCGCCGTCAAAGCCATCACCAAAGCTGGAAATCGCGTGTTTTACGTCGTCGGAAACCACGACATCGTCCTTGAAAACTTTCTGGAGGACTGGGGCCCGTTAACCCTGGCGCCATTTTTAAATGTTCAGTGTGGCAAGCAGCGCATTCGCATCGAGCACGGCCACTTGTACGACCCGTTCTTTGTGAAACGCCCCGATCTGTATGAGTTCCTGACCTGGCTGGGTGGTTTTGCCCTGATGGTCAGCCCGCGAATTTATAAAGCCTGGATTAAGTTTGAAGAAATAAAGTCCCGTCTGCGCCGGCGCTTCCGCGGCAGCAGCGAAGTTCCATGCCTGCCCGGGGAACATCCGGACTTTGTGATCGCGGCTGAAGAAATCTGCTCCCGCGGCTTTGATGCCATCATCTTTGGTCACACTCACCATCCCGGCACCATTGATCTGCCCCAAGGAAGGTATTTCAACAGCGGTTCCTGGATGATTTCGCCGACCTATATCGGCATTACAAGCCAGGATGTGGTTCTGACTCAGTTTGAAGCTGATAAGGGGCTTTAGCCGCCACTAAAGGCGGCGTGTAGGATCACCCAGTTCCGCCAGAATATCCCATCCGAACTTTTCCAGCTTGGAATCCCCGATGCCATAGATGTTTTTCATCTCATCAAGAGTGCGTGGGTTTTTCACCGCCAGTTGGCGCAGGGTCAAATCACCGAAGACCACGAAGGCTGGCACATCCAGCTCTTTCGCCTTTTCACGTCTCCAGCGCTTCAGAAGCTCCATACGTTTTTCCTGAATCTCATCCAGCACGATATCGTCGGTGTTGGTGATTTTTTTGGATTTGCTGGAGGCCTTTTTCAGTTTGGTGACAACCTGATCCATCTTCGCCAGCGGAGTCACAGACTTCTGGATGCGACGACTTGATTTCGGATCACAACTGTCACAGTGCCCACAGCGCTCGATGCGCTGGGAGTCTTTGTAGTAAGTAAGAATCTCGGCGTGACGACACTCTCCACCTTCGGAATAGTTCACCAGGGCGTCCAGATTTCTCCAGCGCGCGTCTTTGATTTCATCCGGTGCTTCCGAGCTGTGAATGAAGAAGGACTGAAGACCCTTGTCTTTCTTCGAATACAAAGTCAGGCAGGTCGAATGCTCGCCGTCACGGCCCGCACGTCCCATTTCCTGATAAAGAGCATCGATATTGGCAGGAATCTGGAAATGCACCACCAGACGCACATCCGGCTGATCGATACCCATACCGAAGGCATTGGTCGCCACCAGAATGCGCAGCTCCCCTTTGGCGTAAGCTTCCTGGGTGCTGGTGCGAGTTTCGGAAGTCAGACCGGCATGATAGTAGCCCACAGTTTTACCGAACTTCTTTTGCAGGAAAGCCGCAATGCTTTCAGTGACCTTGCGAGTCCCACAGTAAACGATAATGCGCCCTTGAGGGGTTTGTTTGATACTTTGAAGCAGCAGCAGAAGCTTGGCGTCTTCGTCTTCACACAGCTCCACTTGATAGTACAGGTTGGAACGGTAGAATCCGTGAACCATGCGCTCGGGCTTTTGCAGCTTCAGATGCTTGGAAATATCATCCAAGACGGTCGGTGTCGCCGACGCGGTCAGTGCCAGCACGGGAACATCCGGGCACAGCTTTTTCAAAACATTGAGCTGCGCATATTCTTCACGGAAGTCATGCCCCCACTGGGACACGCAGTGAGCTTCATCAATCGCAAAAAGGCCGACCTGACGGTTTTGCACCCAGCGATGGAAGCCCTCTTTCTGAGCGCGCTCCGGGGAAAGATACAACACGAAGGCGCCGCCCTTGTTGATGTCGGCGAAGACCTCACGTTTGTCGTCATCACTTTGTCCGGAGTGCAGGGCGCCCGCCGGAATGCCATAACGGCGCAAAGAAGCCACCTGATCCTTCATCAAAGCAATCAGCGGGGAAATAACGATGACAAGCTTTTGTGTGGCAACCGCCGGATACTGATAGCACAGGGATTTGCCACCACCGGTCGGCAGAACGGCCAGAACATCCCGGCCGCCCATCACCGAATCGATGATCTCTTTTTGCCCGCGTCGGAAACCGGAAAGATTGAAGTATTTTTTGAGCTGGTTTTCCTGCGGACGGACGGCGATTTCCATAAACGACACTTTCATTCAAACACCCCTTGATTTCAACAAGATTGCACGGCTTCTTGTGCTGCCGCGCAAACAGGCAGCAAGAACAAGGCGAGGCCCTAAGTGCCCTGAATCCTTCGGAAGTTCCCGGTGGTTTCCGAATTCCAGTCGGAAAAATTTTGCAAGACCTGCCCCGCAATTTATGCGAACCTATAAATCCGAAGGAGTTTTTATGAAGGCACTCTCATTTCTAACGATTCCTGCCCTGCTGCTGGGTTGTTCCTCCCCTGCCCCGAAAGAGGCTCCAGCCAAGGAAGCCGCGCCAGTCGCAGCGGATCCTTACCCGGACAAGGCCGTCTGTTTTTTGCTGATTGATGCCCAAACCGGCCAGATTCAGAAATCCATCAATGAGGAAAACTGTCAGGTGCAGCGTCCGGCGTGTTCGACTTTCAAGGTTCCCTTGGCAGTGATGGGCTTTGATTCCGGCATTCTGAAAAATGAAAGCACGAAATTCAAATGGAACGGCAAAAAGCACTCCATCCCCGAGTGGAACAAAGATCAGACGGCCGCTTCATGGATGAAAAACTCCACTGTGTGGTATTCCCAGGTATTGACCGGCAAGATGGGTTTTCAAAAGCTGCAAACGTATCTGCGCAAGTTTGATTACGGCAATCAGGATATTTCCGGCGGCATCAAAACCGCGTGGCTGACGCCAGCCTCTTTCACCCCGGATGAAAAAGGCTTCTCTTTGCGCATTTCAGGATTTGAACAGACCGACTTCCTGAAAAAACTTTTGTACGATAAATTGCCGGCGACCAAACGCTCGCAGGAACTGACCAAGAAAATCATGTTCCTGGAAAAGACCCCGAAGGGTTATGAGTTCAGCGGAAAAACCGGATCGGGCTATACGGATGAAGCTCAAAAACGCCGCATCGGCTGGTTCGTGGGATTCATCAAAACACCTGATCGCCAGTATGTTTTTGCAACAAACTACATCGACACCGTGGACGTGGAAAACGCCGAATTCGGCAGCCGCCTCGCCAAACAACTGACCATCAATCTGCTCAAAGAGGAAAACCTCTGGTAAAAAAGGTACCTGCTTACTTTTTCCGAAGCGGCGCATCTGGCGCAATGCTTCTGCAAAAGTAAGCAGGTACCTTTTGGCTATTTCATGATGACGGTGATTTCTTTGCTTTCGGGGACTTGGGAGCCGGCGGTTGGGAAGACTTCGCTGACGGTGCCCTGCCCTACGAATTTCACTTTCAGATCCTGACCGCTGACTTTGCGAAGAACTTCGCGCGTGGTCAGATTCATCAGGTTGGGAACGGTGTCACCGGTTTCAACGTTCGTGACCTTATCCAGTTCAGTCGCAGTCAGGATCGCTCTTGGAGCTTCGGCTTTCTTGACGGCTTTTGGTTCAGAAGCCACTCGGCGAACTTTTGGATTCACTGTGGATTCTTCAGCCAACTGCAATGGAGCAATGCCTTCTTTGCGAACAGCATAAGAGGCAATTCGAGAAAACACTGGAGCTGCCACTGTGGCCGCGTAATAGGATTTGCGCGGGGAATCCACCGCCACATAGATCACGAACTTCGGATCGTTGGCTGGGATGAATCCGCCAAAGCTGGAGATATAGGCGCCACGCAGGTAGCCACGCCCGTTCGGATTTACTTTTTGAGCTGTCCCGGTTTTACCCGCCACCATGAAACCATCGACGCGGGCGTTACCACCAGTACCACCTTTGGTGGTCACTCCCACCAACATCGCGCGCATTTGTGCGGCTTGTTCGGGGGAAAGAATGCGGCGGATGGGTTTTGGCTGAACTTCAACCAGCTCGCCGGTTTCCGCATCACGCATGCTTTGTACAATGTACGGAGTATTCAGAACACCACCGTTGGCAATCGCCGCAAAGGCATTGGCAATCTGCAACGGTGTCGTGGAAATCCCGTGACCGAAAGAGATATTGGAAAGCAAATGCTGTCTCCAAGGAAGCCCCTGCACCATTCCGCGGGCTTCACCCGGCAGATCCACACCCAAGCGCTGACCGAATCCGAAATCAAGCAGGCCCTGGCGCAAACGCTCTTGACCCATTTTGAAAGCGATCTTGGTGGTACCGACGTTGGAAGACACTGCCAGGATCTCAGAAACAGTCAGGTCCTCGAACTTCTCTCTGGTTTCGGCTTCTTTGATGATGCGGTCGCCGACTCTGAAGCTGCCTTTTTCACAATAGAACTTGGTGTTGGGCTGAATCAGACCATCACGCAAAGCTGCGGCGATCACAAAAGCTTTCATCGTGGACCCGGGCTCAAATGCGTCGGTGACGATTTTATTACGGCGATATTCAGACGGCGCCTTGGCAGCTTTGTTCACATCAAATGTCGGGGCAGATGCCAACGCCAGAATTTTGGAAGTCTTCGCATCCAGAATCACACCCACTGCATGATCCGCTTCAAACTGGGAAACCGCGTTCGCCAGTTCACTTTCAAGGCGGTACTGCAAATCAGAATCCACAGTCAGCTTCAGCTCAGTCCCTTCCGGATTTTCAATGAACATCAAACCGTCGTTGATCAGCGGGCGGCCACGAGCATCACGCTTTACCAGAACTTTCTTTTTATTCCCGGTCAGAGCCTGGTTGTAACCCAGCTCAAGACCTTCAAGTCCCTGCCCTTCACTGCCCAGGAAACCCAGGGTTTGTGCCAGCAAAGTTTCATTTGGATAAACACGGCGCCATTCTTCCACAAAGGAAAGACCGCGGATGTCCCAGGATTTGATTTCGTCAGCTTTGTCTTGTTCCAGCATGCGCTGAATCCAAACGAAGCGGCGGTTGCCGTCCTTGATCTTTGCGTAAACGGATTCAGGCGATTGATTCAGAACCTTTGCCAGCTTCCTCGCCACCTGTTTGCGGTTTTCCAAAAGCTTTGGATCGGCATACAAAGAGTAAGCCGCCGCCGACATGGCAAGGTCACGGCCATTGCTGTCGACAATCGCCCCACGGCGCGCGGGCAAAGAAACCTTCGTTTGGAATTGACGGTTTTGCAAAGCATTCAAGCGGTCGTTGGGAAGAAATTGAAGATAGGCTGCGCGCATCGCCAAAGCGGACCACAACACTAGAATTCCGACGAAGATGACAACAATACGTGATTTCAACTTACAGATCCTTTTTTGCGATGCCTTTTTCAGCCACAGTGTTCATCTCAGAAGCCAGCGGGCCGGTCAGATGAATGATCTGATTGGCCTGAACCTTTTTAAGAGTGAATTTTTGCTGAGCCACGGAATCCAAAAGCTGGGGACGAGTGATTTTTGCCAAAGAGATTTCCTTGGTGCGTTTTTCTTCCCAGACTTTTTTGTGTTCACGGGTCAGCTTCAGAACGCTGTAACCCATACGGCGTTCTTCCATCTGCAGGAACACGATTGAAAACAAAGTAAAGATGACAATAAGAATACTGAAGAAAGGTTTTAGCTGCTTAAAGTTTTGTGAGCTCATCCTGAGCACTCCTCTCGAATATTCTCAGCTTCGCAGAGCGTGAGCGAGAATTTCTGTCACACTCTTCCTGAGTGGGAACAATTACTTTCTTAGTCACCGTGCGGCCTAAATCCTCGGACTCACGGAAAATATTTTTTACGATACGATCTTCCAGAGAGTGGAAAGAGATCACCGCCAGTCGCCCGCCGGGATTCAGCGCGCGAATCATTTTCGGAATCGCCTCTGCCACCACTTCCAGTTCGGAATTCACCGCCAGTCGCAAAGCCATGAAATACTTCGTGGCCGGGTGATGGCCTTTGACCTGCCATCCGTCCACGCGTTCAATCAGCCCTGCCAGGGCACCTGTTGTCTGGAATGCTTTTGTTTTGCGGTCATTGACGATCGCACGTACGACTCGGGAAGGGCGATAGACCTCGCCGTATTCCTTGAAGATTCGAATGAGCTCATCCTCAGAAGCCGTATTAATAAGCACCTCAGCTGTCAGTCCCTGCTGCTGGTTCATTCTCATATCCAGGGGGCCGTCGTTATAAAAACTAAAGCCTCGTTCTCCCTGGTCCAATTGCGGAGAACTCACACCTAGATCTAAGAGCATCATATCAAAGTTATTTAGATTGTGTTCTGAAAACTGCGTGAAATTACCATGGATTACGTTTAACTGGCCCTTCTCGACTTCAGTCTGGAAGCGGCTTTGCGCGTAGGCAATCGCAGTCAGATCTTGGTCCATGACCGTGGCTTTCATCTGGGGGTAAGCATACTTCAGCGCCATGTAGTGACCGCCCCGGCCAAAAGTCCCGTCGAAGTAGCTCAGTTCTTTTTTGTCTCGCAGAGGATAAAACGCCGCCAGCACTTCCTGAAGCAGAACGGGATAGTGTTCAGGAGAGAATTCAAAGGGAAGCTCGACCTTCGGCGGGATGACTTCTTCCTGACGTTCAATTCGTTCACCGGATTTGGGCTTGTACTTCTTCATGGGCGCGCGCTTTCGCTATAGTTTTCGGGCTATTAGATGATTCAAGGTATGAATTATTCTATTGAGCGTCAAGTCGCTTTGCCTTAACCTGTTTTTAAGGCTTCTTCGTATTGAAAAGGATTTCGATGCTTATCAACTGCCCCCGCTGTGGTTTTCAACAACCTAAAGACAAATACTGCGCGCAGTGTGGCGTTGATATGGAAAGCTTTAAACCCGCAACTCCACCGGCGTGGAAACGCTTTTTCGGCAATCCCCTGATTCAATTGTCTTTGGTGGTCGTTGTTGCAGGCGGTGTCGGAATCACTCTCTATAAAAAAGGCCAGCAGAACCTGGAACGCCGGGTGAGCTATCTGAAATCCACAGTGCAGATCAACTCTGCCGGCGGACCCGTGGATGTCCCCCCACCCGAGGACACCGCGAACTTTGCCAATCAGGAAACAGAGGAAGCAACACAATCTTCTGAAGCTGCAGACGGCACCATCGATGCTTATAAAGTGGAGCCGACACCTGCCGCAGTGACTGCGGTGGCAGCGGCCGCCGCTCCGGAACTGACGGATCGCACGGGCCGTGCCGTTGCCAAAGCCGGGGCTCACCTGATTGTCTATTACACCGAAGTTTCCCGCGGCCGCCTGAATACCATTTTTGGCGCCAGCCGATCCACCGGACAGTTCATGAATTTCAACGAGTACTCTGCAGGGATTTTGCCGGACTTTGAAAAGAACGTGATGAACCGCCCGGACATCAAGATTCTGCACAAGGAAGACCGCCCCCTGACAGCCTCAAGAACCCTGCAGTGGTCCTACACTTTGAAAGACCGCAGAAATCCGGCCATTGAAATCGGCCTGACCACGTTCTTTGAGCTGAATGACTTTGATAACAACAACCTGCGCGGCAACCTGGAAATCCAAAGAAACTGGCGCGAGCCGGCTCCCGGCGGCGGGTTTGAGCTTCAGCGCAAATCCTTCCCGGCGATTTTTGAAATCGGCGGCGAGACTGGTTTCTTCATGTCTGGCGTGATGCCTCCGGTGTCAAACATGGGCCCGGAAGAAGACCAGTTGATGAGCTTTGATATTTACAAGATCCTGCGCTCTCCCCAGTTCCGTTCCGGCGAGAGCGACTTCGTGATCTTTGTTGAGTTCGAAAAAGGCAACTGATTCACCAAAGGCAGCAGCATGGCATTTCAACAGGAACTGAGACACCACTATGGGCCTCAGGTACACATCATTGACAGCCCTTTCCTTAACGGTCTTTTAGCCAAACTCTGCCACCCCGACACTTATCAACCTGAAATCAACCGCATTGTGGAAGTGCTTTACACCCACATGATTTCCATCACGATCAACAATGAGTTTGCGATGGAGAGGTTCGAGCAGGAAACCCGCATGACCGCGATGCACCCGGATAAAAAACTGTCTGGCTCACGCATCAACCCGGAGCAAAAAGCCGTCAGTGTGAACCTGGCCCGCGCCGGAACTTATCCCAGCCATATCTGTTACAACTTCCTGCACTTTTCCCTGCCAGGGAAAAACGTGCGTCAGGACCATATCTTTGCCGCCCGGGTGACAAACAGCAAAGACGCTGTGACCGGGGCCGAGTTCGGTGGCATGAAGATCGGGGGCGACGTCAAAGACGCCCATGTGATCTTCCCCGACCCTATGGGAGCCACCGGCAACACCATGGTCACCGCCATTGACCACTATAAGACCCATATTGAGGGTCCAGCCCGCAAGTTTATCGCCCTGAACCTGATTGTGACGCCCGAGTATTTGAAGAATGTACTGGCTGCACACCCAGAGGTCGTAATCTATGCCTTAAGACTTGACCGGGGACTGTCCCCTCAGGCAGTTTTAGATGCAACTCCCGGACAATTTTGGGATCAAGAACGCGGCCTGAACGAAAAGCAATACATCGTTCCCGGCGGCGGCGGCTTCGGCGAAATCATGAACAACTCCTTCGTGTAGTTGGAGAAAGGGCGACCATGACAAATCTTTCCTTGAAACCTTACCTTACAGAAGAGCAGATCCAGCAAAAAGTGAAAGAGATTGGGGCTACCCTTTCCAAGAAATTCAAAAACGAAAAGGTCGTTGCGATCTGCGTTTTGAAGGGTTCTTTCATGTTCTACTCTGATTTGGTTCGTAACATCGAAGCCGACATCACTTGCGAGTTCTTCGGTGTGGCGTCTTACCACGGCGGCACTTCTTCTTCTGGCGAAGTGAAAGTGACTTTGGATCTGGCTGGTCCGGTTGAAAACTGCCACGTGATCCTGGTGGAAGACATCGTGGACACAGGTCTGACCATGAACTATCTGAAAAACGCCATCCAGTCCCGCAAACCAAAATCTTTGACGACTGTTGCCTTGTTAGAAAAACCGGATGCATTGAAAGTGAAATGTGACATTGATCACGTGGGCTTCAAAATCGCTAACGAATTCGTTGTTGGTTACGGTTTGGATTATCAGGGTTACTACAGAAATCTTCCTTACATCGCGCAAGTTCAAAACTTCCAGTAAGCAAGACAACTGCACAAATAAAAAAAGGAGCCCTCAAGGCTCCTTTTTTCGTTTCAGGATCTGTTGCTGATTAGAACTTGCAGTTCATTTCAGCCAGAACTTTTTCTTTAAAGATCGTCTTCACTGAATCCAGGGCGTAACCCAAAGAAATGTCCTTCAGATCCGGGGACACCTTCAGCATCAGAACCTGATAGTCCTGGCCTTCCGGACCCATCGTCGCCAGCTTTTCTTTCTTGGTCAGAACACCATCACGGTACGTGATGCTTAAGCCCGGACGCGCCAACAGCACGCCTTCTTTCAAAGGCAACTGAGCCGCCGCAATACGAATGGAATCCTGAATGCCGGTTTCTTTATCGGAACGCAAGGAAACAACCACGGCACCCTTGCCGTCTTTTTGCCTTTCCACGGAATAATCACAAGACGTCGCATCTGTGTTCAACAGATTGGAAAACCCAAGGACCTCTTTCGTGGATTTGGAAACTTCCGTCGCAGCGAAAGTCACGGTCCCAAAAAACAGAATAACGGCGCTAATGGCAAAGATGTGCTTTTTCATAGGGCGCAGTATAGGGGGGCTTGAAGCCCCTTTAAAGAGGCAATAAACGGCCCTTCCGAAACCCGAAAGAGCCATTTAATTTCATACACTTAGCCACCATGAAAAAGCTGCCTGTCAAAACTTCACACAGGCCTTTGCAAGGCTTTTAGCGCATCAGAATGCCGACACCGAAAAGCACATACAGCAGCGACGACCCGTAGTTAATCCACTTCATTGAAATCTTCTGAGTGAGTTTTTCACCGAAGACCACCGCCAATCCATCCGCAAACATCATCCCGGCGGTCGTGCCCAAAGTGACCAGCAGAATGTTTTGATATTTCGCCGCCAAAGCCACCGTGCTGAGCTGGGTTTTGTCGCCGATTTCAGCAAAGAAGAACAACACGGTGGTTGTCCAGAAGGCGCCCCACTTCATATTATCGGCATTCGAGTCATCCTTATCCGGAATCAGAATCCACAGAGCAAAACCAAAGAACGTCAAAGCCAGCGCCCAGTTCAACCACTGCCCTGGAACGGTGGCGGCGATCCACTCACCCGCCCAGGCGGCCAAAGCGTGATTCAGAACTGTTGCTGTGAAAATCCCGGCCATCACATGCCATGGTTTCTTGAACTTTGATGCCAGAACCAGCGCCAATAGCTGAGTTTTGTCGCCCATTTCTGTGGCGGCCACCAGTAAGAATGAATTGATGATTGCTTCCATGTGCCCTCGATACGGTTATGACCGTGGGGGCTTGCTTCAAAAAGAAAACGAGACCACACGGTGCTTTGTTAAAAACACTCGTGTCAGTCTCGTCAACAGAAGGACTTTTGGGTCCTTAGGCATTTAAACCGGAGTTCATCACTCAGTATGTCGGTTTAAATCAAATCTTGGGAAAGATTGCGACTACTCCCTAACTACCCGGCCAACTTACGAAGGCCGCAGATGAAAGTCAAAAGAAAACTCCCCCGCAATTTGATGTTGCGTCTGACATTCTACACCTTGGCGAACCGGGCTGAATTCTCTATAACTGGGGGGATGAAGACTTCGATAAAAACACAGTTAATTCGCTCGCTTGTCGCGGCCTTATCCGCCCTGGGGCTTTTGGCTTTTCTACTTTGGTACACTCAGCGTCCGCCAACAATGGGTGGCGACTTTAAACTGAACCACAACGGTAAGACGTGGCAGTTTTCTGAAAACGCAAAAAAGCTGAATCTTCTTTATGTTGGTTACGCAAAATGTCCGGACGTATGCCCGATGGCTTTAAGTTATTCTGCCCAGGCCTTCAAACAACTGACGGACAAAGAACGTGAAAATGTTCAACTGATCTTTATCAGCGTGGATGCTGAAAACGACACGGCAGAATCGGTGTCTGTTTACGCTCACCAATTCAATCCGGAATTTATCGGCCTGACTGGCACCACGGCTGAAATCGATGCCGCGATCAAACCCTTTGGCGCCAGCTACATCGTGGAAAAAGATCCGAAGTCCTATCTGGGCTATTCGATCTCGCACACCGACCGCGTATTTTTTTTGAATAAAAAAGGCATTGTCGTCGACAGCATCCAAAGCCCGCGCTCTGCCGATGAAATTACAACTAAAATTAAGGAGAACCTATGAAAGCCATCGTACTTGCAGCTTTGACAGCGGCACTGAGCCCTGTTGCGTTTGCCGCGAAATCCCCAGTCACTATTTCTGACGCCCGCATCTTTGCGCCAATCAAAGGCACCAATGCGACAGCAGGTTATGGCGTGATCACCAACACGACCGACAAGGAAGTGACTGTCACGGTTGAAAGGATCGAGCCCTTCAAAGCAGTTGAAATGCACGAAACCGTGGAAAAAGACGGTCGCATGGCCATGCAGAAGGTGGAAAAGCTGACCATCCCGGCGAAGAAATCCGCGGAACTAAAACCCGGCGGCAACCACATCATGCTGTTTGACCCCACCCGCGAAGTCAAAGCCGACGAGACACTGAAAGTGTCTTTGAAAGTGAACGGCAAGGTTGAATCCTTCGACTTCAAAGTCATCCCCCGCGTGGAGACCAAAAAAGAGGAACATCACCACCATCACTAGTCCCAACAGTGAGTGAAATAGGAAAGGCGGAGCATTCACTCCGCCTTTTTTCGTTTTAAGACCTAGCGCAGGTCAAAGAGCAAGAATTCAGTTTCTTTTAAAGCTTTGATCTTCAGGTTTTCTTCTTCCACCACCAGGGCATCCCCTGATTTCAGAATTTGACCGTTCACTTCCAGTTCACCTTCGGCCAATTGCAGCCAGGCTCCACGTTTGGAACGTAAAGCGAATTCCTGTTCATAACCTTCGGTAAAGACCGACGCATACAGATCCGCATCCTGGTTGATCTTCTGACTGCCTTCGCGACCGTCTTTGGAAACGATCAGCTTGAACTGATTCAATTTCTGTTCACGGGTGAAGGACTGCTGGGTGTAACCCGGTGTCGCTCCGACCACGTCAGGCATGATCCAGATCTGGAACAGTTGAAGGTCCTCAGTCTCGGACGGATTGTATTCGCTGTGGCGCATGCCGGTTCCGGCGTGCATCGTTTGAATTTCTCCGGCTTTGATCTGACCGACGTTACCCAGGCTGTCCCTGTGCTCCACGGCGCCTTTCAGCACGTAGGTGATGATCTCCATGTCACGGTGCGGGTGTGCAGGGAATCCGGAAGATTTTGCAATCCAGTCCTGATTGATCACACGCAAGTCACGGTAACCCATGAACTTTGGATCGTAGTAGTCGGCGAAAGAAAACGTGTGCATGGATTTCAGCCAGCCACCGAACTCTGCGTAGCCTCTGTCTTCGGATTTGCGTTGATACATCATAATGACCTCCCACTTGAAATGGAGACTTGGTTGTTGGTTGTCTGCTCTAGCTTCGGCAGGAACTCCATTTCTTCGTAAATAATATTACACAACTAGACGATCTAAAAAAATTATAATTTTTTGATTAACATGATCTAATTTTTTGATATACTTTCTGAGGTATGACACTGGATCAACTGCAAGTACTTCAAACCATAGTTAAATCGGGAAGCTTCCGGGCCGCTTCCCAGGAATTGCATCGCGCACAAAGCGCGGTCAGTTATGCCATGCGCACCCTTGAAGGTGAGCTGGGCTTTAAAATTTTCAGCCGTGACCAGTACCGCCCGACCTTGACCCCTCAGGGCCGCGCTTTCTTAAAGAAAGCCGACGACCTGATCCTTCAGTTCGATGAACTGGGGGAAACTGCAGAACTATTGAAAAGAGGACATGAACCGATCATCCGTCTGGCCGTCAGCGCTCTGTGGCCCCTCCCGAATTTGGTCAGTGCGCTGAAGGAATTCTCCTCCCGTTTCCCCCAGACGGAGATCAAAATTATTCACGATGTTCTGAGTGCCGATGAACATTTGCTGGAGGATCACGCCGACATTTCCCTGGGCACGATTTTTAACGACAAAGGGCTTCTCATCACTGAGGAGCTTTTCACTGTGAACATGGTGATGGTCTGCGCTGCCAAGCATCCGCTGGCGAAGCTGAAAAAAGCCACCACCGAGGGTCTGAAGAAATATCCTCAGATTGTTCTTTCCAGCACAGTGAAAAGCTCCAATCGCTCCGGAGGTGTTGTGAATCCGGCAAACACCATCAGCGTTCAGGATCTGCAGACGAAGAAAGTCTTTTTGGAAGGTGGCCTGGGTTATGGGCGCATGCCTGATTTCGCAATTAAAGAGGAAATCAAGCAAAAATCCCTCGTGACACTGGGATTAAAACCCATCCCTCTGCACGCCGCTATTGGTCGACATGGCTCCAAGGAGCTTGGCCCCTGCGGCAAATTCATCTGGGACTATTTTTCACGTGGACAAGGCAAGAAGCTAAAATAGAATGTTCAGCGACAAAGGGACCATAACTTTCCCACAGTACGGTACCCGCAAGGAGGCAGAATGAAGCAGTATCACGATCTCATCAAAACAGTTCTAGAACATGGTGTGAAAAAAGAGGACCGTACCGGCACCGGCACCATTTCCATGTTCGGTTATCAGATGCGCTACAATCTGCAAGAGGGCTTCCCTCTGCTGACCACCAAAAAACTTCACACGCGCTCTATCTTCCATGAGCTTCTGTGGTTCCTGAAAGGCGAAACCAATATCAAGTATCTTCACGACAACAAAGTGACGATCTGGGATGAATGGGCAGATGAAAACGGCAACCTGGGCCCGGTGTACGGAAAACAATGGCGCTCCTGGGAAACCGCTGACGGTCGCACCATCGATCAGATCACCAACGTCGTCGAGCAAATCAAAAAGAATCCGAACTCCCGCCGCATGCTGGTGGTAGCGTTCAACCCGGGTGACGTAGACAAGATGGCATTGCCACCGTGTCACGCTTTCTTCCAGTTCTATGTGGCGAACGGAAAACTATCCTGCCAACTGTATCAGCGCAGTGCTGATATCTTCCTGGGTGTGCCGTTCAATATCGCCAGCTACGCATTGCTGACCCATATGATCGCGCAAGTTTGCGATCTTGAAGTGGGTGACTTTGTTCACACCCTGGGTGATGCGCATCTTTACCTGAATCACCTTGAACAGGCGAACCTGCAACTGACCCGTGAATTCCGTCCACTGCCTCAGTTGAAACTGAACCCGGCCAAGAAAGATCTTTTCGACTTCACTTACGAAGACATCGAAATCATCGGTTACGATCCGCACCCGGCTATCAAGGCTGAGGTGGCAGTATGATTTTGACTCATGTGGTGGCCTGTTCGCAGAACCGTGTTATCGGCGCGCAAGGGGGACTTCCCTGGAATCTGCCCGAGGACATGAAGTTCTTCCGCGAAACCACCAAGGGTCATATCATGATCATGGGGCGCAAGACGTTTGATTCTTTCAACGGCCGCGCCCTTCCCAACCGCTATCACATTGTGGTAACCCGCGATCCGTCCAAACAAAGTTTTAATTCCACCGAATCAAGCCCTGTGGTTTTTGTTTCTTCCATCGAAGAAGCGGTAAAACACGCAGAACCCCTGACGGCAAAGTGGGGCGATGAAGTATTCATTATTGGCGGCGGCGAAATCTACAAACAAGCGATGCCAATCACCGACAAAATCTATCTGACCCTGATCCATCGTGAATTTCCGGGGGACACTTATTACCCTGAAATCGACGAAAAGGTGTTCACTCAGACCGAGCGACGTGACATCGAAACGCCTATTCCTTTTTCGTTTCTGACGTACTTGCGCAAGTAGGGTCCAGAATCAAGTCCCATCTTGAGACTGATTCAATTTGGACTCTACCAACGCGATATTTTTTCCGAGAATAGAGGTAAGACGCTAATCCCGGAGTGCCTTATGAGTTCTTCCCAGACCGCGAAACGATTCAGAACCAAAGAGATGGCTTCGATCGAAGTGTACGGCCACATTGGCATTCTGGTGGCCAAGCTTCGTAATATTTCGCAGACCGGCGCCTTTCTGGAAGTCTCGCAAGGAGACTATGTCCCGCAAAAAGGGGACCTTCTGAACCTTACAGTCAAGTTAGACACTGTCGATCGTACGCACAACGTGGCGGCCGAAGTGATATGGAGCAAAGGACTGGGCCTGGGCATTTGCTTTATCAACAAGGATCAAATCCTTGAAAGAATGATGGCCAAAGCCGGAGCCTTCTAATAAGATCTCTGGATCATGCAGATCCAAAACTCTCACGACCTCAGCTCTTCCAACACCCTTCAACTGCGCTCTCAAGCAGAGCACTTTGTGGAGCTGTATACCCCTGCGGATCTGTCCACCCTGCTGATGAATCCTGACCTAAAAAAGCTTCCCTGGAAGATTCTAGGCGGCGGCAGCAATCTGGTATTGCCTTCTCAGATTGAAGGCCTGGTGCTGAAGGTCTCTAACCTCGGTCGTAAGTTGATTCATGAAGATCCGGATTACTGGTTCGTGAAAGCCCAGGCCGGAGAAATCTGGAATGACTTTGTTCAGTGGACTTTGGAAGAAGGCTATTGGGGCCTTGAGAATCTTTCTTTGATTCCTGGCACAGTCGGAGCCGCTCCGATTCAAAACATCGGTGCTTACGGCGTGGAAGTCAAAGACACCCTGTGGGAAGTCCATGCTCTGGATCTGCAAACGGGCGAACCACGAATCTTCAGCAACAAAGAATGCCACTTCTCGTACCGCGACAGTTACTTCAAACAAGAAGGCGCGGGCCGCTATCTGATCTGGGATGTGACCTTCCGTCTGCCAAAGAAAAACACCTTGCACCTGGAATACGGCGACATCCGCAAAGAGGTTGAACGCAACAACTGGCCGCAAGATCCCCGCCACATCGCTCAGGCCGTGATCAACATCCGCCAAAGCAAACTGCCCGATCCAAAAGTCATCGGCAATGCCGGAAGCTTCTTCAAAAACCCGATTGTCAGCAAAGAGCTGCGCGATGGTTTGCTTTCCAAACACAATGACCTTGTCAGCTTCCCTTACGAAGACCGCTTCAAGCTTGCAGCCGGTTGGCTGATTGATCGCGCCGGCTGGAAGGGCAAAAAACTGGGCCCTGTGGGCATGTACGAAAAGCAGGCCCTGGTGCTGGTCAACCACGGCGGCGCCACCGCCGACGACGTATGGAAGCTCGCTCGCCAGGTGTCTTCGGACGTTCACACTCAGTTCGGCGTCGAAATCGAAGCCGAACCCATCCGCTGGTAACAGACATTCTTCACGACAAACTCAGTGCATGTATTTTTCTGCGATAAGGACTGCAGATCCTCGTGGACCGCTTCTGCGGTCCCGAACCTAGACCTTAGTCTCAGCTCCCCTACCTAAGCCTTGTACCCTAACACAAAAACCTCTCACAATATGGTATCTGAGTTCTGCCTCAGAAGCCCAAGGAGGGGTTATGAAGAAGACCACCATGTGGATGGCGGCTGTTGCCATTTCCGCTATCAGCTTTTTGCCGCTGCAAAATGCACAATCCGTAGATACCACTCAATACTGGATGAAGGTTCGCGCCGAAGACAAATTCCAGCGAAGCCTTGTTGCCAACACGGGCGCTTCCATCGAAGCCACGCGTGAAGACTACGTCATCGCCGTCGGCAGCCTGGAAGAAAAAAACGCCGTCGAGAAACTGGGATTGCTTGAAGTCAGCTTCCCGATGACTGACGCCATGGATTTCCCGGCCAAAGATGCCGCCTTCCATAACTATGCAGAAATGACCGAGAAACTAAGAGCTCTGACTTCCCAACACCCGGATATTTCCCAGATGAATTCCATCGGGAAGTCGGTTGAAGGCCGTGACATCTGGGCCATCCGCATTTCCGGCGATCTTGCCAATGCAGACACATTGCCAGCGGCGATTTTTATGGGCGGTCACCATGCGCGTGAGCATCTGTCCATCGAGTTGCCTCTTTATTATGTGCAGTACCTTCTGACCGAGTACGCCAACGGCAATCCGCGCATCCAGCGCCTGATCAACGCCCGCGATCTGCACTTCATCCCGATGGTGAACCCTGACGGAGCGGAATTCGACATTTCCACCGGCAGCTATAAATCCTGGAGAAAGAACCGCAAACAAAACAGCAACGGAACTTATGGTGTGGATCTGAACCGCAACTATGGTTACGGCTGGGGCGGCGGCGGAGCCAGCACCAATCCAAACAGTGACACCTTCCGCGGACCTGCAGCCTTCAGTGAACCGGAAACCCAGGCCATCAAAAACTATGTTGAGTCCCACGAGAACATCACAAGCCTTCTTTCCTTCCACACGTTCTCGCAACTGATTCTTTATCCTTGGGGCCACCAGTACGAAGGAATCTCCAACACCCGTGACAAACAAGTTCACGAAGTGATGGCAAAAAAAATGGCGGAGTGGAACGGCTACGAACCGAAGCAGTCTTCAGGTCTGTATATCGCCAGCGGTGACACAACAGACTGGTCTTACGGTGAACACAAGATCATTTCCTTCACCTTCGAACTGGATCCGGCCAACAGCGGCTGGGGCTCGGGTGGATTCTATCCCGGTGCGCAGATCATTCCTGAGGTGCAAAGAAAGAATCTGGAGCCGGTTCTTTACATGATCGAATACGCTGACAATCCTTATCGCGTGCTTGATGGCAACGGTCCAATCTTCAAACCCTAGTTTATCGAATCAAAATTAACTCTGAAAAAGGCGGCGCAAGTCGCCTTTTTTATTGTCGTTCAACATGGAATATTTGAAATTTACTTAGCAAAGGTCCAAAAAAAATCAATTGGACTGTCAGAAGATGCCGGACCGACTTCATGCTTGGTGTATGCCAAAAATCAGCTATCAAATCATTCCGCTTCACCACGTGTGCGATTCTCAAAAAGAACTTCTGAACGAAGTTTACGGACTGTGGGAGGAAACCTTCGGGCGTGTCCTGAACCGCGCCGGCGTTGAACTTGATCACGATGATTTCTTCCGCTGCCATGCTGCCGGCGTGCTGCTGTATAAAAACGAAATTGTCGGATTCAATCTTTTCACCACTTTCGATCTGAATCTGCGTGCGCATCAAAATCACAACTATTTCAAGGAACTCGATCCGCAGTTTGTGAAATCAGTGACCAAACAAGGCAACAAGATCATGACGATGGAATACTTCACCCTGGCCCCGCTGTGGCGCAAGCAGTCCCAGGAAATCCCCTGGGGGGAAATTCTGACGGGATTGGGTTTGTTCTATATGGATCAGTCCCCGGCGGACTTTGTCGTCGGAACCCCGCGCGTGGATTTAAAGGTCGATTCCATGTGTGAACGACTGGGAGCCACCATCCAGGGTCACGTCGAAAAAATGAATTACAAATGCGCGATTGCCGTCTTTGAGAAAAAAGTTGAGCGAACCTTTGAAAATCCACTGACTCACCACTGGGTGCGCAAGCTGTGGGAAAAATACACTCACCACAAAGCCGAAAAACTTGCTCAAACTTCTGCCTCGCCGCCTCCATTTGAGCTGACCCTTGCCGAGGCGGCTGCGTAAGACTACACTCTAGGCCATTCCCATACCCGGAGGTATTGAAGTGGCCTATCACGTTCACAGCGACAAACCGTATTTTGACCTGATCATCGGAGACAAAACCTTTTCATCGTGGTCCATGCGGGCGTGGCTGGTGGCCGTGCAATCCGGCCTGCCATTCCGTGAAATCAATATCACCCTGGATCAGCCGAAAACGGCGGCTCAGATCGCCAAGTTCTCTCCATCCGGAAAAGTGCCGGCTTTGAAACAAGGTAAAATTATCCTGTGGGATTCCCTGGCGATTGCCGAATACCTGAATGAGCTTTCCCCGGAAGCCAAACTGTGGCCTGAAGACATCGGGGCCCGCGCGCTGGCCCGCACTTACGCGGCGGAAGTGCATTCCGGTTTTGCCTCCCTGCGCTCCCAACTGAGCATGGATTTGAAACACTCTGAAGAAATCCGCCATCTGACTCCAGGAACCATCGCCGACATCAACCGTGTCCTGGAAATGTGGACCACGGCTTTGAAAGTCAGCGAAGGGCCTTACCTGTTTGGTGATTTCTGCATCGCCGATGCCTTCTTTGCGCCGATTGTCTTCCGTTTCCTGTCTTACAAAATTCAGATCAAAGACAAAATGGTCAAAGCCTATATGAAGAACATCCAGGATCACCATGGCGTGCAATTCTGGGTCGAGGAAGCTTTGAAAGAGAAAACTCCCCGTAAAGTGTTTTGACACCCGGGAAAAGCTTTCACGAGGCCCCGACAGCCCCTTTACATATAGACACGAAAAGGTGAACTTCTGACCCATGAAGTTCACCTTTTTTTCTTTTCTGCTCGTTCTTTCCACCAGTTCCCAGGCCCTGGCGGCACGCGCGATTGTGATGATGAAAGATGCCTCGGCTTTCCAGCGCACACTGAGCACCCGTGGCACGTGGTCCCAGTCCCTGCCCGGCACGATCGAAAAAAGTCTTCCGCAACTTCACACCTTCATCGTCGACACGGAAAACCCCGCTGACATCGAACGCCTGAAATCCGCTCCGGGCGTGGCGTATGTCGAAAAAGAATACTTCCATCCGGCTCCCCCACGCATCAGTGAGGGCGCGGTTCTTGCCAACATCGATGTCGTTCATCCCGGCACCCCTTGGGGTCTTGAAGCGGTGAAAGCCCCGCAAGCATGGAGCAAATCCAACAAAGGCGAGGGCATCCGCGTTCTGGTGTTGGACAGCGGAATGAATGCGTCTCATCCTTCGCTGGCGCCGAACTTTGAACGAGGCCGCAACTTCACGGGTGAAGATGGCATCAATGATTTCTACGACCGCACCGGTCACGGCACCCATGTGGGCGGCACCATTGCCGCTGCAGAAGATGGCAGTGGCTTTTCCGGTGTTGCACCGAATGCAAAACTGCTGGCCGCCAAAGTCTGTGTGGATTCAGGTTGTTCCAACACCGCCATCGTCGCTGGCATTTCCTGGGGGATTGATCAGGGAGTGGACGTGATGAATCTTTCTTTGGGAAGCCCAAGCGGGTCCCCTGCGGAAAAAGCCGCTTTGTTGCGTGCAGATCAGGCCGGCATCACCGTGGTGGCAGCAACCGGCAACTATGGCATCAACGAAGTCTACTTCCCCGCCTCCGCCCCGTCTGTGATCGCAGTGGGTGCCGTTGACAAGAACCTGAAGCACGCGGTGTTTTCCCAGTACGGACCGGAAGTGGCCGTGGTGGCGCCTGGAGTTCAAATCGTATCAACAATCCCCGTGGGCTCGGGCCGTTTCAGCACGGTGACCCTTAATGACACCCATGGACCGCAGACTCTTAAAGCTTATCACTTTAAGGGCACCGCAACTCCGTACCTGGAGCAGACCCGCCCTGTTGTGGACTGCGGTTTGGGAGAGCTCGCAGACTTTGCCGGGAAAGACGTCAAAGACAAGCACGTGCTGGTCACTTTAAGCGGCGTCACTCCGATTGAGGACCAGATCCGCAATGCCATGCGCGCCGGCGCCACCAGCGTGATTGTCGCCAACAACAGACCGGGCCTGATCGAAACGCGTCTGTTTGAACAAGACAACGTGCTGTTTGCGGTGGGCTTTTTTGTCGAGCAGGCTGAAGGGGAAAAAATCCGCGCCGCCATCAAAAGATCCCCAAATACTTTGGTCAGCCTGAAGTCAGATCTCACAAGTTACAAAGAAACCTTCGGCACCTCGATGGCGACCCCACATGTCGCTGGCGTTGCTGCTTTGGTGAAGGCGGCCAATAAAAAATTAAAGCCTTCCGAAGTGAAGACTTTGCTGATGAAAACCGCCACGCCGATTCTTCCGAACGGCGACAATCGCTACGGTTCGGGTCTGGTCAATGCCCAGGCCGCCGTTGATGCCTCTGTGGAAGCTCGTTAAGCTGTGCCCCGCAGCCCCGGCGTCAGGCCCTGTTAAAGGACGCCTGGCGCTTCCAAAGAATGTCGACTGTCAAATTATGAGACAGTCATTTGATTTCAGACCGCTCTTATTTGCATATAAATCTGGCCAGAACCTTGCTGATTAGGACACCAGTGCTTATTGGAGTGCGAACATGATGAAGCTCTTGTTGGTTGTAGCTGCGATTATTGGGTTGGGTGCTTTCCGTGCGGAGGCCGCCCCACTTTGCCATGTGGCCAAGTCCACGAAACTTGCCATGGATCAGCGCGATGATCTGCGCTTGAAATGCCTGAAGCAGAAAAAGAACCAAATCAGCGTGACCCAGTGCCTGGGTGTCGCGTCCTCTATGGAGTATTCCACCAACGCAGAAGAAGCCCGTCTGGTGTGCCTGTACGATCTGCGCCAGCAATCCAATCTAAAAGAATGTCACTCCATCACCAAACTGATGGAATTCCCGGATACGGGCGATGAGGCCCGTTGGGAGTGCCTGCGCAAGTACAACCGCACGATCACCAAGAAACAATGCCAGAAACTGGCCAAATCCATGAGCTATCCAGCCAATGAAGAGCGCGCCCAGGTTTATTGCGAGCAGGAACTGCAGTAACATTGTCCGGTTTTGAAACCAGATCTAGGCAACGGCGGCCAGCCAGTCTAAAATGAATCTGTGGTTAAGACGTTGCTGGGATCTTTTGTTACAATCTGTGTTTTTCTGGCCGCTGGTTGCAGCGGTGGCAGCTCTGGTTCTGAATCCAGCTTCCCTTATTCAAACTCCCGCATCTATTTCAAAAGCACGGCAAAAATCTCGATGGAGATTTATTATGAAACAGGGTCCGAGCCTTTCACCGGCACCACAGCCGGCGGAATGAACTACTGGCAGATTCTGGAAGACAACCTGACGGCGATCTTTCAGTACCGCAGCTCTGCCCCGGCCATCGCTGTTCCAAAAACTCTGGCTGAAATGACGGCAATCCCGGCGCAGGGAAAAACGGAATGGACCGGCATCGATATCGTCAATCTGCACAAGCAGTATCACAGTCAGCTTCCCACCAGTGCTGAATCCCGTTTCTATCTTTATTTCCTGGACGGAAACTACAGCACCGGATCCGGCCCTGAAACCGGAGTCATTGGTGTCAGCCTTGGCGGCACACCCATCATCGCGATCTTTAAGGATGTCGTGCGCAGCTCGGGGGCAAACCCCAACGGCATAGTCCCGAAATACGTTGAGCAAAGCACGCTGGTGCATGAAATGGGTCACGCCCTGGGATTTGTGAACAACGGCGTTCCGATGGTCACGGCTCATCAGGACACGGCTCATGGAGCCCATTCAACCAATTCTGATTGTGTGATGTATTGGCTGAACGAAGGCGCTTCGGATCTGTCGAACTTTCTTCAGAACTACATCAGCTCCGGCGACACTGTGATGTGGGGTCCTGAGGTTCTTCAGGACGCTCAAGCCTACAGCGAATAAAACCTCGCGTTTTTCTTCATTATTTATTTACAAACATTACAGGTTTGCAAAAAACCAGACTTGCCCCCGCGTCCACTCAATCCTATTCTGTCCTCATGGAACTAGGTCCTCAGAAAGGGTTTTCCGTGAACATGATGTCATCTGAAGAAAAAACGAAGAAAACTAAGATTATTGTAAAGGCTCCCACACAAGAACGTTCTCGCCAGACAGTAGCAACAATCCTGGATGCATGCTCTCGCCTTCTGGTTAGTGAAGGTTTCTACTCCATCACGACTGACAAAATCGCCAAAGAAGCCGGTGTCAGCATCGGTTCACTGTATCAGTTCTTTGGTAACAAAGAGTCTGTTGTACAAGCGGTTGTGAAAAACATCCTTGAAGAAGACAAACGCATCTTCAGCGAAAAAATGCGCGCTATTTCCCCACTGCCACCCGAGCAGCGTGTGAAAGGCATGATTGAACTGGCTGTTGAAACCACTCGTCGCAACTCGGAACTTCGCTCTAAACTGACCACCATTCAGTACTATGTTGCCGAAGCTGCTTATATGTCCGAGACAATCCGTTTCTTCCAGGAGGTTGTCCGCTACAACCTTCCACAGATCCCGGGCCGCGACATGGAAAAGATCTCTTACATCATGGTTAACGCCTTCATCGGCCTGACCAATACGATGGCGATCGATAATCCAACCGCCATCCACGATACAGCCGTGGTTGAAGAGATCTACCAGCTCTTCCACAAGTATCTGGATCTGGGCGGTCCCGCTCCGGTGGCGGCAGTAAATCGCAGTAAAGGCGATTTCATCTAAGCCATCCGTACATTCGAAAATAAAAAAGCCGGGAGACAATCCCGGCTTTTTTTTATTCCAATTTCCAATCTCTGATTTCTATTTTCTTTTATCTTCCATCGCCACCATGCGGTCACGGCGGGCCAGGGTGATCAAAGCGACATTGTATTTGTCCTTTGGAACCGCGATCACAGTTTTAGCCGGGATCGGGTGGCCTTTACGGGCCTTGAAGGTCAGGTGCGGATTGAAGATCTGCGCCTTGCGGTCATCGCCATCAAACCAGGCCACGATCTCTTTGTACTTCACAGACACCGGCAGCCTCAGATCCTGGGAATCCAGCGGCTTGGACCACACCACAGAACCGAAATACTTGCCCGCGTTCTTTTCCACTTCCAATGCCGCCAGGAAGCTTGCATAGAAGTTGCGGGACGCAAAACCAAAGGTCTTGCTGGATTTTACATCCGTCACCAACTGACCCAGTTCACGTGTGCCGTACTTTTCAGTCAGCTTGCGCACACCTGTGGGACCATGATTGTAACCCGTCACCGCCAGCGGCCAGGAGTTCAGCATGGAATAGTTCTGACGAAGAAGTTTCGCCGCCAGTTTTGTGGCTTCCATCGGGTGATTGCGGTTGTCCACGGTCGCAGAAATCATTTTATAAGGTTTTGCCGTGTAAGGCATGATCTGCCACAGACCACTGGCCCCCACTTTGGAGCGCGCCATGATGTTGAAAGAACTTTCAACAAACGCCAGACGCGTCAGTTCCACCGGAACTTTGGCATCGCGGAAGATTTTTTCCATGTCTTCAAGATAACGGCCGGAATAGAAGATCGCATCCTGCATGCGGTCCTTCTGACCCAGTTGGAAACGCAGACGATCCGCCGCTTCCGGCGAGTTCAGTTTCAGCGCAATTTCCTTTTTTACTTCATCGACGCGCTTTTGCTTCGCACGCTCTGTTGTCAGGCCCGTCAGATCAACGATCTCGTAAACCTTCTCAACATTTTCAGAATCGTGAATCACGCCCTGATTGGTGGAATACTTTGTGTAGATATCAATCCAGAACTGAACTTGCTTGTCCATGCCCTTTGGGATGGAGAAAGCGGTCTCATGGTAACCCAAGGAGGCAGCCTGGTCAGAGAATACCGGAGCACGCCAAGGACGGCTTTCTTCCGGGCTTCTTCCCAGCACCTGCGGCACCACTTGCTCGGCGATATTCCCCTGGGCCATTGCCACAGGAGCGCCTAGCATAAAAACGTATAGAACTGAGACACTGAGTTTCATCATGGGAGGTCCACCTTCCACCATTTCAATCGGCTTATTTTACAAGATAGATAAGTAAATTATCAAAAAACGCGCGAATCTTCGTCTCATCCGTGGAACCATTGTAAACGAAAGAGAAAGTCACAACTCGCCCGTCCTCCAAACCCGCATAACCCGCCAATGAGACCACGCCTGTCAGGAATCCCGTTTTCGCACGCACCCAACGTTCTGCCGGGGAATTCTTCATGCGTTTTTTAAGCGTGCCATCAACCCCTGCGATCGGCAAGGATGTCAGGAACTCCGGCTGGACCCGGAAGTCGTTGCGTAAATGCTGCAGGACCTTCCACATCGCGAATGATGACAGTTTGTTCTGGCGCGACAAACCTGAAGGTGACTCCAGATTGTATTGATCCGCGGGAACACCCAGACTTTGCATGTGCTCATTGATAACAAGCACGCCGTCAGCCAGTGTTGCGCCTTTTGTTTTTTTCACCGCACCCAGATTCTTGGTCAGCATCTCGGCAACATAGTTGTTTGAAAACTTGTTCATGTCGGCCACCATCTGCTCAATCGGTTTGCTTTCCGATTCAGCGACAAGTTCTGCTTTCTCTGGTGTGACACCGTTCCTGATCGTACCGGTGAGTTGAATTCCTCTTTGTGCCAGGAAAGCCTTCAGATTGTACCCTGCCCAAAGGTCCGGCTGCGTGATGTTTTTAAAGACCACCACTTCCTTCAAACCCTGACCAATGCTGCCTCCCACGTGAATCACATCACCCGGGAATTTTTTGTCCTCCTGGCGATCTGCCAGCAGATTGTTCGCTGAACCGCCCACAGTTTTTGCCTTGTTCACCAGACGGATATAGTCATTTTCCGGATCAATGGTGACGTCAGCACCGTTCCCCGCCCCGTTCGCACGCACAAAAATGTTCACGGAGTTCCAGTTAAAGCTCATCGCCCCGACCGGAGCATCATAAGCGCGATCCACACGCTCTTTCTGACGGCTCATGTCGTATCGGACATTGTCGAACAGAGAGTCATCAACGACGATATCGCCTTCAATTCTTTTGATTTTAGTGCGGGTGAAAGCATTGACCAGATACCACATGTTTTCAGAGACGAACGAAGGATCCCCGCCCCCTTTCAGATACAACGTCCCTTTCAAAGTTCCGTTTTTCAGGTCCCCGCCGATCAAAAGCTGAGTTTTGAATTTAGTCCCCGGAGGAAATGACGCCAAAACCGCCGAAGCCGTCGCAATTTTTGAAATGGAGGCCGGGACCATCATCTTGTTCCCGTTCACATCCAAAACCGTTTTCAGCTCTTCGCCTTCCCCGATCGTCGCATAAATCCCAAGATCCTTGGAATTAACCCCGTATTTCTTAGCCAGCGCCTCAAACTCTTTGGATATATCCTTAAACTTATCGTCCGCGTGAACGTTGAAAGAAATCAGCGCAACGACCAAAGAAATCAATAAAGCTTTCACTCAACTCTCCTCATAAAAACCAAGTGTCTGGACGATGGTAATGTTCTTGTTTTTCTTTCGCAAGTCCAACAGTCACTTGTTAGACTGAAGTTCATGAAAAAACGTGAATGGCTAATTGTGATTCTGCCACTTCTGGCGACGTGGTCCTTGGACCGCATCACCAAGATCTGGGCAACAGGAATCACGCAGTTGAAATCCTATGGTCCTGTGCACTTCGTTCTTCATCATAACCATGGGGCTATGCTGGGACTGTTCTCGGATCTGCCATCGGTGCTGCGTATCGTGTCCCTTTCCACGGGTGGCGCGTTTTTGCTGGCGACTTATGCTTTGATTCAATACCTGCTTCCAATTAAATCCCTCACTTTGCGCTCGGGTCTTTCCATTCTGATTGGCGGCATCATCGGGAACGTCACCGACCGCATCATCTGGGGTTACGTGGTGGACTTTATCGTGGTCGGCACGCCGTCCTTGTCCAGCCCGGCTTTCAACGTCGCCGATGCCCTGCAGTGGGTGGGGTATGGACTGATCGTCTATGCCATCATTCGTGAAGGCGAACTGCTGTGGCCCGAAAACAACGTGCGCAAACAGTACTGGGTGAACATGCCGTTTCAGTTGAAGTACTGCTTTATCCTGATGGGTGTGGGATTAAGCCTGACACTGATCTGCTCGGTGTTTTCCTATACCTACATGCGTGTGACGATTCAGGAACTGGTGGGAAACAACGCCTTTTTGCTGAATAAATTCCTGGTGCCGTTTGTGATCACGTTCATGATCATCTCAGTTGCGTTCTGCGCGATCTTGTTTGCGGTGGGCCGTCTGATTTCCCACCGCATCGCCGGTCCCCTTTATGCTTTTGAGCGCTTCCTGCATCAGGCCCTGGAAGGCAAGGCAGACGCCCATCTGAAACTTCGTACCGGGGACGAGTTCAAACATCTCGAAGAACTGGCGGACGAGATCAACAAACGCCTGCATCAGATTAAAAAAGAACGCACCGTAAACGTCATCGAATACAAAGAAGAGGGCTAGCCCCTCTTTTGGTCCTGATTTCCGCGTAAATCCACAGGTTTTCGCTCTGAATTCCGATAAACAAATCATGCGCAGCACATTGATCGTAATCCTATTTTTGACGGCTTTTCCTTTCCCACAGGCTCATGCCGATAACTGCAGCATTTCCAGCATCCAACTTCAGGCAAAGCAGATTGCCCAGGGCTATCAAAAATACGATATGTCGATGGAGATCGACTCACTGACCGGTCGCATGCAGCGATGCAAGATTCCCAGCCGCAGACTGGGTGTGCCTGAAACTTTCTATCCGACCCTGCGCACGCAAACACTTCGAGCTGAATTCAACCGCATCCAGGTCGACATGGAACAATATGCGAACACAGGTCGAATCAATGAATTTGTCGAGGCCTACACCGCCTACGGTAAAGCCCTGGGTTTTCCTCCGAACATTCTGAAGTCCTTCACGAACGGCCTGAAAGCGAAGGCTGAAAAATCCTATGCGCGCGAAAAACAATCCTGCAAACCCATGGACGTCAGCAAAGAAATGGGCCCGGTGCGAAATCAGGATTCGATCGGCTGGTGTTATGCCTTTGCTGCTGCGGATGTATTGTCCTTCAAACTGAAAAAGAAAATCTCGGCCGCGGACATCGCCGTCAACTATAACGACAGCCTGTTCAACACCGGGGCCAAATACGTCGGCGTCAAAGCCGGCAGCCTTGAGGGCGGCTTCCCGTCCAGCGCCCTGGAAGGGGCCATCGAAAAAGGCCTTTGTCTTGAGAAAGACTTCCCCAGCGAAGACAACATCAACGGTGAATTTCAGGAACTGATCACCCAGATCGACAAACTAGGACGGGACGAGATCACTTCGTGGTCGGCCCCGAACTGTGAAAAGGTCTATCAGACCTCGCGCCGTCTGTTTCCGAACGTCAGCACCAAGGATCTGGAACACATCCTGAAAACTTCTTCGCGCGCGGATTTCATCGACCAGATGGCCAACCGCACATGCAAACAGCGCATCAAGACAGATTTGAAGGTCTCCTCTCCATGGACCTTCCGCGAAAAATCTTTGGGTGATGAAATCGATGAACAACTGAGCGCGAAAAATCCGGTTGTTCTCAGTTACGATGCACAGGGCCTGGGCGACCGCCGCGACTATTCCCAACTGGGAATGCACGCGAGTGTTCTGGTCGGCCGCAGATTCAATGAAAAATCCGGGCAGTGCGAGTACCTGCTAAGAAATTCCTGGGGCCGCAGTTGTGGTTACTATGATCCTTCTTACCAGTGCAAAGAGGGCAACATCTGGATTCCTAAAGCGGATATCGTAAAACGAGGCAAGGGTGCAACATATGTTAAGTAGTCTGATTCTGTTTCTGACAACGCCCGTCTTTGCTGCGGATTTGACCTGCCAAAAAGGCAGCTTCCGTATGCCATACAATGCTGAAACCAAAGTTGTTGAAGCGCAGACTTATTGCTTCAACGAGGATCGCACCGAACTTTACTCCAAAGACTGCCAGGACCGCAAATGCACGGCTTTCACTGTCGATATCGAAGTAAAGACGGCGGACATTCTGGATCAAAAAAGCAATCCCGGCTTCAACCTGTGCCGCAAACTGGGCGGCAAACCGGAACTGTTGGAGTTTGAAGCCTCTAAGGAATGGTTCGCCCTGGATCGCTGTGTCTTTAAGGACGGGTCTTATGTAAGCACCGGCGAACTGGTGCGCCACTATTTGCGCCCGCGCAAATAAACGGGCTTTTAAGGACTCCTCGCTTCCAAGGATCTTGATCCGGGTATTTGCTACATCATGATGCGCCGATCCCCCCGAATTTAAAGACTTTTTTGACGTCCCGCTGGATTTTGCCGAGCCCTGTGTTATACCGTTCGCCATGAACGAAAACGAAACCACCCCTCTTAAGGCCGTCCTTGTCGGCATTCAACTTCAACGCACTTCAGATCAGGAACTCAAAGGTTCTTTGACCGAACTTTCCCGTCTGGTCACAACCCTTGGCTATGAAGTTGTCGGTCAGATGTCCCAGCGTCGCAGCTCTACAAAAACCGCGAACGTCCTGGGTGATGGCAAACTGAAAGAGCTGGCGCAGTGGACTGGTGGAACCGGCAAAGTCAGCCCGAACTTCGTTAAGAAAAAGCACAAGGCCGCCCTTCGCTTTAAAAAAGACGAGGAAGAAGACGATCTTTTCGGTGATGACGTCGAAGAAGTCTTCGAGGTTGAAGAAGGCGCTGAAGACATGGATTCTTCCGGCGACACAACTCCGCAGGAAAAAGCCCAGGTTGTGGTTATTGACTGCGATCTTTCCCCGTCCCAGTTGCGCAACCTTGAAAGCGCCACCGGTGCCCAGGTTTTGGACCGCACCGGGGTGATCATTGAAATCTTCAGTCGCCACGCACGCACTCGCGCCGCCCGTCTGCAGGTTGAAATTGCGCGTTTGACGTACGTGGCTCCACGCATGCGTGAGTCCACCGCCGGCGATGACCGTCAAGGTGGTGGCGGCAAAGGGGCTGGTGAAACCAGTATCGAGCTGGATCGTCGTAAGATCCGCGACCGCATCAAGGAACTGAAGCAGGAACTGGCCTCAATTTCCCAGGAACTTGATACTCGCCGCGCGCGCCGTGAACAGGAACTGACCATCGCGCTGGTGGGCTACACCAATGCCGGCAAGTCTTCCCTGATGCGTGCGTTGACTGGCAGTGACGTGCTGGTGGCAGACAAACTGTTTGCAACTCTGGATACCACCGTTCGTGTTCTTTATCCGGAAACCCGCCCCAAGATGCTTGTCTCTGACACCGTCGGATTCATTAAAAAACTGCCGCATGATCTGGTGGCGTCCTTCAAATCCACTTTAGATGAAGCGGCGAATGCCTCTTTGCTGTTGTATACAGTGGACTGTTCTGACCCGACCTTCCGTTCTCAACTGGAAGTCACCCGCACCGTCCTGGCAGAGGTCGGCGCGCAGGACATCCCAAGCATGCTGATCTTCAACAAACGTGATCGCCTGTCCCAGGAAGAAGAGGCGGAACTTGCGAAGGAGTTCCCGGAAGCTCACTTCATGTCTGCAAAGAATCCTGACGACATCGCAGCTTTGCACACCAAACTTGTGAAGCACTTTGAAAATGCCATGGTCGAAGAAGATGTTCTGATCCCGTACACCACTCAGGGTGCCATCGGTGACATCCGCGCAAAAATGCGCGTGCTTTCAGAAAACTATGAAGCCAACGGCGTGATGCTGAAAGTTCGCGCTCGCAAAGAAGACCTGGAGCAAATCAAAGAACGCTTCGGTCTGGCCCCAGGCAAAGGCAAAAAGAAAAAGCTCAGTTGGAACATCGACGAAGAATAACAAATTCATTGTCCAGCGTGCGCCCTAGATCCAGATGATCTGGGCATCGCTGATGCGGTTCAAATAATAACGTTTGGCCGCCTGATCCTTGTGGCAGAACGCCTGCAGGTAATCCCCGTCCGGATTTCTGACAATACCAATCGGGGTCACACGACGGGTGGAACCTCGGTCTGATCCACCCTCGTAAACCATATCGACATCTTTTTTGGTCTGAATCGCTTCGATGATGGACTTAAACTGGGGCGCGCTTAAGGACGCCAAAGAATAATCCTTCCACCACAGATTCTTCCCCTGACTTTTGATGGCTCCGGCCAAAGTCATTTCTGGCGGCATCTTTGCAAAACACGCCAAGCCCACTTGCAGGCAGGCCTTCGCATCGTCATAGGCGCGGTGAGCCTGGCCCCCATCAATATTCAGATGTCTGACCAGAGTTTGCAGCTTGTGGTTTTCCACGCCATGAATCCATTTACGGGACAGAAGGCTGGTGCACAATGCCGGTTCGGGCAACAACGGCAGTTGGTTTTTTTCAAAATCAATGGCCATAAAGCCCAAATCGAACGGAGCGTGGTGGGCCATCACAATCGCGCCTTTGAAGAATTCATGAATCTCGCGGATCTTTTCGGTGATCAACGGAGCATCAGCCACCATTTCATTGGTGATGCCATGAATGCCAATAATGAAATCCGTCATCAGTTCGCGCGGCTTGAACAAAAACTGCAGACGGCCGACTTCTTCACCCTTATACCACTTCACCGCGCCAAACTCGACCACGTCATGCCCGACCGGATAAGCTCCGCTGGTTTCGGTATCAAAGGCGACATATGTGTATTCATTCAGTGGCAAATCAAGATTCATAGCGGGCTAATCTACCTTTCTTGGGGCTGTTGGTCCAGTTCCCCGTGCAGGCCCCGCGCGAAAACTTTGTTTTTCCGGCAGGACTAAGTCACAATTAGGCGAACTATCTATGCGAAGATACATTGCTTTTGCCATTATTCTGATCAGCACTTTGGGGGCCACGGCCGCCAAAGCCAGCACGTCTCCAACCTTTGCGCTGTCCGGTGATGTGAGCCTGCTTTCCCACTATGTGGAGCACGGTCTTTCTCAATCCGACAACTCCCCGGCTTTGCAGGGATCATTCTGGTTCAACTTCGGCTCCCAGTTCCGCCTGGGGGTTTGGGGCTCGAACACGAACTATGAACATGGTGACGACCACTTCAACCTGCGCATGAATGCGGAAGTGAAAGTGGACTTCTCACAGAATGCACAACTGGAAATCGGTTACACCAAAAGTCAGTACTACAATGGTGGCGACCACAATGGGGACCTGCTCAGCCTGCATCTGAATCTGTGGAAATCACGCATCATGTACGACACGAACTCCAACTGGGAAGCCACTCATGAAAAATCCGAACGCTTTGCTTTCGGCAATATCATGGATGTCTTCGGCGGCTGGAAGTGGAATAACGAAATCGGTTACAACACACCGGACGTGGAAACAATCAATCCGTACTTTGATGCACGAACCGGGCTGGGAACAAAATGGGGTGTGATCTTCTTTGAAGGAGCCCTCACCGCGACCAGTGAAAGCTCCCAATTTGACGGGGCTGGAGATTATTTCTTTATTCTGTCTGCATCAACGGATCTGTAATACCCGTTTCTTCTTTCAGGTCCTGATCCACTTGCTGTTTCAGGTCCTTCTTTTCAGCCGCTTTGCGGTTGCTGATCTGATTCACAAAGCTGTCATACACAGACATATCCACACGGGACGGGCCAAACAGGGTTTCGAGCTTGCGTGGCTTATGACCGTCGGAAGTGATTTCTTTCTGCGCGATCTTCACACGGATAAAACCAACCAGTTTGGCTGGATCAATTTCACCGCGCTTTTCCTTCACACTGATGCCACCGGAAACATTCACCGTGTTGTTTTCAAGTGAAGCCATGATTTTGGCACGAACAATGTCAAAGCGCTCAGAAGCCACCTTGTTCGCCGACATCACACTGCCATCCGGAACCGCCTGAATGAACAGACCCGAAGTCAGCTTGATATCCGCATCCTTCAAACCGGTGGTGATTCCCTTGATCTTGTCCATGACTTTCACAAAGTTTGCATTCGGCGTGGATGTGCCACGCTCAAACAGCATGTAGTCAGGAATATCAAAGTCATACCCATCCGGAGTGACCGTGACGTTCTTCGCCACATCTGTCATCTGATCCGCAAGATAAGCCGCCACCACTTTTGTGGAGCCCATGTCCAGCAGGTTCGGAGTTTTATCTGCCGGCTCCATGAAACTCTGGAAGGCCTTCAACGGCTCATTCAGAATATCCAGGAAAAGTTTTTCCAGAGTGATTTCAGCACCGAAGTTCTGGAAGTTGTATTCAATAACAGAAGGCGTGGAGAAATAATCGGAAACCGCTTTTTTGGTTTCTTCAGATTGCCCCACCAGCCACATAACGAGGAAGAACGCCATCAAGGCCGTCATAAAGTCGGCCAAGGCCACCTTCCAGGAACCCCCGTGGTGACCGCCGCCGGAAACTATGATCTTTTTGATAACGATCGTCTGTTTCTTTTCTGCCATGATTAAGCTGCTTTCTTGATTTCTTTGGTAGCTTTGTCAACTTCCTCAAAAGAAGGTCTTTCTTCAGGCATAATAGAACGGCGAGCGTACTCGACACACACAATCGGAGGCGCACCACGCTGCAAAGCCACCATCGCCGCTTTGATACAGCCAAGGTAACGGCCTTCAGCATCGATATCGGCACCCATCTTCGTCGCCGTCGGACCAATCAGACCGTAAGCACCGAAAACCCCCAACATCGTTCCAACCAGGGCGCTTGCAACCAAGGCACCGATCTTTTCAACCCCGTCCGTCAAGTGGGCCATCGTTTTAACGATACCCAAAACCGCGGCAACGATCCCCAGACCCGGGAAACCATCGGCCACTGTTTGCACGGCGTGAACCGCCATGTGTTCTTCGTGGTGAATCGCTTTGATGTCGGCATCCAGCAAATCATCAACATCGTAAGGGGACATTTCTGCAGACAGCGTGATTTTCATCGTGTCGCAAAGAAAGTGAACCGCATGATGATTGTGCATGAAACTTGGATAAGCTTTAAAGATGTCACTCTTGTCCGGTTCCTCGATGTGTTTTTCAATACCCTGAGGACCTTCTTTACGGAAAGCCTGGAACAACTGGAACATCATCTGCAACAGTTCGACGTAGTCCTGCTTTTGAGGTCCTTTGGCCGTCATTGCTTTGATACTCATTTTGAATCCGGCTTTGATAACCTTCATCGGATTGGCAATAATGTACGCTCCGAGGGCCGCGCCCCCGATAATCATCAGCTCCAGAGGGGCCGCCTTGATGATCACGGACATGTTACCGCCGGCTATAAGGAAGCCGCCGAACACCATCACGAATACAACTAATATACCTACAAAACCCATAAGATATGACCTCTCAGTTTCTCTATCGGACCGAACTGTGTTAATATTGAGTCAGTCGCAAATAAACTTGCCCATGGTCCGGAGAGATACTAAGAGGAAACTCATGAGATTCAGCCTGTTTTACGTTGTTGC